>JANYLK010000229.1 GCA_025357875.1 Granulicella sp.
TGCCATCTTCGAGATCACTCGCGTCGCCGAACTCTTCATCGACACGCTGCTGCACTACCGCACCCTTGGTCTTTACAAGCTTCACGCGTACGTCGTCATGCCCGACCACGTCCACCTTCTGCTGACCCCGCAGTCCATCACACTCGACCAGGCCGTTGCCATTATCAAGAATGGGTTTTCCTATCGGCTCGACACAGACTTGACGGTCTGGCAGGAGGGTTATACCGGCTATTCGGTCGCCAATAACCATGACATGGAGATCGTCCGGGCTCATCTCCACCAGTTGCCCGTCCGCGCCAACCTTGCTGCCGCGCCCGAGCTCTATCCCCACTCATCCGCCCACCGCCAGGCTCCAATTGCAGCCATAACTACGCCGCACTTCGCCCTGCTGGCTCCGTCGGATGCAGCAACCGACGAGGCCATTTCACACGAGTCGAAAACACTGTCCGCGAACGCCCTCCGCAAACTGGCGTCCTAACCACCAATAGTCAATTAACCTGCGCAAGCTATCATCAACATCATGACCACCACCGCGGAAGACCGCGCTCGCCGCATCAAAGTCCTCATCTTCGACGTCGATGGAGTCCTTACCGACGGCCAGCTTTTCTTCCTACCCGAAAATAACGGCAAGCCCGGACCCGATGGCAAGCTGCACGGCCTGGAGTTCAAGGGCTTCACTGCGCACGACGGCCTGGGTATAACCCTTGCTCGGCTAGGCGGCCTCCGCGTAGGCCTGATTACCAAGCGTGAATCAGCTACCGTCGCCCTGCGCGCTCAGGACCTCAAGCTCGAATTCGTCTACCAGGGCCAAGCGCACAAGACGACCGCCGTCAACGAAATCCTCGTCCGCGCAGGAATCACAATCGACGAACTCGCATATGTAGGTGATGACGTCGTCGACCTCCCGGTGATGCGCACCTGCGGCCTTGCGATCGCAACCGCCAACGCCCGTGCCGAGGCCAAAGCCGCCGCCCACTATGTCACGCCCAACGGCGGTGGCCATGGCGCCGGACGTGACGCCATCGACTTCATCCTAGCCGCACAAAACAAACTCGACTCCGCCATCGAAGCCTTCCTCGACGCCGACAACCCCGCCGCAGCCGCCGCCGATATCGGCACCGGGAAAATGTAACCGCCCTGTTTGTCATTCCCGAAGAGAATCTGCTCCTGTCTTCGCCTCACTTGCCTCACCTCTCCAAGGGGGGTAGCTCCCTACCCACCAAATATGGCCTTCGAAGTCACCAGTTGACATAGGGGTACCGCCCGGGGGTATACCGAATAAACAGCGAAGATCACGCGCTACAATAGCGCATGGCGGCCGCTCCCACTCTCGAACCGCAGACTGCCGCTGCCCTCGCGTGGGCGCATCCAGTAGTAGCAGAGTGGTTCCTCACCAGGTTTGGCTCAGCAACCGAACCGCAGGAAGAGGGCTGGCCGAGCATCCTGCGCGGAGACACCACCCTGATCTCTGCGCCCACCGGTTCAGGCAAAACGCTAGCTGCCTTCCTCGTGGCAATCGACCAGCTACTTCGCCAGGCAATCGCGGGACAACTTGCGCCGGTCACGCAGGTCGTCTACATCTCGCCGCTGAAAGCTTTGTCGAACGACGTACAGAAAAATCTCGACGGCCCGCTCGCCGAGATTCAACAACTCGCCTCGGCCCGCGGATACCTGTGCCCGCCGATCCGTACCGGAGTCCGCACCGGCGACACGCTGCCCATCGAGCGTGCACGCATGCTGCGCAATCCGCCGCACATCCTCGTCACCACGCCCGAGTCGCTCTACCTTTTGTTGACCGCCGGTAAGTCGCGAGAGCATCTGCGAAACGTGCGCACAGTAATCGTCGACGAGATCCACGCAGTCGCCGACGACAAGCGCGGCGCGCACCTGGCACTAACATTGGAGCGTCTCGACGCCCTTGTCTGCGGCGAGAATCGGCTCTCGCCCGGCACGTTCCTTACCGGCCGCAGCACACCGCCGCAACGCGTGGGTCTCTCTGCCACGCAGAACCCGATCGAACTAGTAGCCGACTTCCTCACCGGCTCTCAACCTCAAGATGAGGCGAAGCAGGACGGCTTAGAAGTTCGGGTGCCCCATCCATCACAGCTTCATCGTGATCCATGGGATGTAAAAAGCTCGACTCGAAGCCCCGCAACGATCATCCAGGTCGGCCAGCGCCGCACGCTCGACATTGCGATCGAGATTCCATCCTGCGACGAGCTGGGTTCAGTCACGAGCAACACGATGTGGGAAGAGGTATTCGACAAACTCGCCGCCCACGCGCTCGCACACCGCTCCACGCTGGTCTTCGTCAACACGCGCCGCCTGGTCGAGAAGATTGCCTTCGCACTCTCAAAACGCCTGACGCCAGAACTTGGTCCGGATTGCGTCGCCGCGCACCACGGTTCGCTCTCACGCGAACTTCGCCTCGACGCCGAACAGCGATTGAAGAACGGCGACATTCGCATCCTGGTCGCGACCGCCTCGCTGGAACTTGGGATCGATATTGGCAACATCGATCTGGTCTGCCAAATTGCAAGCACCCGAGCCGTCGCAGTTGCGATGCAAAGAGTAGGACGCGCAGGTCACTGGCGCGGAGCTGTTCCAAAGGGTCGCCTTTTCGCGACCACACGCGACGACCTGCTCGAACAGGCAGCACTCATCCGCAAGATGCGCGCCGGCGAGTTGGACCGGCTCGAAGTCCCACCGCAGCCGATCGATGTGTTGATGCAGCAGATCGTAGCCTGCGTCGGCGCGGAGCCATGGCAAGAAGATGCACTCTACAACGTCGTGCGTCGAGCGTATCCCTATCGCAACCTGACACGAGAACTGTTCGACGAGATCATCAAGCTGCTTAGCGAGGGCATCGAATCTAGCCGCGGCCGCTATGGCGCGTATCTGCTGCGCGACGGCGTTCACGGCCAGCTCCACCCGCGTCGCGGCTCGCGCTCCATCGCCATCTCGAACGGCGGCGCGATTCCCGACACGGCGCTCTTCAACGTAATCCTGCAACCGGAAGGGATACAAATTGCCACGCTCGATGAGCACTTCGCCGTCGACTCCGGACCCGGCGACGTGATCTTGCTTGGCAACACAAGCTGGCGCATCCAGCGCGTCGAAGCAGCCGGTCGTGTCCTCGTCGAAGACGCGCATGGAGCGCCGCCCAACTTGCCTTTCTGGTTCGGCGAAGCACCACAGCGAACTGCTGTCCTATGCGACGGCGTTGGTGAACTACGCGAAGAGATCGCTGCTCGCACTTCAAATGTTTCTCCGTCCGGCGTACGCTCCAGCAATCCCGAAGTCGCCGCTTGCGCTGCATGGCTCATGGACAACTGTGGCGTCTGCTCTTCGGCCGCTCAACAGCTCGTCGCCTATATCGTAGCCGGGCGCGCCATCCTGGGAGCCGTCCCATCCAAAACCACGATCATCGCCGAGCGCTTCTTCGACGAAGGCGGAGGCATGCAACTCATCCTCCACGCGCCCTTCGGAGGCCGCGTCAACAAGGCCTGGGGATTGGCGCTGCGCAAGCGTTTCTGTCGCGGCTTCAACTTCGAATTGCAGGCCGCAGCGACTGACAACGGCATCAACATCTCGCTCGCCGAGCAACACAGCTTCCCGCTCTCCGATGTCTTCAAATTCCTCACCGAGCACACCGCAAAGGAGCTTCTCGAACAAGCCGCGATCGCGTCGCCGATCTTCAAAACGCGCTGGCGCTGGGCCGCTAACCGCTCACTGCAGTTGCTGCGCATGTCCAAGGGCAAACGCATCGCGCCCCAGATTCAGCGCACACGCTCTGAAGACTTGCTCGCCAGCGTCTTCCCGCAAGCTGCTGCTTGTTTCGAGACCATCGTTGGCGACATTCAGATTCCCAACCATCCCCTGGTCAACGAGGTGATGCAGGATGTCCTGCAGGAAGCCATGGACCTCGAAGGCCTGAACGAAGTGCTGCGCGGAATTGCTTCAGGCGCAATCCGCTGCCTCGCTGTCGACACGCCAGTTCCTTCGCAGTTTGCCCACGAACTCCTCAACGCAAATCCGTACGCATTCCTCGATGAGGCCGGTCTGGAAGAACGTCGCGCGCGAGCCGTCACGCTGCGTCGCGCGTTGCCTGGTAGCGTCTCTGACGGTGCCGGAAAACTTAGTCAGGATGCCATCGACACTGTCCGCCGCGAGCTGTGGCCTGACCTCCGCGATGAGCATGAGTTACACGATCTTCTCCACTCGCTCATTGCCTTGCCGCTCAATTTGCTCAATGATTCCGTCGGCGATACGCGACACTGGCCGCACTACTTCGAGCGGCTCGTCGAAACCGGACGCGCGCACTGCATCAGCTTAAGTGGCATTCCGTGCTGGACCGCGACGGAACGCCTTCCTCACATTGCCGCCCTGCGCGACGGATTCGCACCACAAGCATCCGATTCCGTTACGAAAGAAGACGCCGTCAAGCAGTGCGTCCAGGGATGGTTACAAATCCTCGGCCCCACGACCGCGCTGGCCTTCGCCGACCGTCTCGCACTCGATCCTGCCGCCCTTTTTCAGGCGTTTCTGGCGATGGAGATGCAAGGCCTGCTAATGCGCGGAGCCTTCGAGCGGGCCGCAACGGAAGAGGATCATGCAATCGAGTGGTGTGAGCGGCGCATCCTTCAACGCATCCACCGCCTCACCCTGGCCACTGCGCGCAAACAGGTCGAGCCGGTCACGCCCGCCGTCTACATGCGTTGGCTGCTCGGCTGGCAGCACGTTGCACCCCAGACGCAACTCGCCGGCGAAGAGGGCGTGATGACAGCTCTTCAGCAGCTCGAAGGCTTCGAGGCGCCTGCGGTCGAGTGGGAGCGCACCCTGCTACCCGCCCGCGTCGCAAACTACGACCCCCGCTGGCTTGATCAGCTTTGCCTTTCGGGTGCCGTCGGCTGGGGCCGCATCTCGCCCCACCCTGCGTGGTCCACCGGTGATGGAGCAGCACCTCGTCGCGTGATTCCAACCAACGCTGCTCCCATTACCTTCTACATCCGCGAAACCGCTGCGTGGCTGGCTGCCGCGCTGGCCCGGCAGTCGGTCGACGAAAAGCTGCTCGCAGCAGCGCTTTCTCCCGAAGCGCTGCGGATCCGCGAACTTTTGCAGCAGCGTGGTGCTTGCTTTGCCAACGACCTGCAGCGAATCGCTGACCTCACCCGCCAACAAACGGCGCACGCGCTGTGGGAGCTCGCAACCGCTGGTCTGGCCGCGGCCGATGGATTCGACCAGCTCCGCGCGCTAATGGACCCGCGAAGGAAAATGACCACCGCAGAAAATCCAGGCAAACGACAATCCCGCACCACCGCTGGCCGCTGGTCGCTGTTGAGCGAAGATGAGTGCGACCAAGCCGGTGATGTCGCCGAAGCACGTCGCGCCGACGCTGCTCTTGACTCGTTTGCCCGGATGCTTCTCGCTCGCTACGGAGTCCTGTTCCGCGAAGTGCTTGCCCGAGAATCAAACGCTCCCAAATGGCGAGAGTTGCTGGGCATCCTGCGCCGACTCGAGGCCCGCGGCGAAGTTCGAGGAGGCCGCTTCGTCACCGGATTTGGCGGCGAACAGTTCGCTCTGCCCGAGACCGTCGAATCATTGCGCGAAGCCCGCAAATATGAATCGCCACGTGAGATAACGGTCGCTGCCGCTGATCCGCTAAACCTAGCCGGCATCGTCGTGCCCGGCGAACGCGTCCCCGCAGTTCCGGGAAGAGAGATTCGTTATCGCAACGGCGTTGTCTTCATCGAAGGCGTGCAGAATCCTGAGGCCTCGACACTCCCCAATGGGACGCAACTGCCAATTGCTTCCGCGAGGAAGCTACGGTTCCTGCGTCCAATCTTGTCCGCACGGCCGGTCGAAACCATTCCACCCGCGCCAACGCTATTCTGAGCCGTCTATGCCCGCGTCACCAATGCCTCCTAATTCGCCACCGCTTTCCGACGCCGCCCAAGGCGAACGGGAATCTGTAGAGCAGAAGCTCGCCCCGGAAGACTTCTATTACGATGGCCCTTACCTCGTCTTCACCGCCGCATACCACCTGAAACGCGGCTATTGTTGCAACTCCGACTGTCGCCACTGCCCCTACCGCGACTTGGATTGATCCAGCCACGCCGAATCCAACCCACCCAGTTACAATCTAATCAGCCACCATGTCTGATATCACAACCGTCATTCCTACGCACGACACCGTTATTCTGGGCTCCGGCTGCGCTGGCCTGACCGCCGCAATCTACGCAGCCCGCGCCAACCTCAAGCCACTCGTCCTCGAGGGCCACGAGCCTGGAGGCCAGCTTTCAATCACGACGCTAGTGGAGAACTTTCCCGGTTGGCCCCAAGGCGTTCAGGGCCCTGACCTGATTGAAAACATGAAGCAGCAAGCCACGCGCTTCGGCGCTGAGCTCAAGATGGCCCACCTCGTCTCCGTCGACCTGAGCAAGCATCCATATGTGTTGAATCTTGGCGCTGGCAAGGACCCGATTCATACGCGATCTATAGTCATCGCGTCCGGAGCATCGGCTCGTTGGCTCAACCTGCCATCCGAGCAGGCACTCATCGGCCACGGCGTCAGTTCCTGCGCAACCTGCGATGGCTTCTTCGCGTCCGGCAAAGAGATCGCGGTCATCGGCGGCGGAGATTCCGCTATGGAAGAGGCGCTTTTCCTCACCCGATTCGCTACGAAGGTCACGCTGATCAATCGCACAGAGAATTTCCGCGCCAGCCGCATCATGCTGGAGCGCGCGGTCGCCCACCCCAACATCCGCTTCCTTTCAAATACCGTCGTCGAAGAAGTTCTTGGAGTTGAAGAGAAAGATGTCCGCGGCCTCAAGCTGCGCAACACCAAGTCCGGCGAGCAGACCGATCTCCCAGTCTCGTTTATGTTTCTCGGCATTGGCCACATTCCCAACGCAAAGATGTTTTACGGCCAGCTTGATCTCGACCCCGATGGATACATCCTGACGCACGGCAACGTCTTTCCCACTCACAACGGAGTGGATGTTCCGGGTGTGTTCGCCTGTGGAGATATTCAAGACCGCCGCTATCGCCAAGCCATAACCGCAGCCGGCACAGGCTGCATGGCGGCGCTCGAAGTCGAGAAGTTCCTGGAAGAGTACGGGCGCTAAACAATCCAAGTTTGAGTCTCGCGTCCGGTCTTCAACGTCTCATGCCAGTAACGCATCAGCCAGACGTATCTTCGCTCCCTGATTGGAAATCTTCTGCGAGCTTTTTCCGCCATCGCTCTCCTCATGCTGTGTCCGGCGTTTCTGCCGGCGCAGCGGCTTCAGCCATCTTTTCCGGATGCTCCGCAGCCGACGGAGCAGACGCTGCTTGAGTATTCACAGGCCGAGAGCGCCTCAGTCGGTTCGGGCTCTCTCGACGCTGGACAGACAACAATGCAGGCGCAGGCAGGTGACAAACCAGGTGCCGCCCAGGACCTTCCCGTAGATTCCGACGGAAACCTCATCCCCCTTGAGCGGCGGCAGCCAAAGCGAATTCTTGGCTTCATGCCGAACTTTCGCTCCGTATCTGGCGGCGCGAAGCCTCCTCCTCCAGGCTGGAAATACAACTTCGAAATCGCAACCCGCCAATCCTTCGACTATTCCTCTTTCATCTTTCTCGGAATCAACTCGCTCGCGGCAGAAGGCATTAACTCGCACCCCGTCCTCGGTAAGGGCGCGGATGGTTTTTACGCCTACATCTGGCGAGGTTTCCTGGATAAGACTGACGGAACCTACCTCGGCGCCTGGCTCCTCCCCAGCCTTCTCCACGAAGACACCCGATATTACGCGCTCGGTAATCAGCACCACTCAATCGCTACGCGGGAGCTTTACATCATCAGCCGCCAAGGCGTGACTCGAACCTACGGAGGCCGCCAGACTCCGAACATCGCCGGCCTAGGAGCAAAGGTCCTCACCCAGATTGTCTCGCGCACCTACTACCCCACCGGTGCCACAAGCTTCAGCGTTCTCGCCACCAAGTTTGGCTACTCTGCCATGCGCGACGTCTGCTTTACGTCGATCCGCGAGTTCTACCCTGACATCGCCGCCCACTACATCCGCAAGCATCGTGAAAAAATGATCCGCCTTCAACAGCAAGCCCCTTGATAATTCCCATCTTGAATGGGTGTGCAGTCAACTCCTTCATTCAGCGGAATAGTCCGACACCGCGCCTGTCAAGTTTGGGCGAGGTCGGGTGGGGCACGCAATCGCTGTAACCTTGCCTAACTATCGCAAGAGTTCGCGTTACGATAGTTCATGACCCTGCGCAACCTCGCCCTCGCCCCGGCACTGCTGTTCCTCGCTCTGTCCGCCACCGCTCAGCGCGCTTCATCTCAGGCCGCACCCTCCGAAACGCCAGCCGCGGCTGCCGCTGACGCAAATGCCGCGCCCAAGCCGACCGACTCCGCCAAGCCCAAGCTCGATCCGCTTCCCGCCGACAAATCGGTCGCGCAAACTATTAACGTCAACGGCAAGGCCCTCCATTACACCGCAACCGTCGGCACCATCACGCTTAAGACGTCTGACGACAAACCCACCGGCGACGTCACCTATATCGCCTACATTCTCGACACACCCAAAGATCAGCCTCGCAATCGCCCGGTAACTTTCGCATTAAACGGCGGCCCGGGCGCTTCTTCCGTCTATCTCAACCTTGGTGCCATTGGGCCAAAGCACATCCCCTTCGCCAACGAAGGAGACTCCCCTTCCGACCCTGCCATCCTGACCGACAACCCCGGCACGTGGCTCGACTTCACAGACCTTGTCTTCATCGATCCCATCGGCACTGGCTTTTCCCGCTCGCTGGTCGACGAGGCCGAAACCAAAAAGCTCTTTTACGCCCCGACACCTGACGTCCAGTACCTCTCCCTCGTCATCTACAAGTGGTTGGTCAAAAATGGTCGCCTCCTCGACAGGAAATACCTCATCGGCGAGTCCTACGGCGGCTACCGAGGTCCGCGTATGGCCTATTACCTGCAGGGTACGCTCGGCGTCGCGACGAATGGCGTCGTTCTCGTCAGCCCGTATCTCAACCCACAGTTCGGCGACAAGAATCTTTCGCCCATCCCTTGGATGACTACCCTGCCGCCTATCGCTGCCGCGCATCTCGAATCCCAGGGCAAGCTTACCGACGCCGCCATGGCCGACGTAATCGCGTACACCCGCGGCGAATACGCCGCCACGCTGCTGAAAGGCCGCTCCGATTCCGCCGCCACCGACGCCATGATAACCCGCGTCACCCAGATGACCGGCCTCGATCCCATGTTCGTCAAGTACTCCGGCGGTCGCCTCGACACAGGCGCCTATCTGCGTGAAGTGCATCGCTCCCAGGGCCTCATCGGTTCCATCTACGACTCCAACGTCACTGGATTCGACCCCTTTCCCTTCTCGCCCGACCAGCAGTCCAACGATCCCATCCTCGCCGGCATCATCGCCCCTACCACTACCGCGATGGTCGACTTCGTCACCCGGACCGTGGGCTGGAAGACTGACGCGCGCTACAACGCGCTCTCCTACGACGTCAATCGCCAGTGGGATCGCAGCAGCGACCTGCGTGAGGGATCGGTCCCCGACCTCCGCCAGGCCGTCGCCTCCGATCCCAAGCTCCGCATCCTCATCGTGCATGGCTGGAACGATCTCTCCTGCCCCTTCATGGGATCCATCCTCTCCGTCGACCAGATGCCACTCATGGGCGACCCCGCCCGAATCCAGGTGCACGAGTTCCCCGGCGGCCACATGTTCTACACCCGGCCGACAAACGGCGTAGGCCTCCACCAACTAGCGGAACAGATGGTCACAGCGCACTAGCAACTATCCCACGAGCGGTGGGCGCGACCTGATGCGCCGTGTCCACCGATCCGATTGCTATCTGCGAAAAATCCCATTTGCTCCTCCCCCTCATCCCTGCGATACTTAAGCGTGCCCCAGACGCGCGGCCAATCCAGACAACTAAATACACGGAGGCGGAGATGTCAGCGAAATACATCTTTGTAACAGGCGGAGTTGTGTCTTCACTCGGCAAGGGACTCGCTGCAGCTTCCATCGGTTGCTTGCTCGAGGCGCGCGGTATCAAAGTCAATTTGATGAAGTTTGACCCGTACCTCAACGTAGACCCTGGAACCATGTCCCCGTTCCAGCACGGCGAAGTCTTCGTCACCGACGACGGCGCCGAGACCGACCTCGACCTCGGCCACTACGAGCGCTTTACCCACGCCAAACTCTCTCGCGACAACAACCTGACCACTGGCCGCATCTACGAGCAGATAATCACCAAGGAACGACGCGGCGACTACCTCGGCAAAACCGTACAGGTAATTCCGCACGTCACCAACGAGATTAAGAACGCCATGCGCAAGGTAGCCGCTGATTGCGAAGTCGCCATCGTCGAGATCGGCGGGACAGTCGGCGACATCGAATCGCTTCCCTTCCTCGAAGCCATTCGACAGATGCGCCAGGACCTCGGCCGTGACAATACCGTCTTCGTCCACGTCACCCTCATCCCATGGATCGCCGCCGCACAGGAACTCAAGACAAAGCCGACGCAGCACTCCGTAAAAGAGATGCTCTCCATCGGAATCCAGCCCGACATCCTGCTATGCCGTTCCGACCGTGCCGTCCCCCGCGAGATGCGTAACAAGATCGCCCTCTTCTGCAATGTGCAGGAGAACGCTGTCATCGCCGCGCGCGATGTGGCCAGCATCTACGAGGTGCCACTCAACTTTGCGGCGGAGGGCGTCGATACGCTCGCGCTGCAATTGCTCCGTATCGACGCCAAGGCGCCGGACCTCACCAAGTGGCAGGACATCGTCTACCGCGCTTACAACCCGAAGGATGAAGTGTCCATCGCCATCGTCGGCAAATACGTCGAGTATGAAGATAGTTACAAGTCTCTGAAGGAAGCGCTGGTTCACGGCGCGCTCTCGCATAACCTCAAACTTCGCGTAACGTGGATCGAGGCTGAAGGCCTTGAGACGCGCGATGCCGCTGAAGGGGACGCCATCGGCAAGCTCAATCGAGATTACGAGAGCCAGCTTACCGGATTCGACGGCATCCTTGTCCCCGGCGGTTTCGGCAAACGCGGCATTGAAGGAATGCTTAACGCCATCCGTTATGCCCGCGAGAGCAAAATCCCTTACTTCGGTATCTGCCTCGGCATGCAGACAGCTTGCATTGAATACGCCCGCAACGTATGTGGCCTCGCCCACGCCAACTCCGGCGAATTCGACCCCGCCACGCCGCACCGCATCATCTACAAGCTACGCGAACTAACTGGCGTCGAAGAGATGGGCGGAACCATGCGCCTGGGCGCCTGGGCCTGCAAACTTGAACCGGACTCCCTCGCGGCCAAGGCATACGGCACGACCGAGATCTCGGAACGTCACCGTCACCGCTACGAGTTCAATCGCGAGTACGAACCTATCCTCACCGGTGCAGGCCTCCGCCTCACGGGAACCACACCCGACGCCACCTACGTCGAAATCGTGGAAATTCCCACGCACCCCTTCTTTCTCGCCTGCCAATTCCACCCCGAGTTCAAGTCCAAGCCGCTCGAGCCACACCCGCTCTTCCGCGATTTCGTCGGTGCCAGCTACAAGAACCGCAGCACTCACAGGGAGGAACTCGTCCCCGTGGAAGTCGCAGAGGCAACTGCTTAGGATTTGGTCCAACCGATTTCCGGATCACAAATCCACCCTTCATGCGGTGGATTGTGTGCTTCTTCCGTTTACCCGTAAGGTGTCAATGGACTACTCTAGTGAATCGGGAACGAGGCCCCACTCTATGTCCACCGCTGTTCTTCCTAAAATTGATTCTGACGCTGCCTCGATGCTACGCGCGATTCCCCACTGGATTGGCGGTAAAGCTGTCGCTGGAACATCTGGGCGCACAGCCAACGTCTTCAACCCTGCGACCGGTCGGGTACAGGCGCTAGTACCTCTGGCTAGCCGCGCTGAACTGGACGCGGCCGTCAATGCCGCTCAAAATGCGTTTTCCGAATGGTCAGCGCAACCACCGTTGCGCCGCGCTCGTGTCCTCTTTCGATTCCGCGAACTCTTCGAGCAACACCTCGACGATTTCGCGCGGCTGATCACCTCCGAGCACGGAAAGGTCTTCTCAGACGCCCGCGGTGAAGCCACACGCGGGCTAGAGGTAGTCGAGTTCGCTACCGGAATTCCGCACCTGCTCAAGGGTGAGTTCTCCGACCAGGTCGGTCCCGGAATTGACACGTGGTCCTTGCGCCAGCCGCTGGGTGTGGTTGCAGGCATTACGCCATTCAACTTCCCCGCGATGGTACCGATGTGGATGTTTCCCATCGCGATTGCTTGCGGCAACTGCTTCATCCTTAAACCCAGCGAACGCGACCCAAGCTGCTCCATACTGATCGCAGAGTTGTTGAAGCAATCAGGTTTGCCTGATGGCGTATTCAACGTCGTTCATGGTGATAAAGAGGCTGTCGACAGCATCCTCGAACATTCCGGGATCGCGGCCGTGAGCTTCGTAGGATCGACGCCGATCGCTGAATACGTCTACGCGAAAGGCACGTCGCACGGAAAACGCGTGCAGGCGCTGGGCGGCGCGAAAAACCACATGATCGTGATGCCAGACGCCGATCTCGATCAGGCAGCGGATGCGCTTGTCGGCGCTGCTTACGGATCGGCGGGCGAGCGCTGCATGGCGATCTCGGTTGCGGTTGCGGTAGGTAACAAGACTGCCGACGACCTGATCGCAAAGCTGACGCCGCGCATCGCCGCGCTGTCCGTCGCGCCGGGAATGGAGGTAAATGCGGAGCTTGGACCGCTTATCACTGGCGCGCATCTCGAACGCGTAAAGGGTTACGTCGCGCTGGGCGAGACTGAAGGCGCCGAACTCGTCGTCGATGGCCGAGCTTCTGCGCTTCCGCGCGGCGCGGGATTTTTTTTGGGCGCTTGCCTCTTTGATCACGTCAAGCCGGAGATGCGTATCTATCGCGAAGAGATCTTTGGGCCCGTGCTTGGTATCGTGCGGGCGAAAGACTTTGATACTGCAATCGCTCTGATCAACGAGCACGAGTTTGGCAATGGAACTTCGATCTTTACTCGCGATGGCGACACGGCTCGCGCTTTCGCGCACAACGTGCAGGCTGGCATGGTCGGGATCAATGTGCCGATTCCTGTGCCGATGGCGTTTCATAGCTTCGGCGGATGGAAGCGCTCGCTGTTCGGCGATCATGCGGTCCATGGGCCGGAAGGCGTTCGCTTCTACACTCGATTGAAGACCGTGACTTCGCGCTGGCCAACTGGCATTCGTGTTGGCGTTGATACCTCCATGCCGACGCTGGGCTGATTATTCTTTCGTTCGTTGAGAGTATTCCCACGATAATCCCCGCTTAGCCTCGATGATCATGGGGCACCCACAATGACTTTGCGGAGCCCAAGGACTTGGTCGAGGATGCGGTCGGCCATCTCCCGCTTGGTCATCTCGGGGATATCTATGGCTGCGTCGCTGGTGATGAACGTGGCGGCGTTACGATCGGAGTCGAAGCCAATTTCTGGACGCGATACGTCGTTCAACACAATCGCGTCCGCACCTTTGGCGATCAACTTGGCCCGCGCGTGGCTGACATCGGCATCCATCTGGGCTGCGAAGGCAATGACGATCATGCCGGGGCGGTGCGCGTCGACAACACTGCGCATAATGTCTTCCGTGGGTTCGAGGTCGAGATGCAGAGCACCTTCGCGACGCAGCTTTTCAAGCGCGACAGACGGCATGCGGAAGTCGGCGACTGCGGCCGCACCGACGACGACGGTTGCGCGGGGAAGTTGCTCCATTACCGCCTGGTGCATCTCTTCGGCGCTGGTCACTGGCACGAAGGAGCAGCCTGCAGTGGGCAATAGCGAGGTCGGCGCGGAGACGAGAATGACCTGCGCACCACGCTGTTTCGCTGCTTCGGCGATGGCGTAGCCCATCTTGCCGCTGGAGCGATTTCCGAGGAATCGAACGGGATCGATTGCCTCGCGCGTGCCACCGGCGGTCACGAGAATGGTCTCACCGGCGAGGTCTTGCGGGATGCCTGCAAGTGCGGCGACGACTGCTTGGGCGATCGCCTCGACGTTGGCGAGCCTGCCTGAACCGGTCATCCCGCACGCCAAGTAGCCGCTGTCTGGCTCGACAATGATGACTCCGCGCTCACGCAGCAGGGCGATGTTGGCGCGGGTTGCGGGGTGGTTCCACATGTTCACGTTCATCGCGGGCGCAACGACTACCGGGGCGGTTGTGGCCAGGAGCATGGTCGAAAGGAAGTCGTCCGCCAAGCCGTGCGCCATCTTTGCCAGAACGTGGGCGGTTGCGGGTACGATCACGACGGCGTCGGCGGCTTGCGCCTCGGAGATGTGCTCGATCTGGTCCTGATCGTCGAGGCCGGTTGGAGGGCTTTCGGCATTGCCTTCCCACATGCTGGTGATGACTTTGTGACCGGTGAGCGAGGAGAAAGTCAGCGGACGGACAAACTCCTGGGCTGCGCGGGTCATGACCACGTGGACGTCGATATTTATTTTCTGCAAGGTGCGCACAAGTTCAGCAGCCTTGTAAGCGGCAACGCCACCACAAACTCCGATGGTCACGCGTGGCGTTCTGGAGGTTGGATTGCTTGCCATCGAAGACCCCCTCCCCCCTTATCCATTTTCCGACAAAGTATCAACAACAAGGGAGATAGGTCCGGACCGTAGTGCCAGTAGACCAGGTCTTTGCCGGGCGGATTCGGACCGTTGGCCAGTAAGAGGTCGCGCTTTTCCCCTTCTTCCATTATATGCAGAGTGTCAATGGTTTAGACCGAATTGAACGACGGCCCTCTCGCAGAAGCGAGCAGTGGGGCGCCCAGCCCATGACGCTTTACACTGCGGAAGCAGAGGGATAGCTGTAGGCGGCGATAAGTTTGGATAGCTCGGCGCGAGTGGGCTGGTGCCTGGGATCGTCCGCAAGATTGTGCAACTCCATTGGATCGGCGTGCACGTCAAAGAGTAGAGCGCCGTTGGCAGCATCTTTCCCGTACTCCGCGTAGCGCCACTGCTCGGTGCGAATTGCGGTGCCATGGATGCTGGTACCGTCTTCGCTCCAGATGCTGAATGCGGGCTGCTCCCACTGACCGCGCGGGTTGTGAAGCAGTGGTACGAGGCTGGTTCCTTCGACTCCGGCAGGCACGTCAAGGTGCGCCAGTTCGCATAGGGTGCGGTAGAGGTCGAGTGACTGGACGGTGCGGGTGCAGGCGCGGTCGTTCCCTTTTGCGTTCGGCATAGTTTGCGCTGGAACATCAATGATGAGGGGGACGCGAGTGCTGCCTTCGAAGAGGCTACCTGCCTTCGACCACTTTCCATTTTCGCCGAGTTGGTAGCCATGGTCGGCGACGAAGACGATGACAGTGTTGTCGCGGAGCTTGAGGCGCTCGAGTTCGGCGACGACTCGGCCGAGGTTCCAGTCTGCCCACGAGATGGATGCGAGGTAGGCGCGGATGACCTCCCTGGCTTCGGACTCCGACGCGCCGCGACCGATGAAGAGGTCGGCGTTACGCGGGCGAATCGCGGCCTTAGGCCAGCCCGCGGGGACAGTGGGCCATGCGGCGAAGTTCGGAGGAAGCTGAATCTTCTCGGGGTCGTACATGTCGAAGAAGCGTTGCGGAGCCTGCGGCGGACTGTGCGGTTTGGAAAAGCCGCAGCCGATGAAGAAGGGCTTGTCGGGATCGGCGGCAACCTGCTTGAGAAACTTGATGGCGCGGTCGGCCACCATGTAATCACCCGCGCCTTCGCCGTTGCCTTCGAGCACGAGGATCTCGTCGGAGTGGGCGGCTCGTGCAGTGTCCTGCGGCAGGGCGGGGAGAGCTCCGCTAGGCATGGGGATCTGCGCGCGTGGGATTTCCATCTTCATGCCAACCGTTGTGGGATGCATGGATTCGACATCGCCGTCGAAGTCAGACCACGCTTGCGAATCGTCGAGACCGGCGTGGAAAAGCTTGCCGCTACGCAAGGTAGTGTAGCCATTCTGGCGAAAGAGATGCGGCAGAGTGATCCACTCTGGATGCGTTTTGACTACGGCTGCGGTGTTGCCAAGGACACCCGTTTCGCGCGGCAGGTGGCCTGTGAACAGCGAAGAGCGCGAAGGATTGCAGAGGGGGAACTGGCAGTAGTTGCGATCGAAGCGCACTCCTCGCGCGCCCAGGGCATCGATGTTCGGGCTGTGTATGTTGAAACGGCTTCCGTAGCAGGCAAGCTCGGTGCGCATGTCGTCGGACATGAAAAAGAGAACGTTGAGCGGGCGCTTGCGCGTAGCAATAGCGGCAGACCTCTTTGTCGCGGCTAGTGGGGGCTGAACTGCGCTCTGTGCCGCGGATGGAAGCGTAGTGGCAAGTGCTGCGCCGGCTGCTTTGGTGAGGAAGCTACGGCGGCTGGTGTTTCCTTCGAGTTCGCTCATACGAAAGCACTCCGCAGGGTTGCGCTCCCAGTCTACGACGAAGCGCCCGATGAGTAGTCGTGCGTATGCTACGCAAAACAATTCGTGCCACATCAAAACGATTCAGCGCATTGGGGGAAGCAAGCACACCGGAATACCGGAAATCCAATAGCCTTAAGACTTGGCTACCGAACTTACCTCACGCGGCAACAACGTACTGGGTCAGCCCCTTGCTGTTTGCGGCTGCGCTCCGATGACTGGCTTTTATCGCTCGGGTTGCTGCGAGACTGGACCTGACGACTTTGGAGTTCACACCATTTGTTGTGTCGTCGATCAGGCGTTCCTGGCTGCGTCCAAAGCGCTAGGGAACGACCTCTCTACGCCCATGCCTCAGCACGGATTTGCAGGCCTAAAGCCGGGCGACCGATGGTGTGTATGCGCGGCTCGATGGCTGCAGGTGCAGAAGGCTGGAGCAGCTTGTGCGGTGATACTGGAAGCAACCCACGAGGCTTCGTTGAAGATTGTTTCGTTCGAGCTGCTGATCCAATACGCAGTGATCCCGGACCAGCTGCATTAGAACGCTGGACAGTCAGTGCACCAGCCATGCCGTGGCCGCAATGATAACGCCCGCCACTCCCAGCGATACACCACCTATGAAGTAAGTTCGCCTGCGCGTGAAGAGCGTGATGGACGAAAGTACCACTGAGATTTGCAGGAGGGCCTCGCCGAGGTCGAAGTGTTGCGCCTGCTTCTCCGAATGCTTGACCTCGGCTTCGTACTCTTCCGCCTGCTCCCGCTCCTGCTTTAAGTCTTCGTTCCACTTTGCGATATGGGCTTTGTATTCGGCAAGCTTCGTCGATGAAGCTTTGGCGTCGACAGTTGGCTGCAGGGCCATCTGGTCGACCACCACCATCAGGCTCTCCTGACGGATCTTCTTCGCCTGGTATTCATTCCACTGGTCGCCAGCCTTGGATTGCATCAGCACCGCCTCGGTGTGGCTGCGATGGCCAACCACCGTCACCAATGCCACGAGCACTGCAAGGATTGAGATGGCCAGCGCAATACTGGTCAGCGACTCCTCGCCGCTCTCCTTCATCTGTTTGGAAAATTCTTGCATTTCGGTCGGTTCCATGGCACCCATTCTAACCTTGCCAATGGCTAGATGACGGCTTCGGAATTAAACTAATTTTCTTCCTTCCAGCCAGGCAGGTCCTGCGACCCGGTGATCAGGCGCGCCCCATCCTGCAACGTCAAATAAGTCCATGCCCATTGGCGAAAGACGCTAAGCCGATTCCGAAATCCTATGAGGAAAAAGATGTGCACCATCAGCCAGGCAAGCCAAGCCATGAAGCCGCTCCAATGCGCCTTGAAGGGCCATTCGATCTTAGCTACTGCTGCCTTGCGCCCAATGGTCGCCATGTCGCCCTTGTCGAAGTAGTGGAAGGGCTTTTGCGCGTGACCCTCTGACCCGGCCGCTCGCCCCACCAACATACCGATACGGCGCGCGGCATAGGTTCCCATCTGCATCGCGGGCTGGGCAACACCGGGTAGCTGCTTGCCGTTCTGCTCGACGTGCGCGAGATCGCCGCAGATGAAAATTTCCGGATGGCCATTGGGGTTGAGATGCGCATCGACTAGGACACATCCTTTCTTGTCGGTCTCGAAACCAAGGATCTTGCCGAGCGGTGAAGCCTGCACGCCTGCCGCCCACAGGGTGACGATGGCGTCTATACGTTCTTCGCCTACCATCACGTAGCCGGGCTGAATGTCGGAGACATGCGCGCAGGTGCGCAGTTCCACGCCAAGCGCCTCGAGTTGCTTGCAGGCCTTAAGTTGCAGGTCATTGGGATACATCCCGAGGATGTGCGGCGAGCCTTCGAGGATGATGACCTTGGCCTGCCTGGTATTAATATGACGAAAATTATTGCGCATGTAGAGGCGAGCGATGTCGGAGATTGCACCGGCAAGTTCGACACCCGTCGGACCTCCGCCTACGATGACAAAGTTCAGTGGAGGATGGGTTCCTCGCTCGAGCATATGGCGCTCGGCAAGTTCGAACGCGAGGAGCACGCGCCGCCTTATCTCAGTCGCATCCTCGACCGTCTTCAGCCCGGGGGCCAGCTTGGCCCAGTCGTCGTGGCCGAAATAGGAGTGGGTCGATCCCGTTGCCACGATAACGTAGTCGTAGATGAGCACGGCGCCGGTCTTCAGACGAACGTGGCGCTGGTCGAGGTCAAAGCCGACAGCCTCGTCCATCAGCACTTCGATGTTCGGATGGTCGCGCAGGATCGAGCGAATGGGCTGAGCGATATCTGCCGGGGACAAGACGGCCAACGCAACCTGGTACAACAGCGGCTGAAACGTGTGGTAATTCTTGCGATCGACGAGAGTGACGTCAACCGGTAGATCCGCCAGGGACATCGCTGCGTTAATTCCGGCGAATCCACCGCCGATCACTACGACACGCGGCCTCACTCGGCTCGTACTTAACGCGTTCAACCTCGCAGACGCCATGCTATCTCCTATCAATCCGTTCGCGCATAAACACTTTACTTCTTTCAGATGCAGAGGGGGCGGCGGGGATTCGTGGATGATGTGCGGTGGCGATGGCTAGTCTATCCCTCTACGGTTCCCTTTTGTGATTCTAAAGTTGCAATGCGACTTGGGCGATGCGCCTGCATAATTTTAGAAGCCTCACAATACAGGAAATATCCTCGTTAACTTCCATGGGACAGTTTATTTCGATCCCACTTTATCCCGCCAAGGATCTTTTTCTACATTGAAATAATTCAGCGGCGCATCCCCAGACATCATTTCAGGAAAGAAATAAAACATGACCCGTTTGTCTCTGCCGATCCTCGCCGCCCTCACCGCTGCGATGACATTGTCTCCACTAGTCGTTTCCGCTCAGAGCCAGAGGCCAGCCACGAGTTCAACCAACGTGCCTGCCGCAATCGAAATGGCTTTCGCTGATCTGCCCGCGACTTCAAGTTCCAGTTCGTCAGCTTTATTCGAGACGCCGGCTCAAAGCTCGATCACCACGCAGGCTGCCCCACGTGTCAATCAGCCGGAAACTGGAGCGCGACCCTTCTCCGGTATTGCAGTGGCTGCGAAGTTCGGTGTCGCCGGCGTAGGCTTCGACGTTGCTACGCCGTTGGTGAGGCGGCGTTTGAATCTGCGCGGGGGAGCCTCGTTCTTGTCCTACACTCCGAGCACGATCACCACGGACAACGTCGATATAAACGGCAACATTAAATTCAAGAATGCGGCCATCATGGCAGATTGGTTTCCCTTCGGCGGCTGGTTCCGCTTGAGCGGAGGAGCGACCATCTATAACAACACCGGACTCAACGCGTCCCTCTCTGTACCCGCAGGTCAGAGCTTTACGCTTGGTGGCACGTCCTATTACAGCCAGCCGGGTAACCCAGTTACTGGCACCGGTGTCTTCGCATTTGGCGGTAATAAGGTCGCCCCTCGAGTCACAATCGGAACCGGCAATATGCTTCCAGAGAAGGGTCACTTCCGCTTCATAACCGAACTCGGCTTCCAATACTTTTCGCAGCCCACGGTGGTCTACAACGTCAGCGGAAACGGATGCACTGGCTTTGTGGGTGGGGTGTACACGAATTGTGGTCCGATACCGCAGGGCTCTGTCACCAGTGAACAGAACAAGCTTCAGAACGATCTGAAGGATCTGCGATTCTTTCCGATTCTCTCGTTCGGCCTGAGCTACAGAATTCACTAGAATCCGGTCATCGAATCGCCACGTAACTCCTCGGCCCCCATCGTCTTAGTGAGATGGGGGCCGAGTCTCGTTCACGGAGATAGCGACGAATGCGCATGTGGGCGGACG
>JANYLK010000011.1 GCA_025357875.1 Granulicella sp.
ATGATCGAGCCGGCACGCATGCAGGATATGGCGCAGTCGGTCGTGTTGATGTATCAGCAGGGAGGGTGGATCGACCGATGGCCGCAAATGAATGTCTACACAAACGACATGGTTGGCAGTCCGCTTTCGATTGCGCTTGCGACGACGTGGCTGGACGGCCTTCATGGGTTCGACATCGAGACCGCCTGGGAAGGAATGCTGAAGGACGCCACTGAAGCGCCACCACCGGGCCGCCCATACGTCGGACAAGAGGGCATTGAGTCGATCAATAAAATCCACTACGTGCCGGCCAAAAAGCTTGACTACGACTCGGTTGCCAAGACCCTGGAGTATTCACTCGCGTATGCATCCCTGCACCATCTCGCCGCTGCGCTGGGCAAGGATAGGGACGCCAAACTCATGTACGACCGTGCCCTCTACTACCGCAATCTTTTTGATCCGGGCGAGAAGTTCTTCCGCCAACGGAACGCCGATGGCATCTGGGTGCCCGACTTCAATCCTGCACAGGACGGCCACGGATTTGTGGAAGGCACAGGCTGGCATTACTTGTCGTTCGCCCCGGCTGACCTTGCCTGGCTGGTCAAGGCGATGGGCAAAGAGACATTCAACGCTCGGATGACCGAGTTTTTCGATTACCCGTTCCCCGGATGGTATGGGCAGTACTACGATCCCAATAACGAAACTGATCTGCAAGCGCCGTTCGTCTTCAACTTTTCAGGCCAACCCTGGAAATCGCAAAAGGTGGTCCGCCGCGTGCTGAATGAGAACTATCTTGATGACCCGGACGGCGTTCCCGGCAATGACGATTGTGGCGCGATGTCGTCGTGGGCGGTACTGACGATGATGGGCATCTACAGCGTAGACCCGCCCAGCCTTGCCTATGAGCTCGTCAGCCCAGTCTTTTCGAAGGTGATTATTCATCTTCAGCCTCCATACACCGGGAAGACCTTCACGATCACAACGTCGGCGAATCCGGACGCGACCTCATATATCCAACAGGTCAGCCTCGATGGTCGTGGGCAAAGCAGGAACTGGATTCCGTTCAACAAAATCGCGGAGGGCGGCACGCTGCAGTTCACGCTCGGCGCACATCCCAACACCCACTGGGGAGCTGCGCCGCAGGATGCGCCTCCATCGCTGAGCGACACACCGTAGAGAGGGCTATGCATGATGAGACGTCGCACGTTCGTCGGGCTGGCAGGGTTGGGATTGGCGAACAGCCTTGTTCCGCGAGCATTCGCAGGTGCGCCTCAGCCCCACGATGCGTCAGGCCGGGTCAATGACAAGCAAGGTACCGCGACAGACTATGGCTCAGGACATTTCGGACGTTGGGAGAAAGATGAGCATGGACTCCCGGCCTATCGTTACACGTGCGATCAGCTCAAAGATCCGTTAGCTGTACTGCCTGTCGACAAGGAGTGGGTATCGCCTACGGACCACATCCACCAGGTGGGAAATGATCGGCTCGTCGGTGTGGTCTCCAACTATGGCTACATGCAGGTTCGTCAGGATGAAGGGAGTCCGAAGTTTCTCAACGACTATAGTCCGGACCATGCGCATTACGGCGGAGGCATCGGGTTTCTGGCGGAAGGCGAGCACCTCGTCCTGAGTACCTACTACACCGGCGCCGCGGATTCCTTCGAGCGCGTCTTTGGGATGGGATACCTGCAGAAGCGCGTAGCGTCGCAGAAATACGTAGTCGATCAGATTCTCTTTGCGCCCTATGGCGATGATCCGGTCATCGTCTCGCAGGTCACTCTAACGAACCAATCCAGCCAGACAGTTACGCCGCGCTGGGTTGAGTATTGGGGTTGCAGCAATTATCAACTGTCCTATCGTTCACTGATGGAGGGCGGAGTCATCAGCGGATCGCCGTCAGCCGTGGTGCGTCGGCACGATCTTGCTGCTCGCTTTAAACACCGTTTCGAATCGATGGCAGACGGGAAAGGCCTGCTGGAGACGCAGACTTTTATGGGACGTACGCCCACGGAAGAACAGGCGTGGCAACAGACCCAGGCTTCACTCACCGCTAAACCCACCGGCTTTTTTGGCGGTGCCACACCTCCGCTCGCGCCGGGCGCGAGCATGGATGATCTTTTGCCGCCCGCAACTTTCCTTGTTTCGCTGGACGCTCCGGTGGACGGCTATGCGACCAATGCGGAGCGGTTCTTCGGCGGAGGTATCGCGCACCCCGAGGGAGCCACTACCGTGCTGGGAAAAGATCTCAGCGCACAAGGACCTGAAAGCGCGTTCTTCCTAGGGAGACATCTCACGCTGAAACCGGGCGAGAGCCGCACCATCTACTTCCTCTACGGCTATGTTCCACAGGGTTTCACAGCGGATGCCTTGGTCGCAAAGTACTCCGCGGACCCGGCGTCGCTTTGGGCGCGATCCAGTGCGCTTTGGAAGCCCGCTGCACCATTGCTTCGTATTCCGGCACATCCGTGGGTCGAGCGCGAGGCACTTTGGAGCAGCTACTACATTCGCAGCGGCCTCACCTATGACAGCTTTTTCCGCGAACATATCCTGTCGCAGGGAGCGGGCTATCAGTACCAGGCCGGTCTGCAAGGCGCGGCTCGTGATCCGCTGCAGCATGCGCTGCCGCTGCTTTTCACCGACCCGGATATCCTGCGGCAGGTCCTTCGCTACACGCTCAAGGAGATTCAGCCCGACGGCTCACTTCCTTACGCCATTGTCGGTCAGGGTGTTCCCATGCCATGCCTGTACCGGCCCAGCGATCTTCAACTCTGGCTGCTCTGGGTAGCGAGCGAATATGTCCTGGCGACTAAAGACCGCAGCTTCCTTGCGGAACGTATCCCCATATATCCGCGCCAGAATACAAGACCCGATGATCCCACAGTGCTCGATCTTCTTTGGCGATCCTTCACGCATCTCAATTCAGCGATTGGCATCGGCAGGCATGGTCTGCTGAAGATCTTCAACGGCGATTGGAATGACAGCATCGTCTACACCCATCTGACGCCCGAGGAGTCGGCGCAGACCCTAAAGATCGGTGAGAGCGTTCTCAACGCTGCCATGGCACCGTACGTGTTCGATTACTACGCTATGATGCTCGACTTCGCTGGACAGCAGCGCCCAGCAGAGCAGGCCCGGACCAAGGCCAGGGAGCAGCGCACCGCGGTGCAGGCGCAGTGGTATGAAGGCTGGTATCGGCGTGCGTGGCTCGGCGACAAACTCGGCTGGATAGGTGAAAAACAGATGTGGCTCGAACCGCAGCCCTGGGCCCTGATCAGCGACTGCGTGCCGAAGGACAAGATCGCCGCGTTCGTAAACACAATCAACACGCTGGCCCGTAAACCATCCCCTATTGGCGCACTGCTTCAAAGCGAGGCAGACCCGACGATGAAGGATGAGCCGGGCACGGGAACCAATGGCGGAGTCTTCGCCTCTATCAATGGAACCCTGATTTGGGCACTCGCCATGGTGGATGGAGATCTGGCCTGGGACGAGTGGAAGAAGAACACGCTCGCACACCACGCCCATACCTACCCCAACATGTGGTTCGGCATATGGAGCGGCCCAGACTGCTATCACTCGGTTCTATCGAAGTGGCCCGGGGGCACCGGAGTCAATTTTCCCGTGCTCAACATGCATTCGCACGCATGGCCACTCTACTCCGCGACCAAGCTTCTTGGTGCCGAGTTTCACCCCGGCGGGGTCAGGTTCAAACCTGTGATTCCCTTCCCCGAGTACGAGTTCAATTCGCCGTTGCTTGGATTCAAAAGGACATCAAAGGGCTACTCCGGTTGGTATGCACCGGCACCATCTGGACGTTGGACTATCGAGATCACACTTGCAGAGCCCGAGTTTAGCCGAATCAAACATGTCACCGTAAACGGCAGATCAGTCATAGTCGAGAAAGCAGGGCAGACTATGCGACTGAGCGGCAATAGCACGTCCAACGCTGCACTCAAATGGGAGATCGCCTGAACGACCGAGGTCTGGAGCAGGCGCAAGACGCTGCAGGTGTCAGCTGGGGTGACGGCTGGATTCCTCATGAAGGATTTGAATTTATCTGCACAATCGGCCGCAACGGCGACTGGGCGACCACTGCGCGCTGACCGCAAATTTCAAAGCCGCTCCGTCGAGGCCTTGATCGAACGAGTGAGTGGAATGATTAACGATCCGGTGATGGCGCGGTTATTCACGAACTGCTTCCCCAATACGCTCGATACGACAGTGCAGCCCGGCGTATTTGAGCGCAAGCCAGATACGGTAGTGATTACGGGCGACATTCCAGCAATGTGGCTCCGGGACTCATCGGCGCAGGTGTGGCCGTATCTGGGCCTGGCTGCCAAGGATGCTTCGCTCCGCGAATTACTGGAAGGCGTTATCCGCAGGCAGACGCGCTGCCTGCTCACGGACCCCTATGCGAATGCGTTCCTCTCCGACCTGTACGCTCCGCCGCCTAATACAAGCTCGCCGGACCAAACGGAGATGAAGCGCGGTGTCCACGAGCGAAAGTACGAGCTTGATTCACTCTGCTATCCCATCCGGTTGGCGCACGGATACTGGAAGCAGACCGGCGACGTGAAGCCGTTCGATGCGGCGTGGAAGCAGGCAATGAATCTGGTTGTGCAGACGATGCAGGTCCAGCAGCGCAAACGTGACTATGGCCCCTATCACTTTCAAAGAATCACAGAGTCGCCCACAGAGACGCTGATGGAGAGGGGTTTTGGAAGCCCGATCAACCCTGTTGGTCTGATCGCGTCGGGCTTTCGTCCCTCGGATGACGCCTGTACATTTCCGTTCCTGGTGCCGTCGAATCTGTTTGCGGCGACCTCGCTGCGGCAGCTTGCTGAGATGGCC
>JANYLK010000033.1 GCA_025357875.1 Granulicella sp.
TTGAGTTTTTGTTTCTTGAAGTGCCCTTGTTGCCGACTGCTTTTTTCAAAGCAGCCTTACCGCCGCGCGGAGCACTCAACTTCTTCGCGGCAGATTTCAATGTCGTTTTATTAGCGGCCTTCTTGACTGCCTTTTTGGCAGCAGCCTTCTTCGCAGGGGCCTTCTTTGCAGGGGCCTTCTTTGCTGCAGCCTTCTTTGCTGCAGTCTTCTTTGTCGCCGCCTTCTTCGCAGGGGCGTTCTTCGCAACCAGCTTCTTCGCTGCAACTTTCTTCTGAGCCTTCTTGACCGGCGCCGCTTTCTTCACGGACTTCTTCCTCGGCATGCTGGCAGAGGCGGCGGTCGAACTCTTCTCGGGAACTTTCGAGGCGCTTGCTGCGGGAGTGTAGCCCGCGACGGGCGATGGTGGAGCGGTTGCAATGACAGCCTCTTCGGCATGCGCTGAACCTTCCATTAGCTCGTCAACTTCATCTTCCAACCCGTCGAGATCATCGTCGTCATCCGAGGTCATCGTCACAACGACCTCTTCTTCTTCCTCGTCATCTTCGTAGGAACCATTGCCTTCGTAGCCATCGGAATTGACATCGACACCATGGCTGGCTGCAGCTGCATGAATCTTCACAATCTCGTCGAGGCCGTCTTGTTTGTTTAACTTCATCGTCGAATCCTCTTTACGGCACTTGCTTTCTGACCTGCAGCGCGTCTCAGAACCGAAGTCGCGTTGCGAACAAAACATAATCACTCAGCTGACGAATTCTAGCAACATCATGCAACGATGCGCCAGCGATAGCAAGCAATCTTTTTGTCGAGGTAGCGAATGGGTCAGCTTCGCACCATCACCTTGAAGACTTCTTCTGCTTCTTTCGCATTGTCATCTTCGCTGTGGAGTTATGCGAAGAGGACATCGCGGAGGACTTTGGCGAGGAGGACGCTGTTGACCTACGCTTCGCAATAGCACCGGTTACCGCATGCGATCTCTTCGTTCGCACATGCGTCGCAGGAGCGAGATGCACTGGCTGAGCGACTTCAAGTGAGCGATGCGGCTTGATGGTGCTGGAGGAAAGATGGTTCCAGCGTCTGAGGTCTTCGACAGAAACATTGAAGCGGTCGGCGATGGTGACCAGAGTGTCACCCGGCCGCGTTACGTAGTGCAACGGATGCGGAGCGGCGACTACCGCCGTCACCGGAATCACTAGTTGGTCTCCAGTGGTGATTGAAACGTTTGCGTCAAGACGATTTGCCGCGGCAATTTCGGCAGGGCGATCATGAAATATGCTTGCTACGCTTTCGAGCGACTCGCCGGGCCGCACTACGTGGAAGCGCCAACTCATCCGTTTGCCTTCGGGAATATTCTTGATGCGCGTGAGATAGAGATCGCGCGTGCCCACGGGAACGTGCAGATCGAAGTCGGTGTCTCGCGGGGTGGTCATATGCAAGAGACTTGGATTGAGAGCAATAATCTCCGGCAGCGACGTATTGGCCAGATCCGCAACCAGCCGCAGATCCACAGGGTAATCAACGTTGACCGTATCGGAAATTACCTCCGGTTCCGGTACCAAACCTTCCAAACCGTACTGTTTCGGGTTTTTCGCCATGATGATCGCGGCGATGATTCCGGGCACATAATTCTTTGTCTCCTGCGGCAGCGCGTTGCGCCTGTATAGCTCCCAATAGTCGGCGTAGCCGGTGCGCATTACGGAACGCTGCACGTATCCAGGACCCCAGTCATATGCAGCCATCGCGAGATACCAGTCGCCGAACTGGTCATGGAGCGACTTGATGTATCTGGCGTAGGCACGTGAAGACTTCTCAGGGTCGAAGCGTTCATCCACCCATCCATTGCGCGCAAGGCCGTAGGCACCGGTTGGCATGAACTGCCACATGCCTCCGGCGCCGGATTTTCTATTAAGAGCCTGCGGCTGGAAGCCCGACTCGGTAACGGCGAGATAGATCAGATCCTGCGGAACCCCTTCCTCCCGCAGAATCTTCGAGATCATCTCCTTATATTTGCCAGCACGCTGCAGGGAGTGGAGAAGAGTAGCGTGGCCGTTCTTCGAGTTTGTGAAGTAGTTGATAAAGCCGGCAACGTAATCGTTGACCACGAGCGGAAAGTCCGATTGTGTTGTCTTGAGTTCTTCCTTCACCTTTGCAGTGAGAGCCGCGTCTGGCGGAAACGTGACTTCATCGGCTGCATCGAGCGGTGCAGCCTCGATGGGTGCGGAGAAACCTGTGCCCTCTTTCAGCGCGGACATCTCGAGCGTATTGATCTTGTTCAGGAGCTGCTCCAACTCATCGGCGAGTTGCGGGTCAGACTTCATATTCATCCCACTGGTCAGCATCAGGTCGACGGCCATGTCGAAGTCAGATCGCGCCGCTTCGAGCCTTCCGCCGCGATAGTTGTTGATGCCGCTTTGATAGATGCCTTCAACGCGATTGATGAGTTGGCGATCCTTGTAGGTTCTTGCGGCGAGATCGTTCGACTGCGCCTGCGTCATCGGCGGAGCAGCCGTCGCTGACTGCGCGGCGACGGTCGGCGCCGTGGCCTTTGCAGGAATGTTGCCTGATGTTCTCTGCTGCTGCGGACAGCCGATCAGCAGCAAAAGCGGTACGCACATTATCGCGATTGCCCACTGCGGAAATCTATTCAAATTCTGCACCTGATGACGTTGCCCATCGATATCGTTGTCCTGATCCTGCAATTACGTCTCCGTGCTAGCAACTCAATTCAGCCATCAACCCGCTGGTTTCTACACAAGGGCCGAAGCCGCGAACGCCTTGCCCATTGTAAGACGTTTGAGGTGCAAATCGGTACGCCGGTGCGGCGATGCCAGGAAGCGATGCGGCTTTGCGCCAGAGTGGTAGCATCGAAGATTGAGGTAGATCGTACTCCGCATGGATCCAAGTCACATCCGCAACTTCGCGATCATCGCGCATATTGACCACGGCAAGTCGACGCTCTCCGACCGGCTGTTGGAACTCACCGGCTCACTCACTGCGCGGGAGATGCAGGCGCAAGTGCTGGACGCGATGGACCTCGAGCGCGAGCGCGGAATCACCATCAAGGCCCATACAGTTCGCATGATGTACGAGGCGCACAACGGGGAGACGTACCAACTCAACCTAATCGATACGCCGGGGCACGTCGACTTCAGCTACGAAGTATCGCGATCGCTGGCCTCATGCGAAGGCGCACTGCTGGTGGTCGACGCGTCACAGGGTGTCGAGGCGCAGACGCTGGCTAACGCGTACCTCGCCATCAACCATGGCCTGGAGATTATCTCCATCATCAACAAGATCGACCTGCCTTCAGCTGATATCGAACGCACTCGCGAGATGATTGAGAAAGCTGTCGGACTTCCGGCTGATGACGCGCTTGCGGTGTCGGCGAAGACCGGCGTCGGTGTAGCCGATATTCTCGAAGCGGTGGTGCATCGACTTCCTCCTCCGCGTGGCGATGCAAACGCTCCATTGCAGGCGCTTATCTTCGACTCCTGGTTCGATCCATATAGAGGAGTGATTGTGCTGGCACGCATTATCAACGGGCGTCTGCGCCAGGGCATGAAGATTAAGATTATGTCGAATGGCAGGATATTCGATGTAGAGAGCATGGGCGTGATGACTCCAAAGCCGGTCGCGCTGGTGGAACTCTCAGCCGGCGAGGTTGGCTTCTTCGTTGCGACCATCAAGAACGTCGCGGACACGAAGGTTGGCGACACGATCACCGAAGTGGCTCGACCTTGCGCTGAGGCGCTCCCAGGATTTGAAGACATCAAGAGCATGGTCTTCGCCGGACTGTATACGGTCGACTCGCACGAGCATGGGATGTTGCGTGACGCACTGGAAAAGCTGCGGCTTAATGATGCGAGTTTTTCGTTCGAGCCGGAATCGTCAGTCGCGCTAGGATTTGGTTTCCGCTGTGGCTTCCTTGGCCTGCTGCATCTTGAGATTATTCAGGAGCGGTTGGAACGCGAGTACGATCTCGACCTGATTACGACAGCGCCGGGTGTTCGATACAAGATCACTCTCACGGACGGCAAAGTTATTGAAGTCGACAATCCTTCACGCTGGCCTGATCCGTCTGAGATCGAGATGGTGGAGGAGCCGGTGATCACGGCAAAGATTCTGACCAATGAAGAGTACGTCGGCGGAATTCTGAAGCTGGTGGAAGACAAGCGTGGGCGTCAGAAGAATCTTGAGTACGTCACCGCCAGCCGCGTGATGATTACGTATGAGCTTCCGTTGAACGAGATCGTTCTCGACTTCTACGATCGACTGAAATCGGTTTCGCGCGGGTATGCGTCGCTCGACTACGTGCTATCGGGCATGTGGGTCTCGCCGATGGTGAAGATGGATATCCTCATTGGCGGCGAACCGGTCGATGCGCTTTCGATTATCGTGCACCGGGACCTCGCTTATGATCGCGGTCGCGCGTTGGTCTCAAAGATGCGCGAATTGATTCCGCGGCAGATGTTCGAGGTTGCGATTCAGGCAGCGATCGGCGCGAAGGTGATCGCGCGCGAGACGGTCACAGCGATCCGCAAGAACGTGATTGCCAAGTGCTACGGCGGAGACATCAGCCGCAAGCGCAAGCTTCTGGAAAAGCAGAAGGAAGGTAAGAAGCGGATGAAAAGGATCGGCAAGGTGGACATCCCGCAGGAGGCATTCCTCGCGGTACTTAAGGTTGGCGAAGAGTAAAAGGTGGCCTTCGTTTGAGAATGTGCCATTATCCGCCGGCCAAGATTTCAGTGATCGACGTCAAGGGTGTTCCGAATTGGCCCTGATTTCTGGAATAGAGATTCCCCGAACTGTGGAAAGCCTTTTATTTTGAACATTTGCGGCGCTATGCCCCGAATTTGACTAAGCCCTTTACAAGGGCCGCGCAAGCCACTGTAAACATGCAACTTACATTCTAAATGGAGCTTCCACCAATTCCATGACGGATGGCTCCCCAAAATTTGTGAATTTTCGCAGCTAGGGAATCCACATTTTTTTCCACAAGCTGACGGAAGTGAGAATCCTCGTCCTAAAGACGCAAAGAGGAGGTCCGAAGACCTCCTCTTTGCGAATCACGCAGTGTGCGTTACTTGACTGGCGGCTTGGGCGTCGCGCGCGGAATGGTGGTTGCCGGTTTTGGGCGCGCTGCTGACGGAGCTGCCGGCGGGGGCGCTGTTATTCCGGACGAAGTGTTGTACGCACTCACGACGGCCTGAGTGATATCCGCGCTCGGGTCTCTTGCAGCCCACATGACGGAACTCTGCTCGCTGCCCACGTCGAGCAGGAGGGTATAGCCGTTGGCCTGGACATACTTAAGCAGCACTACATTCACCTTCTCGGCGACCTTACGGTAGGCTTCCTGAAGGTCGGCCTGATAGGCGGTCCTTGCGTCGTCTGTGTCCCGGTCAAGTTGCTTCTGTCTGGTGTCGAGGGTCTTCATACGAGCGGTGCGGTCGGCGTCGGTCAATGTTGCGGGTGCAGCCTGCAGTTGCTTTTTGAGGCCGTCAACCTCGGTATTGAGCGCCTCAAGCTGAGTCTGCTTCGGTGCGTATTTCTTCTGAATTTCGGCCACCGCGCGCTGTCCTTCGTTGGTGGCGACGACAGCCTGCTGGAATGCGACCAACGCAATCTTTGCCGGGTAGGACTGAGGAACGACCGCCGCAGGTGCGGCTGCAGGAGCCGCTATTGCCGGTGTAGGTGTGGTTGATTCAGGCGTAGCAGGCGACGCCTGAGCAATCGCAGCCACCGGAATTATGCCCGCGACCAGCGCGGTGAGAAGAGCGAGCTTGTAGTTCATGAGGTGTGTGAAACTCCTTGGAATTGGAAGATCTAGAAGTGGTTGGAAATGCAGCAGGGAAGTGACCGGACCGGGATGTTCTCCCGATCCGATGCTGGAACTCAACCTACTGCTTCGGTGCAGCCGGCTTGGGCGCTGCTGGACGGGGACGCGCGGCCGACGGTGCGGATGGGGGAGGCGCAGTTACTCCGGAACTTGCGTTGTAGGCGTCAACTACTGCTTGCGAGATGTCGGTGCCGGGCGCCCACAAAACGTTCAATCCACCCTGTTGCGGCTGACCGGTGTTGTCGAGCAGCATGGTGTAGCCGTTCTGCTGAACATACTTGATAAGGACAGGCCCGAGTTTCTGGGCGACCTTGCCAATGGCATCCTGCATATCGGCGTTGTAAGCGGTGGTTGCGTCGTCGCCGTCACGCTGCAACTGCTTCTGCTTTGTGTCGATGGTCCTGGCACGTGAAGCTTTCTCATCTTCGCTCATGGTTGCCGGAGCAACCTGGAGTTGTTTGGAGAGAGATTCGATCTCGGCGCTGAGGGCTTCCAGCTTGGTCTTGGTCGGCTCGTACTTTTTCTGAACGTCGGCGCGGGCTTTCTGGCCTTCGTTGGTAGCTGCGGCCGCCTCCAGAAACTCGACTAATGCAATCTTTGCCGGAACTGCCTGAGGTGCGGGAAGCGCCACTGCGCTTGCCGGGGCAGGAGCTGCTGGGGATGTCGTCTGGGCCAGGGCGGAGGACAATGCTCCCGCGGCAAGGGCGGCAACGAGTACAAACTTGGAATTCATGTGTGGTGTGGTGCTCCTTCAGGATCCGTCGGGATCGTCTCTATATCGAGTCGGGCTTGCGGCCCGTCCTCATGTCCTCAAATCCACTCAACCAGAGCCACGCGTCTAGCGCGGCTCATTCCGATCACTTCGCTTGAAAATCTACGAATTCAACGTTAGCTAAAAGGACTGCGACAACACTGCGATTATATTGTTCTGGGGATGCAGGGTCAAACCCGAATCTCCTGAAATATGGAGCGTGGGAGAAAGACTCTCCTGTTTATTGTGATTTATCTCCAGCCGCAGCAAGCAGAAACGTCATAATTGGCGGAAATTTTCTTAAAAATCTTTGGCACCCTGATTGCACACGTAACTAGTGCAATCACGGTTGTGTTCTCGATTCGCGTTAGAGGTTTTTACGGACCTAGTCGGATTGAGGGAATTCGTTCCCCCGAAGAGATGCATCACTCAGATGCACGCCGGGTTCAGGATTTATCTTCCAATAAGGGAGTTTCAGGAGGCCTTCGACGGCCATTGTGCATAGAGCCACCCTATTTGGGCGGCTCTTGCCATTTACGGATTTTTTTCGACGTTGTGGCCGCAAAGGTTTTTCTTGCCATGGCATTGCTTTGGGCGTATGCTCGGGATTGCCTAGTGAAACCGGCTGTGGGTGCTGACCACCGTGTTGTTTTTGCTTTCCCGATGGCGGCAAATTTACGGTTTTTCTCGATTTTCGGTGGATACTACTGGATTCCATGCAAGTGATCAGTTTTTGACCTTGGGTTGAATCCGCCAAGAGACTCCGAGCGTTGCAAACAGCGGTGAGGGTGAATGAAATTGCCAGACATGGCGATTTACACCGGGGCGTTTTCCAGGCAGCTCTTGGCAATTCCAGGTTGCTTGTGGCAATCCAGGGTCGCGCGGAGCAATGTGCCGACTGGTCGCATCTGACCGAAGCAGTAAGACGCAGGTTCGAATAAAACTTGATTCCGTTTCCACCGACGCTACAAAACCGGGTTGGTTCGATCTCCGCGAACTCTGTGGGGGCCGGAGAGGCCTGCGAGCGTGGGAAAGAGGCGGCAGTCATTAACCAGTAATAGGAAGTGGAAACATGAGTTCAGAGCAGGAATCGCCCGAAGTGCAAGTGCACCAGGGTCCGCTGGCTCCGCCCGAACAAATGGGTGGGCAAATGGGTGGCCGGAACGGTGATTTGGGTTCGGCGCAGAATGCCGACCACAACATTCAACACGGCATGGGACAGTCCAAGAGCAGCCGACGGCGTCGTCGAAAGCGGAAGGGCAAGTCGCCGGACGAAGTGCCTCAAGGCGCGCAGGGTGGCAGCCAGTTTGTAGGCGATGTCCAAGGAAACGGTCAGGGAGTAGCTGCGCCGGCAAGCCAGCCCCAAGGGCAACAAGGCGGCGCACAACAGCAGAATGGCGTGGGCCAACAAGCTGGCGCAGGCCCGTCGGCCAAGCGGTGGAAGAAGAAGTTTCGCGATCGGGATCGCCAGCGGGGACCGGAAAATCCCGGCAATCAGGCCAGTGCGGCTGGATTCAGCAATGGCAACGGTGCGAGCGGTGGGTATCGCGACAAGGACACTCATCAGCCGGGCAACAGTGCGGGCGGATTCAAGCGCAAGGGCGGCGGCAAGCAGCGCGAGCGCGGTCCACGAAGCTTCGTTGGGCCGATGGACCATAGCTATCGCGTGGCCAATGGCAACTTCGCCGACGGTCCTCCATCGACGATCGAGACGCAGGGAAATTACCAGGGCCGCGGCGGTGGACGCGGATACCAGAGCGACACGCAGCCAATCGACTACTCGATGGGCAAGGCTATTCCAATCGCCGAGGACGCGCCGACCAAGATATTTTTCTTCATCGAAGATCTCTTCTTCAACGCGAAGATTACCGAAACCGCGCGCAAGCTCGGGGTCAAAGTCGCCTTTATCAAGAATGAGAAAGAGGCGATCGCGGAGCTTACCGGAGCCGAGGAAGCGGATCGTCCCGGTCTAATTGTCTTCGACTTGAATAATGCGAATGCGAAGCCACTGACGCTGATTCCCAAGCTGAAGGCGAAGCTGAAGAAGAGCACGTCAATCATCGGCTTCCTCTCGCACCTGCAGGGCGACCTGAAGGCCAAGGCGGTTGAGGCGGGTTGCGATACCGTGATGCCGCGCGCTGCCTTCTCGCAGAATCTGCCCAACCTGCTGCGCCGCTATGGGCTCCACGAAGAGGAAGAAGACAACTTCAACCAGTAATCTGAAATTATTTGTATGAGCGGCCTGCACTGCGTGGGCCGCTTTTCTTTTAAGAGACTGCGGCGTGGATGGCGAGCAGTTGTTCGAGTAGCGGTTTAAGCTTGTCCAGGCGCAGCGCGTTGGCGCCGTCGGACCTCGCATGGGCGGGATCGTCGTGGACCTCGAGGAAGATACCGTCGACGCCAGCAGCGACTGCCGCACGCGCGAGTACCGGGATGAATTCGGGCTGGCCGCCGCTCACTCCATTCGCAGCCGAGGGTGTCTGCACCGAATGGGTGCCGTCGAACACCACGGGTGCGAAGCGGCGCATGATCGGTAAAGAGCGCATGTCAACGACGAGATTGTTGTAGCCGAAACTCGCTCCGCGTTCAGTGAGAAAGACGCGGGCCGGCTTAGGATTGCTCATCGCCGCAACTGAATCGCGCACCTTTAAGACTGCATGCTGCATGTCGAGTGGCGCAACAAACTGACCCTTTTTGACGTTGATGGCGCGGCCCGTGTGAGCGGCGGCGATCAGCAGGTCGGTTTGCCGGCACAGGAAGGCGGGAATTTGCAGCACGGCCTCGATGTCGCCAAGTACCTTCGATACACGCAGGCAGTCCTCGGGGGTGTGGACGTCGGTGAGGATGGGCAGGCCCGTGGATTGCGCGATCGAGCGGAGGATGCGCGCGCCTTCGACCAGGCCGGGACCGCGGAAACTGCGGATGCTGGTGCGGTTCGCCTTATCGTAGCTGGCCTTGAAGATATAGGGCATGCCGAGATCTGCGGTGATGCGCTGGATAGCATCGGCGAGGGTGCGGGCGTGGATCTCCGACTCCAACACGCAAGGGCCGGCGATCAGGAAGATCTTGCCGCGACCGACGGGAACGGGACCGATATCGAAGGAGTGCGTGGGTTGGCTCACGACAGCTATTCTATGCACTCGCAGTGATGTTGTCGTGATGCCAGCTCAGCAAGCATGCTATTTGAGGGAGCGACCGAGGCCGGAGAGCAGGCTGGTGAGGAAGGCGAGTCCGCGGCGGCTGTCTTCATTGGTAGAACGCCGGAACAGTTGCCAGAGTGAAAGAGGCGGCTGGTGGCGACGCTCATCGCACGTACTCACCAGTATCCTGGACAGTTGATCGAGCGTGTCGGGGTCAAGCTCACCGATTAGTTTCGCGGTAGCAAGCAGGTTACGAATCGCGGCTTTTCCTTCGGGGAGTTTGGCGTAATCGGCAAGTTTTCCGAAGATGGTATCGCGGGCTGAGATGACACCATGGACAGCATCAAGAATCCCTTGATCATGCGCTGCCTGGAGGATGTCCCACACGACCAGCACCGCTTCGGCATGCTCGGTTGGCGCGGCGTCGAGGCGTCGATTCAGTTCAGTACGCGGGTCTACTGCGGGTGGTTTAAATGCAATCGGATTTGCCATGATGTGTTCTTCCGTTCTTACACGGTTGTTGATTTGATCTGAACTAGCTCGTCTCCAGAAACCGTGCCGGGAAGTCGGTAGCTTGGCTGGGCCCATTTACGTTCGATTTCGACGCCGGTCTGAGGAGTGCGGGTACCGAAGCGGAAATTCTGGCGAGGCAGCGGACTCTCGCCCTGCTCGGGTAACAGGGTCATGTGTACGGACAATTCCTTGAACGCAGGCGTATGCGTCGCACGGTCTACGTGCGAACTAGTGAGCAGATTGACCGGCTCTTCGACGGAGTTCAACGGCATATACAGCTGCTTGCCCTTGACTCGGTCGGAAATCAATACCTGCACGCGGACTCGACCGTATGGCGAAGTGAGCTGGACGTGGCGACCTGTCGTGATGCCACGCTCGGCAGCGAGTTCCGGCGAGACTTCGACGAAGCTGCGCGGAGTGATCTGCTTGATGCCGGGCGACCGGTAGGTCATTGACCCCTGCTCAAAGTGTTCGAGCAGCCGGCCGTTGTTGAGATGTAAATCGTACTCGTCACTAACTTCCTCTGATGGCGGCAAGTATTCCAGCGGGTAGAAGCGCGCCTTGCCATCGGGGAAAGGAAACTTGTCGACGTAGCACAGTGGCGTGTCGGTGCCGTCGGCGTGGACCGGCCACTGCAGGGACTTGTAGCCCTCGAGTCGCTCATACGTTACGCCGGCGAGCGATGGAGTAAGTCGCGCCACCTCGACCATCACGTCCGAAGGATGTTTGTATCTCCACTTAGCCCTGAGTTTATTGGCGATGAGCTGGATAATCTCCCAATCGGCCTTCGAATGGCCAAGGGGTTCAAGCGCTTTATAGAGTCGCTGGATGCGGCGCTCCGTGTTGACATAGGTGCCTTCTTTTTCCAATGACGGGCAAGCGGGCAGCACGAGGTCGGCATAGGCGCAGGTTTCTGAGAAGTTGATGTCCTGCACGATGAGGAATTCGAGGCTACGCAGCGCCTCGCCAACGTGGTTCGTGTTCGAGTCGGAGGTGATTGTGTCTTCGCCTTTGATGTAGAGGCTCTTAAGCTTGCCATCGAGGATGGCCTCGATCATTTCGTGATTGTCGAAGCCCTTTTTCGTGGGTAGCGTAACGCCCCAGTCGGCCTCGAACTTCGCACGCACAGTATCGTCATCTACATGCTGGTAGCCAGAGTAGACGTCGGGCATGGAGCCGAAGTCGCTTGCCCCCTGCACATTATTGTGGCCACGTAGCGGGTAAGCACCGGTGCCTGGTCGCTTGTAATTTCCCGTCAAGAGAAGCAGGTTCGAGATACAGGTGGAAGTGTCTGCACCACCACAATGCTGAGTAACACCCATGGCCCACAGGACGCATACCGACTTCGCGCTGGCGATCTCATTGGCTACTCTGACCAGCGTGTCGGCGGAAATGCCGGTGACGCGCTCGCAATATTCAAGCGTAAAAGGCTCAAGCGACTTCGCGTATTCGTCGAAGTGGTTTACCCATTCGTGTATGAAGTCCATGTTGGCGAGGCCATTGTCGAGGATGTATTTTGCGACGGTAGAGAGCCAGACCTCGTCGGTGGACGGATTGGGGCGGATGAAGATATCGGCGCGCTCTGCCATCTCGTGCTTGCGCAGATCGGCGACAATCAGCCGCTGGCCGCGATGCTTATGGCTGCGCTTGACCCGCGTGGCTAGCACGGGGTGCGACTCGGCCGTGTTCGAGCCGATGATCACGACCAGCGCTGCCTGCTCGATGTCCGAGATCGATCCGGAGTCCGCGCCGTATCCCACGGTGCGCTGCAGACCTTTGCTTGCAGGCGTCTGGCAATAACGGCTGCAGTTGTCGATGTTGTTCGTGCCGATCACGGCGCGCGCCAGTTTCTGCATCAGGTAGCTTTCCTCGTTCGTACACTTCGAGGAGGCGATGAACGCCAGTGCATCGGGCCCGTGATCGCGCTTGATCTGCGTGAACTTGTCGTGGATGATTTGCAGCGCCTCGTCCCACGTGATCGGGACAAAGGTGTCACCCTGGCGTAGAAGCGGCGAGGTGAGGCGGTCGTCCGAGTTGATGAAGTCCCACGCGAACTTGCCCTTGACGCAGGTGGAGATTCCGTTTGCCGCGCCGTGCATCGGTTCGATCTTCAGGATGTGGCGGTCACGTGTCCACACATCGAAGGAGCAGCCAACTCCGCAATATGTACACACCGTCTTGGTGCGCTTGACGCGGGCATTACGCATCTCGGCCTCGGTCTCTGAGAGCGCGAGAATGGGTCCATAGCCGATGCTCGGCTCAATCGCCTTGACCACCTCGATCATGTCGTCGAGCACCTTCGCGGGTAGGTTAGTGAAATAGCCGGCGTGGCCGATCATCGACTTTTCCATCAGCGCATTGCAAGGGCAAACCGTGACACAGTGGCCGCAGGAGACGCAGCTGGAGCCTTCGATCTTCTCTCCGCCATCCCACAACACGCGTGGGTGCGCCGACTCCCAATTGATCGTAAGCGTCTCGTTGACCTGCACATTCTGGCAGGCCTCGACGCATCGCCCGCACAGGATGCATTGGTCAGGATCATAGCGATAGAAGGGGTTTGAGTGGTCCTGTGGGTAGGGCTTGTGAAGGAAGGGGAGCGCCTGGTGTTTAACATCGAGATCCGCCGTGGTGTTATGCACGGTGCAGTTTTGGTTGTTGTTGTCGCAGACAGTGCAGTAAAGGTCGTGATTCTGAAGGATGCGGTCGAAGGCTTCGCGCTGGGCGATGTCGGCGGCATGGCTCTCGGTCGAGACGATCATGCCACTCGCGACCTGCGTACCGCAGGCGCGGACCAATTTTCCGTCCACTTCGACGATGCATGTATCGCAACTTTGGATCGGGCCCATCTGCGGCAGGTAGCAGACTTGTGGGACTTGCTTTGTGCCGGTGGCTATGGAATGTCGATTGAGCGCGTCGATCAGCGGCTCGCCGAGGTGAGCGGGTACATTCGCTCCGTTCAGTGTGACGGTCGTATCTGGCGTGACATCCGGAGGCGTGTTCAGTAGTAATTTTTTCACTGGCATCGAATCTGTGAGATGCGAACGGAGCGAGCCGTGGTTTGCTTCTACTTATCTGCGACGCAACCATGGTCTATGGGGCTTGCTAGTGGGTCTTGCTCCAGTCCGCGTAGGCATCGAGGGAACGCTGTGGAGTGTTATTCCACCTGGAGTATCCATTGCGGCGCTCCAGGGTCAGCTCGTTGACATCGTCGTGGATGGTTTTGTCGCGGTCGCCGAAAATCGGCTTGCTGGTGGTGAGGCTGTAATAACCCGCCCAGATTGGGCCGGCTCCCGGGGCGGGCACGAGTCTGCGGCCCGCAGCGCGGTCACCCGTGTACGCTTGGCCGTAGACCGCGTGGACGTTAAGCCATTTGACGCCGGCGTGGATTGAGGCCTGTACCTTTGGGCTGGGATTGGGCAGCGACATCAGATCGAGCAGAATGTCAGCGCTCTCGCCGCTGGATAGGGCCGCCGGCTCATAGTTGCGTGCGGAGACGGGTTCTAGGGTGAGCGCGTCATGTTGCTGCGCCCAGACCGTACGCTTCCCATCGACGATGATCTGCGTGGCAAGGATGCACTCGAGCGCGCGGGCAGAGGCGGCTGCGGCCTGCTTGCGGAGTTCTGGCGGAACAAACGAAAAATTGCCGGTCGCGTTGGCTGCGTCGGTTAGAGCTGTGGCGGCAAGGGTAACTGCGTTGTCATTGAAGGTGATCGCGTCGTGGTAGCTGCCTTCGAGCGGCCAGACCTGGGGCCATCCACCGTTGGGAAACTGCGCGTCTAGTAAATAATGAAGACCACGCACACAGGCCGTGCGATAAGGCGTTCCAACGGGACCTGGATTCGAGGTGCCAAGACGGGCCAGGAATTGGATCTGGGTTGAGGTGGAATCGTTATCCAACGTCGAGATGTAATTCCATTGGGGATCGCGAGGCACGTCAAAGTCGCTGGGAGAGAGGAAACGCGAGACGTTGTTGGCGGCATAGCTCTGACCCGGAGTGCGTATAGCCCCCGACATGCTCATATTTTTGGACCAGCCGCCGCCGGGAGTCTGGAAGCTGACGATGACGTTGCCAATGTGACGCGCTTCCGGCGTCGCGTACCAGGCGACCGCGCGGTCCATTGGCATAGAGCCACCAAAGCCACCCTCTTTCGGCGCGGGAGGGATTGTTGCCAGACCCCTGCGCTCTGCGGCCAACGCCATCCGATCGCGTTCAGCCTGCTGCACCGAGCGCCCGAGGTAAGCCGTCCACACAGGGCGTTGCGGTTTGGGCAGCCTCTCAATCCGCTCTTGGGTCAACGACGGCGCGGCCACGCTGACTCCTACGACGGACGCGCAAAGTTGCAATGACGTGATCAGAGTTACGGCGAAAAGAAGGTAGGGGAGGATGCTGAGGCCTAAATGCTGGAGTTGACGACTGGGTTTTCGTTGGTGCGGGTGCGTCACGTTTGTCTCCTGATCAGTCGATAGGCGCTGGCCTGGTCGCGCGGATCGGCGACGGGGTCTACGGCTTAGTCTTCCGGGCTGATTCCGGTTGTCTCGCACCATAACATCTCGAAGTTTTTATCGAAAGCGCCTCCATTTTCGGGCTTGTAGTACAAAACTTCAAGGTCGGCTGGCCGATTAGGAAAGTCTGCCGCAAGGCGGTTGGCAAGCCGTTGCATGAGAACCCCGCCGTATGGGTTGAAGAGAAAAAGCGACGCATGGACCCATGGGCAGCTGAAGTCGACAGTGTCTGCGCGTTCGACACGGATGGGACAGCGAGCTTTGCCGGCTCCAATCCATAGCTTGACACTAGACTGTGCATTCGCAGCAAGCCCCGGATTGAGTTCGACTCCGAGAACTTCGCGAAAGCCGATTTCGGATGCCAACAGGAGTGCACGATTCTTGCCGCTTGCGCAGGGCAGAACTCATTCCCCTGCACCCCGAGTGAGGAGTGGGAACGTGGCCTGTACCAGAGCGAGGGCTTCCTCGCGTGCAGTGATTGTGCCTTCAAGCTGTGCGTCTTCTGCCAAAGAGAGCATCGGCTTAAATTGCGGCGAGGGTCGGTAGCCTGCGAGGATCAGGTCGGTTCCTGTGAGCAGAGGCGCAGGCCGGAGATCGGGCGCCGGTTCGGCTTCATACTGGGCCCGGGCGAAGTTATATAGCGTCATGTCGCCGTGGGCGGAACTAACATCGAGACGATGCAGTTCGAGGTGCTCGTCAAATTGCGGTAGGCGAAGGAAGCGCTTGAGGGTCGACTGCTTCATTTGCAGGATGTCGCCGAAGCGCATGTGGTTCTTGATCAGCGCCAGGATTTGGACGCTGTCCTCGTTGGAGAAGCGCAGGCGCGCGAGGATGTCTTCAGCGATGCGGACGCCCACTTCGACGTGGCCATTGAAGCGGATGCGGTCGCCTGCGACCGTTGGGTTTGGCGGCTGGTATGTCGCAGGCTTGCCAATATCATGCAGCAGCGCGCCCCAGGCGAGCGTAGCCGAACAGCCAGCAGGAAGCTTCTCCAGCAGCAGCATGGTGTGAACCCAGACGTCACCCTCGGGGTGGAACTCAGGCGGTTGCGCGACGCCGCGGAGACGAACGACTTCAGGCAGGATTCGTGCGAGCAGTCCAAGCTGATAAAGCAACTCAAATCCACGGCAGCCGCCGCCTTCGGTCAGGATGAGCGTGAGTTCGTCCCGGATGCGTTCCGCCGAAATTTGGATGATTTCGGCAGCTTGACATCGGATGCCTGTGACGTCGAGGTGAAAATTGAGACGTGCCGCGAAACGGACTGCGCGAAGCAGGCGGAGCTTGTCCTCGGCATAGCGGAGTTTGGGATTGCCTATCGTGCGGACGACGCCACGCGAGAGGTCCTTGCGGCCGTCAACGAAGTCCAGCACGGCAGAGTCGAGGTCGCCGGTGGCGTCATAGGCGATGGGGTCGAGCAGCAGACCATTGATGGTGAAATCGCGGCGGAGAACATCCTCGCGGGGGTCGCTGGAGAAGCGGACCGCATCGGGACGGCGGCCGTCGGAGTAGGCTCCGTCGTGGCGGAAGGTGGCAACTTCAGTGGCGATATCAGGCCCATCGGGTTGCGCGGAACAGACGAGAATCACGCCAAAGTGAGCCCCAACCGCGAAGGTCTTCGGGAACAATGCGGTGATCTGTCCGGGCGTCGCGGAGGTAGCTACGTCGTAATCTTTGGGCTCGATGCCCAGCAGCAGATCGCGCACGCAGCCTCCAGCAAAAAAAGCCTGGTGGCCGGCGTCTCGCAGCGTCTTAGCAATGGCGAGGGCGGTCTTATATTGCGAGCTCGTCAGATGCATGACCCTACCCCTCTGCAAGCATAGCGCGGTCCGCAACGACGGCTCATCCTCTGTGCGCAGGAACACGGGCGGCAGCAGCGCATCGGCTGTCTGCTCCCTAATGGGATGTTGATGGCGCAGTCTGCGCGGCGGGCTTGGGTTTGGCGTGAGGCTTGGCCTTTTTGACGGGAGGCGGAGGCGGCGTGCAAACGGGGGCCACCGGCGGCGGAGTGTTCTGCACAGTGCGCAATTGAGTCTGTGCGTCGTGGAGACGCCGATCCTGGGACTGGGCAGAAGATTGGAGCAGATCGCCGAACTCGCGCCGGGCCTGTTGCAGTCTCGAGGTGGCTTGCTGGAGCGCCGCACTTTGCTGGGTCGGTGCCGCGAGGACGGCGGTCTGGGTCACGCGAACAAGCACATCGTAAAGCGCTTCGATATTGCGATACGCGGGCAGTAGTTGAGTAGCGGAGCCTGGCGCAGCATCGGCGGCGGTGAGCAGGGGTGGCAGTGTGGTGCCTAGATCGCGCTGTATCGACCCGACATCCGAGATGGATTCGGCGGTAATCGTGGCCGGGGCCTTCCACCTTTCGGGGTGAAGGATATCGATGGCCTGCTGCAGGCTCGCGAGGGCCGGGCGCAGCACCGCGGATGGAGTCGCCGAGGTGCCCGTTCCGTCTGGCCCCTGCGCTGCGGAGGGGGGCTGGGCGGATAGCGACGCCACGGTCGCGGACATGGTGACAAGGAGAAAGGCCGTATGGATGGTTCGGGTCATGTATGCTCGCTGGTTTCGATTTGTTTCGGATAGCTCTGGACGGGATTGACCGAGTGAAGATCTGAGATACGAAGTCTATCTCTATGATGAGTGTATGGAAGAGAAGGGTAGGCTGCGTGGGCTGATATTGGGCATTGAAAGCTCGTGCGACGAGACGGCCGCGGCGGTCGTTCGCGAGGGAAGGGAAGTCCTTTCGAATGTGGTGGCTTCGCAGATCGCACTGCATGCGAACTACGGCGGGGTGGTACCAGAGTTGGCCAGCCGGGAGCATCTGAGGAATATTGTTCCGGTCGTGAGGGCGGCGATGGCAGAGGCGGCGCGGGTTTCGCCGGGACTTTCATTTGCGGATCTGGATGCGATTGCAGTGACTGAAGGCCCCGGGTTAGCCGGGGCGCTACTGGTAGGGATCACGTATGCGAAGTCTCTGGCGCTGGGGCTGGAGAAGCCGCTAATTGCCGTGAATCATCTCGAAGGGCATATCCATGCAGTGCTGATGGAGGCCTGTCAGCAGGAGAAGCCGATGGAGATGCCGCTGTTGGCGCTGGTGGTCAGTGGGGGACATACGCATTTGTATCTGGCGGACAGGAGTGGTAACCGCACGGTTGGCGTAGAGAGTGCGTCGACCGTGGGGTACCTGGATTCTCTGCCGGGATTGTGGCGGTATCGGAACGTCGGCCGGACCGTGGATGACGCGGCGGGCGAAGCTTTCGATAAGGTCGCCAAGCTGCTGGGCTTGGGATATCCGGGTGGGCCGTGGATGGATGCGCTGGCAGGGCATGGGAATCCGCGGGCGGTGGAGTTTCGTTTTGGACAGATCAAGCCGCGTGCGCCGCGACCTGGGATTGTGAACAAGAAGGCTTCGGGGCTACCAGCGGTCGGGCCTACGTTTGATTTTTCATTTAGTGGGATCAAAACAGCGGTACTGCGGTATATCCAGGCACATGGGATGGTGGCAGCGATCGAGGTGCGGAGAAGTGCGCTGGGTGCGGCGCTGAAGGCGAATCCGGGGCTGAAGCCCCAAGAGGCGCTGGGGATGCCAGAGCTTTTCGACACTGAGGCGCTGGATTTAATCGCGTCGTTTCAGTATGCGGTGGTGGGTAATCTGATACGGCAGACGTTTGCGGCGGCGGGGACGTTCGAGGTACGGGGAATTGTGGTGTCGGGCGGCGTGTCGGCGAACAGCGAGTTGCGGCGGCGGTTTGCGGAGGAGGGCGCGCGGCGTGGACTGTCGGTGGCGTTTCCTTCTGTGGGGATGTCTACGGATAATGCGGCGATGATCGCGGCAGCAGCCTGGCCGAAGTATGTTTCAAGGGAGTTTGCGGCGGAGTCATTGGTGGCGGTGCCGCAGCTAAGGCTGGGGTAGGCTGGGGGCCACATTCTGCGTCTGGGCGTAAGAAGTCGGCACTACGCAAGGGCCTAGTTCTTCTGGTGCATCTCTTGTTGACGCATGGGCATGCGGTCGATAGTGTCGCGAAGTCTGGAGAACGGAATAGGTTGGTGGGAACGCAGCTTTTCCCTGCCATCTTTGCCGGCAAGGATGACGGTGAAGTCGCTTGGAGACACTTTGAAACGGCGCCGCGCTGCAGTCTGATCACTATCCGGCGAGGTCAGCCGAAGCTTGGGATGTTCGGGCAACGTGGCCAGCGTCTGGCTCTGGTCTTCAAGCACGATGACTACTTGACGCTCGTCAGCCTCCGTCTTATTTTCGTGGAGTGCTGACAACTGTGTGGCCGCGCGCAGGTCGGATATGGATGGGGTGAAGACGTAGAGTGGACGCATGTTGCCGAACAGCGGCGTTGTCTTCACGGATGGACTTCCCGCATTACCTGTTTGGGAATTCGTATTAGCGGTCAGGAAAAGGAACAGCGATGCAGCAGTCGCGTAGATCGCTCTGTTGAGCCAGGACATCGTTGTAGTCGGGAAACGCGGCCCAATCACCTTAGGTTAGATGACGACGGCGGGCCTGTAGAATCTACAGGGAGCAATTTAGACGGAAAGTGTGGTCTGCACGGGGCGTCGTTGTGCGCGCTGGATGCGGCGGTGTGGTGAGTGCAGTGGCGTCGTTGGAACTCTTCAATACATTGAGTGGCAAGCTGGAAACACTGGAGCCGGTGGGCGCGCCGGCGCTGCGCATGTACGCGTGCGGGCCGACCGTTTACGACTACGGGCACATTGGAAACTTCAGGACGTTTCTGCATGTCGACGTGCTGCGTCGGTTCTTGCGGCAGCAGGGGATGGCCGTCGAACATGTGATGAACGTGACCGATGTCGACGACAAGATCATCCGCAATGCACTGGCGGCGGGCAAGGGAATCAGCGACTATACGGCGCGCTACGAGAAGGCTTTTTTTGAGGATATGGACTCGCTGGGGATCGAACGGCCGGAGCATCTGCCGCGCGCGACCGAGCACATTCCAGAGATGGTGACGCTGATCGAGCGGTTGGCGGCGAAGGATATCGCCTACCGGACTGAGGACGGCAGTTGGTACTTCCGCATCGCGCGGTTTCCGGATTACGGCAAACTGTCGAAGAAGGATTTCGACGGCATTGAAGACGGCGCACGCGTGGATGTGGATGAGTACGAGAAGGACGCGGCGCGGGACTTCGCGTTGTGGAAGGCGGTAAAGACCGGTCCCGATGGCGTGCCCGAGCCGAGTTGGCAGACGGCGCTGGGTGCGGGCCGGCCGGGGTGGCATATCGAGTGCTCGGCGATGGCGACATCGCTGCTGGGTGAAAGCTTCGACCTGCACGCGGGCGGCGAAGACCTGATGTTTCCGCACCACGAGAATGAGATTGCACAGTCGGAGTCGGCCTCCGGCCACACCTTCGCTCGGCATTGGATGCACGTGCGCTTCCTGCTGGTCGAGGGAAAGAAGATGTCGAAGTCGGAAGGAAATTTTTATACGCTGCGGGATCTGCTGCTGAAGGGCCATCGTGCTTCGGCAATCCGGTATCTACTTCTTTCGGTTCCATATCGTCACCAGATGAACTTCACATTCGAGGCTCTGAGCGCAGCGACCAATGCGATCGATCGGCTCCGAACGTTTCATGCGCGGATTCTGCGCGGCGGGTTTGTGGCGGGCGCGAATGAGGCAGTGCGGGCAGCTACGGCGAAGGCGGCAGCGGAATTTACAGCGGCGTTAGCGAATGACTTGAATACGGCTGAGGCGGCGGCGGCGATCTCGGAGATGGTACGCGCAGCGAATTCGTCTGCAGATGCGGGAACCCTGGGCGCGGAAAATGCGGACGAGATTCTGCGCGTCCTGACGACGTTTGATGGCGTGTTTGCGGTGCTGGTGGATCGCGATGCGGAACTGACCAAGGCAGCGCTGGTGTGGGCGCAGGCTGAAGGCCGCGGCGACGAAGCTTCTGCCGAATTGGTCGCACGAATGGGGCAGAGCGATGCGGAGATTGACGCCCTGGTGGCGGAGCGTACACAGGCCAAGAAGACACGGAACTTCGCGCGGGCCGATGCAATTCGGGTGGAGCTAACGGCGAAGGGCATCGTGATTGAGGACGCGAAGGATGGGGTGCGTTGGAAGCGGAAGTAGTTAAGGGGAGTCAGCCAAGCGTCACTGACAGATCAAAAGCGGGTTACCTGGGCCGATTGCCCTCCTGGGGTAGCGAGTGAAGATATCTAACGATCTGCCAACGCTGTATCTCGGGCAGCCCCGACCAAGCCGGCATCCCGTGGGCCAGCGATCCATTCCGCAGCAGCCACTGTATCTCCCCGTCGCTCGCCTGATGTATCCGGGCACTGCGAAGTGAAGGATGCTTGCCGAGCCCTGCAGCATCGCTGCCATGGCATGACGCACAGTGCCGCGCAAAGACCACGGCGCCAGCCTCCACCGCCTGGGGGTCCAGCGCCTGCGGGTTGACGCGGACGCGGTCTTTTTGAGGAACTTTGGATTGCCAGGCTCCGTTGGAATCGCTAGCCGCCAGCCACGTCGAAGTTGACCCAAGGATCAAAGCCAGGCACAGTACTGTCCGCCTCATCGCAGACCTCCTTTGCGACGGAAGATCTGGTCGAATTCGTAAGCCACTCCAATGCGAACAATATGCGGCAGACTATAGCTGTTCAATCCGAATCCGGTCTCGAAGGAAAATCGTGGGCCATTAGGAATCTGCCATTGCGCCACAGGCCCGGCATACTGGGACGTGTTGTGCAGACCGGAAGTGTATCGATCGCCGAGCCCTCCATACAATTCTGCACCTGTTGACATGTTATCCAGGCAAAAAGTGCACGCCGCCGCCGAAGCCCGCAGCCTCAAGGGTCGGCTCGCACCAAGCGCATAGCCAAACTCCCATGGTGAATTGTTCAGGTTCTTTTCAAAAATCAAATTTTCAGAGAAATTCCAGCCCTTCACATCGCTAGAGAAAATCAGCTTGAATTCCACCTCGCGCTTCTTCTCCTGCCTGGTCTGCTGCACATCGTCCACAAAGTCTGCCGCGGCGTCATGCCCAACTACCTCCAACACGCTCTTGTCCGCCCCATTAATATCTTCAAACTCGAAATACAGGACGGGGTTGATCCAGAACTCCCTCATCAGAGGCCGAATTCGATTCTCCAATCGGAACCCTCCAAACACTGTGCTTTCATCTTTGGTCCCAGTCACGTCCACGTATAGTTCGGTCGTCCACCAAGCGGTCGTTCCATATTCAAATTCTGTGGAGTCGGCGAAGAAGCGGTGCCCCGGGTTCCGCGGCTTGCCAATCGCCATCTTCGTTCCAATTTCAAGCGACCCCGGCTCTTCCATATGGTGGGAATAGGTTACAAAGTACGGAACCTCTTGCGCAGACGCAGGAGTGCCGGCAGATAACCATGCCAAAGTACCAAAACAAATCAACTTAAGGTTCACGCAATCTTCCTCTCGACCCCACCAAGGCAGTAGTTGTCTATATAAGACTAACTTGGTCTTATATAAATCGCCAATCTATACCGGCGAAGGGCAACTATCGCGACGCGAAGAGGGAATATCTTGCACTTTACCGTCACCCTAGCCAGATCAGTAGCAAAGGAATCGCCTGCGTCCTTACCTAAGGACACCCTGCGGATCACTCTTCGATAGCGCACTCCAGCAATGGATTGGTGGGTGGTGGGGCGGCCTTGGTGCGGGAGAGGATTACCGTGGCGACCGCGCAGAGGATGATGACGCTGCCGAGGATTTCGGCGGGGGCGAGGCGCTCGTGGAAGAGGGCGACGCCGAGCAGGACGGCGATGACTGGATTGACGAACGCGTACGTCGAGACCTTGGTTACGGGGACGTGCTTGAGCAGGTAGACGTATGCGGTGAGGCCGACCACGGAGCCGAAGACAGCGAGATAGAGGGTAGCCAGCAGTCCGGCACTCGTCCACTGGGCGGTCTGAAAGTTCCCTGCGGCGATGGCGATGGTGAGGTTGACCACGCTGGCTGCGCCGATCTGCCAAGTGGTCGCGGCAAAGGTGTCGACCTGGAAGCGGAAGCGGCGCGAGAGGACCGAACCAACCGCGAAACACAGCGCGGCGAGGACCAGAATGAGGAAGCCGTTGAGGCTACCGGACCTGTGGCCGGACGTGGTGCGGAGGCTCGGCCAGAGCAGCGCCAACATGCCAGTGGCTCCGAGCAGGGTGCCGAGCCAGCCGCGCAGGTTGAGCGTTTCACCACCGGGCAGGGCCGTCTCCATCAGCGCGACCAGGATGGGAATCATGGCGATGACCAGCGAGGCGTATCCAGAGGCGACTTTGGTCTCGGCCCATATGAGCAGGACATTGTTGGCGGACATGAAGAGCACGCCGACTAGCGCGAGTTGCCACGCGGTGCGGCGTGGGACGCGGAGGCTGACACCGCGGGCGACACAGAAGGCATAGAGGATCGCGGCGGAGATGAGCGTGCGCAAGGCTCCCACCAGCGGCGGGGCAAGATGCAGGCCGGCAATGTGGATGGCTCCGTAGGTGGAGCCCCAGAAGAAGTACACGCAGGCGAAGGCGACTGCGATGCGATGTTTTTGAGAGAGCGTGCGAAGCATCTATCCCTATCGTACTTAGGTTCGAGATGCCGCGCAGGTTGCGCAGATGCGTCTAAACTTTGTTTGGGCGGGCATTCGATGAAGAAGCTGTTTGTAACTTGGGGTTTGGGCCTGATGCTTGCGGTGGCCTGCGCGGGAACGGCTGTGGCGCAGCCCAGGCCGCAGCAGCCATTGCCGGATGTGTCGAAGACGTCGGCTGGCGCGCCACATCGGACGCGGCTGATCCTGAAGGATGGCAGCTACCAACTCGTGATGAGCTACCAGGTAAAGGGCAAGATTGTCGACTACGTTAGCGCCGAGCGCGGGGAGAAAGAGGAGCTTCCAGCGGCCCTGGTGGACTGGGATGCCACGCATAAGTGGGAGCGAAGTCACTCGCCGACGGATGAGGCGAGGGCAGGGCAGGTTCCCGTCATTGATCCCGAGTTGCTGAAGGAGGAGGCGGATCGTAGGGCACTAACGCCAGAAGTTGCGCCGGATTTGAGCCTTCCAGAGCTCGACAGCGTGGTGGCGCTCGATTATTTTCGCGGCACGCCGGAGCTCGTCCCGCTGGTGCAGACCGACGGCGAATTGAACCACACTACCGGCCACAATGTCTTGAAGCTGGCTATCAACCCGCGATCGGCTCAGCACCAGATCGTGCAGCTCAAGGGAGAAACATCGGCAGTACAGATGCACGTGGAACAGCCGACGATCTATCTGCGTGTAGGGGATGGTTCTGGAATTCGTCCGGGTGGAACTCCGCTTGTAGTGGACACACATGGATCTGGGGCAAGCGGTTCGGCTGGGGTGAAGAAAGACTCGAGCGGCGGTTCACAGGACAGCGGCTACGTGATGGTGCGGGCGGACGTGCGCACCGATGTGCGGGTGGTGGCGAGCTTCAGTATCGGACTGCTGGGTGGCACGAAGACACAGGAAGACGTGATCGAAACGACCAGCGAACTGTTGCCGGGTGGTCATTGGATGAAGGTGACGCCGAAGAAGCCTCTGGACTTTGGCGAGTATGCGCTGATCGAGGTAATCTCCGACAAGGAGATCAACATGGGCGTATGGGATTTTGGTGTGCATCCGGTTGCGCCGGAGAATCGTGATGTGATGAAACCGCAGCCAAAGCGGCCGGTCACCTTGGAGCGGCGGCACTAAGGTGGCCTATCGCTAGGCCCGACGCGTTGCGCGTTGCCAGGCTTCAACCTGCCTGACCGATTGCGCCATGGTGCTAACGACGATTTCGGGCCGCGCAGGTCCGAATCGAGTAAGCATGTCGTCAGCATCTTCGCAGGAGTTCCACAGCGCGACGGCGACGCGATTCCCGGCCATGTGCTCGCGTACTCGCTGGCACAATTTACGACTCTGCGCGAAGGCAAACGGCGGCAACGCCGAGATGAAGATTACGGTGTCCTTCTCCGCCGCCAGCGATCCAAGGATCACGTCGGACATGGCATCGTCGGCCAGCATCAGTGTCTGGTATCCCGCGCGTTCGAGCAACTGGGTCAACATCACGGTGGCGAGCTCGTCTGCTTTGTCACCAGTGAAGACGCAGACCACGGCAATCTCCTTCTCGGCGAGGGCTTGGCTGGCGGGGACCGGCATGGACTTCTCCGGCTGATACTCGCTCAGGCGGGCCACTAGTTCGCTCAGGCACAGCAATGCGAAATCCCATCGCACGTCGCTAAGCGCGCCTTTGTGCCTGTCTTCTTCGGCGAGGCTGAGAACGGGAACGATGACGGAGTCGTACAGCTCGGCCAGAGGTTTGCCATCGAGGAATTTCTCCGCGACCGCCCATGCTTCCGCTTGATCCATCGCCAGCAGACGCTCGTAGACACGGGCCGCCGGAGATAACTTTGCATTGGAGCCCAGCAGCGTGTGCAGAAACGAAAGCTGCGGAACGTAGCGGCCCAGCACCACGACGCAGACCGTCAGCGGAGTTGAGAGCGCAAGGCCAGGCAATCCCCACAGCATGGACCAGAAGATTGCGCTGCCCAGCAGAGCCAGAGACGAGATGCCTGTCCGCGAACTGAAGATCCAGGGTTCGATCATGTTGCCCACCGTCATCTCCAGCACGAAGAAGAGGCCCACCACCAGCATGGGGGTCCACCAGCTCGTCGAAATTGCGACCGAGAGCATCAATGGCAGGGTCATGCCGATCAGCACTCCGGCGAATGGCACGATGCGCAGCGCCCCGGCGATCACGCCCCAAAGGGTCGCCTGCGGTACATGCAGCAAATACAAACCTGCGCCCACGACAATCCCGTAACAGGCATTAACCTGGAACTGCATGACCAAATATCGACTGATGCGCGAGGTTGCTTCCTCCAGCGCCTGGGTCATGACATTGATATTTCCCATGCCTGCGAGCAGCAGCAAGCGATGGCGCAAATCTTCCCGATACATCAACATGTAGATCGTAAAGATGAGGACGATACCGACCTGGCCTATCGGCTCGAGGATGGATCGGATGACGCTCGCGGTGGCCTGTAGCTGATCCGAGCGCGCGCCGACGACCTGCACTCGTACCGCATCGCGTGCATCGGGCTCGCGGGTCGCGGCGAGGTCGCGGCTCATGTCTTCGATCATTGCGAGCGCGGTCTCCAGCGATCCCTCCGACGAGGAGTGCATGGATTGGATCTTCTGGTGAATGTTCGCTCGATAGCTGGGCAGCGTCTGCGCGACGCTAAGGACCTGCCGCGACAGCACGTAGGCACCCACGGCCAAAAGTACGCAGGTCAGCAGGGCGACGATTGCGACCGCAAACTTTCTCTGGACACCCCAGGTTTCCAGTCGCGTGACGGCGGGTACGAGCAAGAAAGAGAGAGTCAGCGCGAAGGCTAGGGGGATGAGGATGACCTTCGCGAATAGCAGCAGGATGACGATGCCCACAAACAGAAGGACAGACATGCTGGCTGAAGATTCAGGAATCCTCACACGGTTCATAACGCCTCATCGGACAGCTTTTGCTTTCCGGCAAGGATACAGGAGGAGTCGCATCGCCCGTTCAGGCTTGAGTCAATTTTCTGCAGGGTGGGAGCAGCGGAGCGCAACGTCTTAGGCGTTGACAACTCGGCGCATGGTTGCAAGATCCCCACCGACCATTGTGGCGGATCGTCCTGCGGGCATCTGGAGGCCTGGCTTGCCGCCGGCGACGAGGCCGAGGCCGGCCACCGACACGTTGTCCCGCGTCGTCTTAGCGGCGTACATCTGGGTGTCAGCTGCGCGGATAATCTCCTGGACGTTGGCGCCATCCTCGGGGAAGGTCGCCAGTCCGAAGCTACCGGCGAGCGACAAGTCAAGGCCAGCGCCGGTAAGGAAGCGGGCGTCACGCAGATTTTCCCAAAGCTGCATAGTGGCGGTCGTGGCGTCCTTCTTGCAGAGGCCCGGAAGCAGGGCGACGAACTCGTCACCGCCGTAACGGAAGCACGCATTGTCGGGTCCAAGAACCCGCTTCATCAGGCTGCCTACTTCGGCGAGCAGCCGACTGCCGACCAGGTGGCCGTGTGTATCGTTGACCTCTTTGAAGTGATCGAGGTCCACGAAGAGCAGGCTGAACTCATGGGTGCGGTTGCCGGCGGATATGTCGATTTGCTCGTCCAGCATGGTGTAAAGATGGCGGGCGTTGAAGAGGCTGGTGCAATCGTCGGTAATGGTGAGTTCGTGGATAAGCTTTACTGAGCGCGCGTTCTGAATCGCGATGGCTGCGTAGTCACAGAGCATTCGGATGAAGGATTGGGAGTACTCGCTCATCATGTCGAGCTTGCTGTTGAAGAGCTGGATGACGCCCAGGGTCTTGTCGGCCGAACGGATAGGTATGCAGGCAATGGACTGAATATTCAGCTCAGGTCGAGCACGCGCGAAGGCGCCCCACTGGGTGTCGAGCGATACGTCGGGAACAATCAGCGGAGTTCCGGTCAGTGCGACATAGCCGGCCAGCCCCTGGCCCATGGGGATGCGAAGATCCTTTAGGCTCTCGGAGTTCTCGCCAGCGGCGATCGGGTAGTAAAGCTGCTGCGCCTCGTGGTCCACCATAAGCATCGACCAGCGCTCGGGGGTGAAAAACTGAGTCATCTTCTCCATGATGATCAGCAAGATTTCCTCGAGTTCAAGGGTCTGGGTCAGGGCGCGCGCGACGTCATGGAAGACGGTCAGATGGTTCATCTGCCCACCTTCGATTACCGCGAACTGTTGACGCTTCTCAGCCAACTTACACCTCTAGGTCAGCAGATCACGAATCGGTATGGCAATGGAATAGCTCCAAAGGGTCATACGCGAGTCCTGACTATCTATCGGCTAACCGCCGATATGGACCATGTTTCTAGACGGTTTCTCGAATCCAGCCTCGCCAATGTGGTGGCGGGCTTCCTTCTTCATGACGACACGCCCGATATACGCTACGAGCTCTTCATCGGTTCCACCTCGCCGCATCTCGCCATACAGGTCGTGGTCGGATTGCGAGAACAGACAGGTGCGAATGCTTCCGTCTGATGTGATGCGAACGCGGCTGCAATGTCCGCAGAACGGATGGGAGACGGGAGCAACGATGCCGATTTCGCCAACCCCATCACGGAAGGTGTAGCGTCTGGCGGTCTCGCTTGCGGCATGAGCTGGCAGCTGAACCAGACCGGCAGGGACGGAGCAGGAAGGACGCCAGATGTTGAGGCGGCCCAGGATCTCGTCCATGGGGACGACGGTCTCGGGCTTCCACGTTCGGTCTTCCTCCAGCGGCATGAACTCGATGAAGCGGACGATGACGCCCTCGCGGCGGGAGAACTCGGCAAAACTCTCGATCTGGGAGTCGTTGAATCCGCGCAGAAGCACGCAGTTGATTTTGATGGGGCCGAGACCTGCAGCTTGCGCAGCGTGAACCCCGGCGAGGACGCGTTCATAGCTTCTCGGAACTCGGGTGATGCGGGTAAAGGTCTCCGAATCAACCGCGTCCATGCTGACGGTGACGCGATTGAGGCCGGCGGCAGCCAGCGGCGCAGCGAGAGATTCGAGCAGGTGCCCGTTGGTGGTCAACGCGATGTCGAGGGGCTTGCCGGATTCGTTTGGGTGGAGACCGGTGCCGTCCGGGTGGTACGCCGTGCGGAGTTGAGCAAGCTCGGAGACCATTTCGACCAGGCCGGAGCGCAGCAAGGGTTCGCCCCCGGTCAGGCGGACTTTTTCAACGCCGAGCGAGGCCATGAGTCGGACCATGCGGACGTAATCCGCGATCGGAAGCTCGGTGTACTGCGCGCCTTCGTTGCCAGTGCGGCAGTAAACGCATTTGTAGTTACAGCGGTCGGTTACGGAGATGCGAAGGTCGGTGATGGCACGCCCGAACGAATCGCGCAGGCGATTTCCAGTGGTCGCCGGAGCGCGGTCTGCCATCCCCGTTGCGGAGGCGTCCTGGAAGAGCGGCGATGGGAGCAGGGTAGCGATGCTGAAGTCTCCAATAGGAATTGGATGAGTACCGCGCGTGCCGGGAAGCGGAGTCATGCCAGTTTAATGCCGCATTTTTGCCGCGAATCGTGCTGCCTTCAGTATAGTAAGTTTCATCGACCGGGGAATGCGTGACACCACGAATTGTGACGCTCGAACGTCGGCGGCCGAATAATTGCGATTGTAACCCTTGAAGTCTTTTGAGTTGGATTCTGCCCTATGTCTACTTATCTCACACTCGAGCAGTGGCTTGGCGAACAGGCGGTGCCGCTGGTTTTCGTCGGCTTCGCACTCCTCATGGGGATCTTACTGCTATATTTTTCGGCGCTGAGCCGGCGAGCTGCGCTGGTGCGCGACCGTTCGGGGAAAACTGAAGACACTTTTGCGGAATACCTCGCGGGGTATGGATTCAACCCGGAGATCGCGCGGGCGACGTACCGTTACTTGCAGGACGTGCAACAGGTAGCATTTCCGATCGTACCCAAAGACGATCTCGACCGCGACCTGGGACTGGATGATACAGATCTGAAGCGAACCATTCGTGACCTGCTGGCAGAGACTGGGCGGGAAAACCTGCCTGGCCTACTCGAGTCGCCGCTGGTGACGGTGGTGGATCTGGTGCGCTATATCCAGGCTTCTCCGCGGCGAGTAGCGATGCCGCGGCGCAGGATGGCATAAACTCACTCGTCTATCCCTTTGCAGCAAGGATGGCCTTTGTCAGCGCGGGGACGATCTCGAATAGATCGCCCGCGACTCCGTAATCGGCGACCTCAAATATGGGGGCATTCTCATCCTTATTGATCGCAATGATGGTCTTTGATCCCTTCATTCCGACTAGGTGCTGGATAGCTCCTGAAATGCCAACGGCAAGGTAGAGCTTGGGGGAGACGGTCTGCCCCGAGCTACCGACCTGGCGTTCCATAGGCAGCCAACCGGCGTCGCAGATGGGGCGCGAAGCGGCAAGCTCTGCGCCAAGTGCATCAGCTAAGGTTTTTACCAGTGCGATGTTTTCCTGCTCACGGATGCCCCGGCCGACCGAGACGATGATGGGTGCGGCGGCCAGATCGACGGTGTTGGCCGACTCGCGGAACGGCGCGGAGGGAGTGGTGCGGATCTGCGCGGGCGCTAAGTCGACGGCGAACGGTTCGATGGGCGCGGGAGTCGCTGAGTTCTGCAGCGAGTCGGAGCGGAAGCTTCCCGCCTGGATGGAGAGGAAGCACGGCGCTTGCTGGGTTGTGATGGGGCGGTAATCAGCGTTGAGCTTGCCCTGAAATAACTGCCGTACCAAGATAGGCGCGCCGCCCGAACTGGCATGGATGGCGATGACGTCGGAGATCAGTACCTGCTGGAAGCGGGTGGCGAGTGCAGGCGCGAAGTCGCGAACCTGGTACGTATGAGGGAACAAGACATATCCGGGAGTGGTCTTCCGAATGAGTTGTTGGAGCGCGTGGACGTAGCCGTCGGCGGTGTATTGAGTCAGCAGCGTGTGCTCGACTGCAAAGACTTTGGTGAGCGCCTTCCCTGACAGTTGTTCGGCGAGAGATCCAATTCCTTCCCCGAGAACAGCGGCGGAGCAGTCGATACCTAGTTCTTTCGCCAGATGCTGACCGGCGGCGAGTGCTTCCAGGCTGATTCGGCTAGGAGACGGGCTGCCGCTGCGATCCTGATGCTCCATGACAACAAGGACTCCACTCATAAGACTCGCACCTCGGACTGGAGTTTTTCGACGAGCTGGACTGCGATTTCAGCGGGTGTGCCGGTTAGCATCTGGGTACGCTTCTGCTTTTCTGGCAAATAGACCCGCGTGAGTTCAATCGTGGGCGGGACCGTAGCGGGACTGGCAGTGATCGTCGCGGTCGGCTTGGATTTGGCTTTCTTGATGCCCATCAACGTAGCGTAGCGGAGCTTGTTGCCGCCGGACTGGATGGTGAGCAGCGCAGGCAGCGGCATGTCGAGGTGTTGGAACCAACCGTCCTCCAGTTCGCGCTTCACGCGCAAGCCGCTGGAGGTGGCCTCCACATGCATGATGAGTGTGGCGTGTGGCATGCCAAGTAGTTCGGCGAGGACGACCCCGGTCTGCCCAAGGCCCAGATCGTCGGACTGAAGCCCGGTGAGGATCAGGTCGGGCGACTCGGGACGGATGGCGTCGGCTAACAATTGTGCGAGCGCAAGCGTGTCTCGCTGAGCGAGGTCGCCGGCATTGACGTGGATCGCTCGATCCGCGCCCTTGGCAAGGGCTTCGCGGAGGGTAGATGCCACGCGGTCAGGCCCGGCGCAGAGAGCAATCACCTCACCACCGTTTTTCTCTTTGAGTTGCAATGCCTCTTCAAGCGCGTAGGCGTCCGGCTCGTTAATGGTGTAGGCCAGGTCGCGGTCGTCGACACCCTTACCGTCCGGCGCGACGATAATCTGCGCGTCGCGTTCAGGCACTTGCTTAATGGCCACGATGATCTTCATGTGCTACGGCTCCGTCCGGATTGCTGGTGGAATCTTGGGTGCTTCCGATCGCTTGAGCGTGATTCCGCCGCCCGTGAAGTCGCCCTGATCGGATTTTGACGTTAATTTAATCTCATCGCCCGCAATCGTGCCCTCATCCGTGTAAACCGTACCGTTGTAAGTGACCTTGAACAATATCTTGTCACCGTCAATCTTGCCGTCGGTAAGGTTGAGCGGATCGCCCTGCGGCCCCTGCACTGTTCCCGTCAGCTTTGTCCCCTCCTGCTTGAAGGTGAAGGTGAGTTCGAAGGAACCGTTATCGCTATTCATTTCTCCGACCCAGGTGCCGGTTATATCCGTGGCGGCGAGTGCGGTTAGGGTGGTGAACGCCATCACCAGCGCGACGCAGGCAAAGAGCATCTTCTTCATGGTTTGTTTCCTCAGAGAAAAATCGACAGCGACCAAATCATAACGGATTTCGCGAACCCTTGTGCATGCGTTCCCTTGGCGCTCCGGCTCTCTGTAAGTATGATTAGCGACCATGCCCAAGAAAATTCGCTGGGGAGTTCTCAGCACCGCAAACATTGGAATCAAAAAAGTCATCCCCGGAATGCAGCAGGGACAGTACACGTCGATCGCTGCCATTGCATCCCGCAATCTCGCCAAGGCTCAGGAGGCCGCGGCCACGCTGGGAATTCCAACCGCTTATGGTTCCTACGAAGAGCTGCTCGCCGATCCAAATATCGACGCCGTCTATAACCCCCTGCCTAACCACTTGCACGTTCCCTGGACAATCAAGGCAGCTGAAGCAGGTAAGCACGTGCTCTGCGAAAAGCCGATCAGCCTGACGGTTGCGGAGGCTGAGACCTTGCTGGCAGTTCGCGCGAGCACCGGGGTAAAAATTGGCGAGGCGTTCATGGTGCGGCTTCATCCCCAGTGGATTCGGCTGCGCCAGTTGCTGGACCAAGGCCGCATAGGCGAACTTCGTGCCGTGGCGGGTTTCTTCAGCTACTTCAACATCAATCCGGCAAACATCCGCAACCAGGTGGATGCGGGGGGCGGCGCGCTGATGGACATTGGCTGCTATCTCGTCCAGGCGTCACGCTACGCCTTCGCCGACGAACCGACACGCGTCGTAGCCAGTATCGAACGCGACCCAGCCATGCACACCGACCGTCTAACATCGGCCATTCTTGAATTCCCCGGGGGCCAGTCGATCTTTACGTGCAGCACGCAGCTTGTCCCCTATCAACGCATTCAATTCCTCGGATCCAAGGGGCGCATCGAGTTGGAGATTCCCGTGAACACGCCCACCGACAGGCCAACGAGGTTGTTCGTCGACTCTGGGATAGACCTGTTCGGCGGCGGCATCACTACCGAAACGTTTCCTGCTTGCGACCAATACACGCTACAGGGCGACGCTTTCTCGAAGGCCATTCTTGATGACTCAGAAGTCCCAGTTTCGCTCGAGGATGCGATCCGGAACATGGCTGTAATCGAAGCAATCTTCCGGTCTGGAGAGACCGGCTATTGGCAACAGCCGCGAACGGGTTGACGAGTATCGAAGAGTAAATCAAATTGCAAAACGCTGATCCAGTAATTTACTGGTCGGCCATATGTTCCGGGCTGCAAGGAAAGCTTGCACCGCTGCCGTACCGAATGACGTCTAATCATCGAGGTGACGAACCATCTCCGGCAATGCTAAGGCTGTGTCGGCAAGAGTTCGGGCGCGTCCGAAGGTATGATTCCATTCATGGCGACCACAAGCGTTCCCAAGCCCGAGCCGGAGACCAAATCGTTCGACAGCACGCTCGCCAGCGCGCACAAGACGATGATCTTCAGCGAGGTCTTTTCGCTTGCAGTCGACAGCTTTCGAGCCAGCAAAGCGCGCTTCCTGCTGACCATGCTGGGAATGGTGATTGGCTCAGCCTCCATCATCCTCGTCGTGACCGTAGGGATGACGGGCAGGGATTACGCGATCGCTACTATCTCCAGCCTCGGTCCCAACAAGATTGAAATGCAGTACAGCGGCGGCACCGTTATCGGTCCGGACAACACCAGTACGCCTGACTACATGACTCGCGATGATATGCAGGCGGTCTATCAAACAGTGCCGGGCGTCGTAGCCTATTCGCCGATGCTTGAGGTCCACGCAGTCATCAGCGTCGGAGGCGGGATCACCAAGGATGCCATGCTGCTCGGCGTCTCCCCGCAGTATAGGGACGTGCGAGGGTTGGTTGTGCTCGCGGGCCGCTTCTTCGACGAACAGGACGCCGCCGCACACGCCAAAGTTGTCGTCCTCAATAAGCCCTTGGCGATCCTACTCTTCGGCAGCACTCAGGCCGCGGTGGGTCAAAACATCTCCATCCGAGGCATCCCCCTCAGTATTATCGGGGTGTTTCAGGAGAGCATCAATACTTACGGAATTTCAGAGATCAGCGATGAGACCATGCTGATCCCCTACGAGGTGGCGCGCTACTTCACGGGTACTGACATCGTGAAGGAGATCTTCTTCAAGATGGCGAATTCGGCGATGGTCGAGCCCGGAGCAAAACAGATTACCGCCTTGATCAAGAGCCGGCACCGGCCCAACAGCGTCTACCACGCTGAGACCCTCACCGGAATCCTCGAGGATATGGACAAGATCGCCACCATCCTTACCTGGGTTCTCACCCTGGCGGCCGCCATTACGCTTGTGGTCGCGGGAGTGGGCATCATGAACAGCATGCTGGCCAATGTGCAGGCGCGGATTCGCGAGATTGGCATTCGCAAGGCGTTGGGTGCGACCCGGCGAGAGATACGAATGCAGTTCCTCACGGAAGCAATCTTTCTCTCGCTCATCGGTGGCATCCTCGGCACCATACTGGGTCTGGGCATCCCATTGTCGGTGCGTCTGCTTACTCCGTATCAGCTTCCAATTCCCTGGCAAGCTGCGGTAATTGCTCTGGCAACTTCGGTGCTGGTCGGAGTGATATTTGGTACCGTTCCGGCCAACCGTGCCGCGCGACTCGACCCGGTCGAAACTCTGAAGTATGAATAGGTCTAACACCAATCAAGAGCGCGGTTCTATCCAATCCAAATGAGAGTTTACTTTTGTTGCGAACAACAAGTGCGCAACACTCACGGAGTCAGGCTGCGGCAGGGGTAAGGGCGGGTGAATGGACTTATTCACCGAGCTTTCCTCTCGTCGAATCGTTTTGAGCGCACTGAGCACCTCAGCGGCTAAGACGCGACCAAGGGAATGCGGTTCAAGAGCAAAAAAATGACGCACATCCGGCAAATTTGCCGAGATGTGCGCCTAATCGGAGACTGCTCCGCCTATTGAATTACGGCTGGAAAATTTGTTGCGTGGCCCCTGCCTGAACACTAGCTGACGTTGAAACCGCCGACGAAGCGACGCCGAAGCATTCCAGCGGCACCGATGATGCCTGTGCCAAGGAGTGCGAGTGACGACGGCTCCGGAGTGACGGCGCGTGGAACTCCGACTACGTTGATGCCCGCAGTGGTTCCGAAGGAGAAGGTAGCACCAGTTACGCCAGTGTTGGCGGTGACCCCCAAAACGGCAAGGTTGAATGTAGCGGTTTGGTTAATGAAAGGATTGTGTGCCTTGTTGCCGGCTATTGAACCGTTGGCGTTGGTGTACGGTCCCGGTCCGATAATCAAACCGGCAGGCCCAACAAATCCGAGGGCATCTAACTGTAGTCCTCCGCCTACGATGTTGTTCAGACCCCATCCAGTAGAACCTGTGCTACCAACGGTGCTTGCCCCGCCCGAAGCAAACGAGATTTGCTGGCCCGAACTTGAAACCAAAGTGCCGGTTGTCGCGCCATTGCTGAGCACGAAATCGAAATCGCTGATCAGTTGTGCAACGTCCGTGGGGTTTACTAGTAGGTTGTTAAGGGTGATTGTCACTGTGCCTGCCCCGGTGACAATAGTCGCCGAATCAGATACAGCACCACCGCTCGTGGAAGCGCCTGTTGGAGTTACAAATGTGATGGTACTGGCATGACCTATGGCCGAGGCAAGTACAACCAATGAGCAGAGGGAGAGAAGCTTGCTTGACATGGGAAGTGGACTCCTTCAAAAATTGAAAAGATTTACAACGCGATCCAAGATGATGGCATCAATGTGTTCTCAGAGTGATCAGTACTGATCATGGATGCATGTTTAATGCCAAATTCGCCAAACTTAAAAAATTCTTCAAACCTGAAGAATAGAGGTGTTAGCGCTTCCGGTGGATATTTCATCTGACTTTGCGCGGTGCAAATATGCATTGATTTGCACATAAAGTGGTAAGTGCTTTCGCGAGTCTAGATAGCATCTTGCTCCGCACCGGGGCTGCGTGGCCGAAAAACAAAAGAGCGCATGTCAGGAAAGCTTCCCGGACATGCGCCCCTTTAGATTTACCCAACACTTCCCTAAGCGGCAGGAACGACGCTCGTTATGACTGCGTCTTCAGGCTGATCGCCTTTGATTGTCACCTTTAGGTGGGTAGTGACTTCGCGGTGCAGCTTGATCGGCACATGGAACTCGCCCAGAGTCTTCAGCGGCTCTTCCAGCGAAATCTTGCGGCGATCGACGGTATAGCCCTTCTCTTCAAGCTGATGCGCGATGTCGCCCGAGGTGACAGAGCCGAACAAGTGGTCGTTTTCGCCCACCTTGCGCTCGAAAAGCAGTTCGACAGCTTCCAGCTTCTTCGAAAGCTCTTCAGACTCGATCTTCTCCTTGGCCAGCTTGCGGATGGAGGAGCCCTTCATCTGCTCGATGACAGCCTTGTTGTTAGCATTCGCCTCGATGGCAAGTTTGCCAGGAAGCAGGTAATTGCGGCCGTATCCGTCGGCCACTTTCACCACATCGCCGCGGTTGCCCAGTTTGTTGATGTCTTCTTTCAGTATCACTTCCATTGCTATTCTCCAAGATTACTGTCGCCGTCCGGTATGCGCCGTCGGCCGAGTGAGTTAGAAGCGCGCGGCGAAGGCGAGCAGAGCGATGTTGCGCGACTGCTTGATTGCGAGCGAGACCTTGCGCTGGTGGCGCGTGCAGACGCCCGTCAAACGGCGCGGAACGATCTTGCCGCGCTCGGCGACGAAGCCTTGCAACAGGCGTACATCGCGGTAGCTGATGGCGTCGATCTTCTCTGTGCAGAACTTGCAGACCTTCTTGCGGCGGAAGAACTTCCGTCCGCCAGGGCCGCCGCCACCGGGACCGCCAGGGCCACCAGGACCGCCTGCGGGACGAGGTGGGCGTGCGCCGCCTCCACCGCCACCCGGGCCTGCGTACGCAGGACGAGGTGTGTACGGGCGCGATGCTGGTGCAGATGTCGGTGCTGATGCTGATGGTTCGGATTGCGGAGTGCTTGTTTCGTCAGCCATGGTGATCCCTCTCATCTCTTCGTTGTGCCGAACCCGCTCCAGGCTCGCACTGGAGTCCTTGAAATTCCGACCTTCAGGCCGGGGGTCGAAGCGGGTGCGGAGGTTGATTCGTTTCCGCGGGGCAGCAGAGCAGCCTCGCAAATTCTATTGCAGCGTGGCCTAGACTGCTGCTGGAACCGGCTCTACTACGGCTTCGGGCTCAGCGGCAGCGGGCGCTTCTGTAGTAGCAGGCGCTTCAGTCTCAACAGCAGCGGATGAGGCAACCGGGGCTGACTGCGGAGCCTGCGGCGGAGGCGCAATCGGCTGGGCGCTGCGCTTCACCTTCGAGTCACGCAAGGCCTTCACCTTCGCCAGGCGTTTCTCCTCCTCGTCCATGCGCACGGTAATGAACTTGATGACCGGCTCGGAGACGCGCAGACGGCGCTCGATCTCGGCAATCAGGCTGCCCGGAGCGGCGACGTTGAGCAATACGTAGAAGCCATCGTTAAACTTGCGGACCGTGTAAGCGAGACGGCGCCGGCCCATCTTTTCGACGCTCTTGATCTCGCCGCCGCCTGATGTGATGTTGGCGGAAAAACCTTCGACCAGCTTGTCAAGATCGGCTTCCTCGACGTCGGGGCGAACGATAAACATGATTTCGTAAGTGCGATTATCCATCTTGGCTACTTCTTTCTGCGAAGTTCTGCTTCGCACCGCGCCAGCGTCTGCTCTGCCAACCCGGTCTGGAAATTCATTCGTTCCGTTCTCTATCAACCAGCAACATCAACCTTCAACTGTTCTATTGAACTCATTCATTGCGGCGCTCACCCCTCGGGTGAAAATCGCGTTAACCGCGCCTCGGACGCGATCAAGCACTTCATCCAGTACCGCAAGCTCCTGCTTGCGCATGGGTGAGAGCAGGTAATCCTTGCCACCCGCTTTCACCTCTCTTCCATCCGCCAGAGCAGGTTTCCCAACCCCAACGCGAATGCGTAACCACTCCTCTGTGCCAAGCGCGCCGGAGATCGACTTCACTCCGTTGTGCCCGTTCGCCGAACCACGCTCGCGAATGCGAATCGTGCCCAGCGGTAAATCCAGCTCGTCGTAAATCACAATCACGTCCTGCGACGGAATCGGAATCTCCAACTCACGAACCAGCGCGGCTGCCGATAGCCCGCTCAGATTCATGAACGTCTCCGGCTTGGCGAGCAGAACCTCGTGTCCTGCCAGCGTGACCTTCGAAGTAAGCGCCCTGCCCCTGCGATTCGCGATGGTCACATTGCAGTACTCAGCAATGCGATCCACCGCGAGAAAGCCGGCGTTGTGCGGTGTGAACTGATACTCGATGCCGGGGTTGCCGAGACCGATGATCAATTTCACGCCGCGATTTCCTCTGTCGTACAAATAACAAGCAACAACAAGTGACTATTTCTTCTTCGTATCAGCCTTGGCATCGGGTGCAGCTTCCGCATCGCCCTTGCCCTTCTTGGCAACTTCAGGCTCTGCCGCGGCAACTGCTGCATCTGCGGTCTCAGCTTCAACAACTTCTTCGCGGATCGTCGAGACATGCGCAACGGTCATGTCCTCGTCAGCCAGGAATTTAATCGAACCTGAGTGTGGAAGGTCGGAGACGTGGATCGAGCCATTGATCTCAAGCGCAGAGACATCGACATCGAGGTGGCCCGGAATATCGCTGGGCAGGCACTCAATTTCGACCTCGCGCAAAACATGCTCCAGGATGCCGCCCTGGGCCTTGACGCCAAGTGGCACACCGACTAACTGGATCGGCACCGAGACGCGCATCATCTTGTCCATTGCAATACGCTTCAGATCGATGTGCAGCAAAGCGCCCTTGATCGGCTCGTGTTGCCAGTCGACGATCATCGCCTTCACCACCGAGGTGCCGGTGACGTCGAGATCGAAGATGGTGTTATGGCCGGAGTCGGAGTGAAGAATTTTGGTGATGACGCGCGGGTCTACAGTCACAGCGACAGAATCCTGCCCGGCGCCATAGACGACCGCGGGAATCTTGCCGGAGACACGAACGCGACGCGCTGCGTTCTTGTTGAACCTGCCCTCACGGGGCGTTGCGACGACGGCGGGAATGCTGGAGGTTGCTGCCATAATGAATCATCCTTTCGGGCACGAAGTGCAGCCGTTAGCTATTAGCCGCTAGCTGAAGACCGCTCCACTCCCTTTGCGGCTTTGCCGCTGAATCTGGTTACTTCTTACAGCCACTCTCCCCGCTGCACAGGAAAGAGCTAAAAGCTAATAGCTAGCGGCTAGCTTCAATTGAACAGCGTACTAACGCTGGTCTCCATATGGATGCTTTCAATCGCGCGGCCCAACAGTCCGGCGATAGAAAGCACCTTGATCTTCGGCACCCGCAACGCATCTTCGCGCAGCGGAATAGTGTTCGTCACGATCAACTGCTCCAACCGTGAATTTGCAATGCGTTCCACCGCCGGGCCCGAGAGCACCGGATGCGTAGCGCACGCATAAACTTTCTTCGCGCCTTGAGCGATCAGCGCTTCCACCGTACCCACCAGCGTTCCGGCGGTATCGATGATGTCATCGAGGATGAGGCACGTTCGGCCCTGCACATCGCCGATCACGTTCATCACCTCAGTTACGTTCATGTCGGTCCGCCGCTTATCGACGATGGCCAACGGCACTTCCAACTTTTTGGCGAAAAAGCGCGCGCGCTCCACGCCTCCCGCATCCGGCGAAACAACCGTCAGATCAGGTAATCCAAGTTCTCGGAAGTAACCCACCAGCACTGGGCTGGCAAACAGATGGTCGACCGGAATATTGAAAAACCCTTGAATCTGCGCTGCGTGCAGATCGACCAGCAGGGCCCGATTTGCACCGGCCGTACTCAGCAGATCCGCCACCAGCTTTGCCGTAATCGCTACACGCGGGCGGTCCTTGCGGTCCTGCCTTGCGTAGCCGTAATACGGCATTACAACTGTTATTCTGCCAGCAGATGCGCGCTTCAGCGCGTCGATCATGATCAGCAGTTCTACTAGGTGCTCGTCTACGGGGCGGCATGTGGGTTGAACCAGAAATACGTCCACGCCGCGTACGTTTTCAAGCAGTTGAAAGTAAACTTCGCCATCGGCAAACCGCTGGAGTTTCGACTCGCCCAGCGGCACCCCGACAAACTTGCAGATCTCCTCGCTGAGTGCGCGATTCGCCGATCCGCAGAAAATCTTGAAGCGCTTGTCTTCGCTCAGCTTGGGAGAGCGCTTCCGCTCCGTCGCCGCCTTCGCCGTGCCGCCTTCTATGGAAGGCTTTGGTGCAGGCTGGGAGGTCGTTATCTTCTCCTCAGCCTGCTCCGAAATAGGGGAAAGAACCGCAGTCGTGTCTTGGTTGTTCACGTCGAAACCCTCCAGGCTGGTTGACCTTGGTAGCTCCTGCTGCTTTACGTCTTACAACGCCTCGTTGCGGCGCTGCTACTTCGCCCTGCGAAATAAAAAGAAATCGAGAAAATCGAGTTTCTAAGACCTGTAGTTCCTTCAAACTCCTTGCTTCTGAACCTCTACATACCCCGCCAGTTGCGGCGGTCTCTGCAAAATCCAAAATCGTCCAACTTCCGCGGCATGTTGCTGCCAGCGGAAGAACCCTAAGTTGCCGGCTTTCGCCGGCCGTGCGCCTGCATAGCCAATGGCTTGCGCAGACCGTTCATTCGCTCTCATCGTAGATGTGCGTCGACTTGTTGGCTGGGCGACTAGGATTCGAACCTAGACAAACTGCGTCAAAGGCAGTTGACCTACCATTAGTCGATCGCCCAGTACGGTCACCGGTGTTCCCTGCCGGTAAGCATCACTCTGCGAACATTGTGCGCCAGTACTCTTGCCGGGGCAAGGTCTCCGTGAGGATTGCCTTGCAGCCGGAAGCCTGAACGCGTTGCTGAGCCTCTCTTGCGTCTGTCTCGGACCGGTAAAGTCCGAACAGTGCAGAGCCTGACCCCGAGAGCGCCGCGTAAACCGCGTTGCCGCTCGAATCAGCCGGATGGGCGTCGAAAAACCCATCAGCCGAGGTACCCATCAATAAACGCTTGATTTCACGCAGGAGGGGATACTGAGGAAAGACGACCGTTTCAAAGTCGTTTTCGATCCCGGTGCGGACAAGCGCGAGAAGAGTATTCCCCGCCAGACCGTTCAGTGTGCTGCCCTGTTCAGAGGATTTACCCTCCGAACCATCCTGTTTACTCTCAGGACCTAGGCCACGAACGATACCGGATGTGCCAGACGCTTGCTTTGCCCTGGGGCGAACCCCGAATACAGACGCATAAGCGTGACTCAACTGCTTTAGATTATCGGGTTCGCCCGGGGAAGTCAACCCACTATCCCCTCGAATCTCAGCCCTCGAACCTGCGGCCCCCAGTTCATCCCAATCGCGGAATGCCCGCGGAGTCGAGACCCCCACGTCCGGCACCGCGACCACGCACCAGGTCGTCGGCAAGTCTGGCATGGGCGACACGATCTCCCCGCGCCCGACGCCCAGCACAGATCCCCCAATCAAAAACAGCGGCACATCCGACCCAACCTGCGCCGCCAGTTCGAGTCGATCCGGAACCTCAAGTCCCAACTCCCGCTCCAGCCCTATCAGCGCCGCCGCCGCATTCGCCGACCCCGCCCCCATGCCACCTTGCACAGGCAATTCTTTCTCGATATGAATCGCTACCTGGGCGGCGATACCCATCCGGACCAACGCCAACTCCACCATCTTCCACGCCGTATTCCGCGCATCCACCGGAACCTGCGCATGATTCGTCGTCAACGTAATGGTGGTCGGCTGCGAAGGAGAAGCCGGACCCCAACCCACCCGCCGCGCCTCTACGGTCACCAGATCATGCAGCGCCAGCGTCTGATACAGCGTCACCAGACTATGAAATCCATCTGGCCGCACCGGCCCAATTGCAAGTCCCAGATTGATCTTCGAATACGACCGAACAAGAGTAGCCATCGGTTGCAATTCTAGCCGGGAAGTTCGGTATCATTCGAGGACAATGTTCATTGACTGGAGCCAAGCTCCCGTTTATGCAGTGATAGTTACGGCGCTATTTGGAAGCATCTGGCTTTTCCGAAAAGTGCGAAGCACAACGCCGCGTTTGCGCATCCCCATCAAAATCTGCTCAGCCCTCGTCGCCAGCATTAGTCTCTTGATCTTCCTATTGCTCCTCGGTGTCGAACTTATCTCAAAATCGACCAACTCAGAGCTGCTCAATCACCGGAGGGATAGACCCCCCTATAAGTGCGGTGGCACTTTCAGCGAAATCCAGGTTTTCTGTATACCCAATACGAAGAGCAGCGGTGGTCTCTAGAAGATCTGGAACGCCACCTCGACATTCAGATATACCGCGACCGGCTTGCCGCCTTCCATTGCTGGCTTGAACCGGTACTGCCTCACCGCCTCGACGGCCTTATCGTCCAGGCCCATTCCAACGCCCCGCGTCACATGCACATTCTCCGGCAGGCCCTTCGGATCGACTACCAAGCTCACAATCACATTGCCCATGAACTTCGCCTTGCGCGCCTCTTCCGAGAACTCCGGCTCAACCTGATAGATCACCACCGGCGTCGAAACCCCGCCGCCAATCATCCTCACCCTGCCGCCATAATTCCCGCCCGAACCCAGCCCCATGCCCGACCCGTGCCCGGATCCGATCCCCGTACCAGTCCCATTCCCCATCGAGTTCCCAATCAGCGGCGAGTTCGGCATCCCGATATTCGGCAGATTGTTATTCGCCATCTTCAAATCTCTCAGCATCTCGATGGTCGGATCAGGCATGCGAATCTTCGGTTGCTCCATCGGAGGCGCCTTCGGTGGCGTAATCTGTCGCTCGGCAAACTTCGGCAGTTGACCCTTGGTCACCGGAGTCGGCCCGCGCTGGCCTCCACCTCCGCCCATCGCGTTCTTTGCCGGTGCCATCGGAGGTGGAGTCCTAAGCAAATCCACCATCGCCATCTTCGGCTGACTCACAGGCGTCACATGCGTCTTGACGGCCCAGAACAGCAGCGCAATCGCCGCCACATGCAGCAGCACCGCCGCCCCTGTCGACCGCGCATCCCGCTTCGGCTGCATCTGCGCCAGAAACACTTCTGGTGCGAACACCACCGCGCTTGGCCGCTGCTTCTTCATCTCCCAAACCCAAACCCGCGTCCGCACATGGACCCGAACCCGCTCCGGCAGTTCCGGATTCGCCACCGTCCGGAGCACATCGTTCAACAGCACATCGAACTCATCCAACCCTTGCATCTCCGTCGTCATCGCCGCTCCTCCATCCCGCCAAAATCGTCCGTCATCCTGAGCGGAGCGTAGCGGAGTCGAAGGACCCCCGAAGCATCCGGCTCACCGCTGCTGCTCGAAGCTTTCATCCACCCGCGCCTCGTCTTGAATTCGCCTGCATCGCTGCAAACCTGCGCTTCAACTCTGTCCGTGCCCGCATCACGCGTGTCCGCACCGTACCCTCGGGAATCCCGATCGCGATCGCGACTTCGCGCGAAGTCATCTCCTCAATGGCCGACAGTACCAACGGCTGGCGCAACTCCTCCGGCAGTGCATCGATCAGTCTGCGCAGCAACTCACGCTCGCCATGTCCCACCAGACTCTGCTCCGCCGACATTCCGGCCGACGCAAATTCGCGCCCAACCTCATCGTCCAGAGCTTCGGTCGACTTCGGCCGCCGCGCTACGACGTCCAGCCCAGTGCGCCACACCGTCCGCGCCAGGAATGCCTTCTCATCCTCCATGCGCAGCCAACCGTCGGTGCGATAGAGCTTCAACAGCGCCTCCTGCACGGCGTCCTCGGCATCCGGCACGCTGCGCAGCAAGCTATGCGCGACGCGGAACATGAATTGCGCATGCCGCTCCGCCATCTCCGCAAAGCGCTGATCATGATCCTCAGCATCGATCTGCGAAGGCTCGACCTCGAGAGGTGTTTCATCCTCGATACCGTCAGCGGCCTCAGGGAACTTAATCACGCCCCTGACATCCCTCGCCGTCGCTTGAACCGCTGGACCCATCTCATTCAACCTCTGAACCTCGGCTTCAATATCTAAGACCGTTCAATGGCGGAAACTGTTCATTGTTTCTTTCCTGACCCTGCTCGCCGCTCCCAACTCCGTACAAGTATCCTGTCATCATCGCTACTGGAGTTTTTTCCCATGCGCCTTAGCACCCGCAACCTTTTCTTCCTAGCGCTCTCCGCAACCACCGTCATGGCCCAGACTCCCGTGCCCAATCCCTACACCATCGTCAGTCCGCCACCTACACTCGCCAGGCACGCGATGGTGGTCAGCATCCATCACTGCGCTTCAGACGCCGGTCTCGAAATACTCAAAGCTGGCGGCAATGCAGTCGATGCAGCAGTCGCCGTCGGGTTCGCGCTCGCCGTCGTCTTCCCCCAGGCCGGCAACATCGGCGGCGGAGGCTTCATGCTCATCCGCACGCACGCGGGCGACACACACTTCGTCGACTACCGCGAGCAAGCCCCCGCCGCCGCGACCGCAGACATGTATCTCGACGCGCAAAAGAACGTCGTCCCCGGCCTCTCTACATCGGGCTATAAATCGATTGGCGTCCCGGGAACCGTCGCCGGCCTGATCTATGCGGAGAAGACCTACGGCCGCCTCACCCTCGCGAAGGTCATGGCCCCCGCAATCAAACTCGCGCGCGAAGGTTACATCCTGTCGGACGAGGAAGCTCACAACATTGCCGCCGCAAAGAATCTCGCGGCTTTCCCCGACTCCCGCAGACTCTTCCAGCGCGATGGCAATTTCTATAAGACTGGCGACCGCTTCATCCAACCTGAACTCGCCCAAACACTCACCCGCATAGCCGCCGACCCCGCCACGTTCTACACCGGCACGATGGCCGCAGAACTCGCTGCCTCAATCCAGAAGGGCAGGGGACTGATCACCGCCGCCGACCTCGCCGCCTACAAGGTCCACGACCGCGCTCCGCTCACCGGCAGCTATCGCGGCTATGACATCATCACGGCGCCACCGCCATCCTCCGGCGGCATCGTCCTGCTCGAAATCCTCAATATTCTTTCCGGCTACGACCTCGGCAAGATGGGCGACCGCACGCCGCAGCAGGTCCACCTCATCACCGAAGCCTTCCGCCGCGCCTACATGGATCGGGCCGACTATCTCGGCGATCCTGACTTCGTCTCGATGCCACTAACCCAGATGGCCAATCCCGCGTACGCCGCCGCATGGCGCAGGTCGATGGACTCCGCCGCGCCTTCGCCCTCCGCCACGCTGCAACGCCCCGGAGGCTTTCTGCCTGCGCCGCCAGCGGCCACAAACGGCCCCGCGCAGGAGTCCACCCAGACCACTCACTTCTCCGTAGTCGACGCCGAAGGAAACGCCGTCTCCAACACCTACACCCTCAACAATTACTTCGGTTCCGGAGTGACCGCCGGCTCGCTCGGCTTCCTGCTCAACGACGAGATGGATGACTTCACCTCCAAGCCCGGCGTGCCCAACCAGTTCGGCCTCATCCAAAGTTCCGCCAACGCCATCGCCCCTGGCAAGCGCCCACTCTCGGCCATGACGCCCACCATGGTGCTGAAGAATGGCAAACTCCTGCTCGTCATCGGCTCGCCCGGCGGCTCCACCATCATCACCACCGTCGCCAACGACATCATCAGCATCCTCGACAACGGCCTCAACGTGCAGCAGGCGGCGGATGCTCCGCGCTTCCATCACCAATACCTGCCGGATGTCTTGGAGGTTGAGAAAGCCTTCCCGCTGGCGGTCGCCGACGCGCTCAAGGCCACCGGCTACACCGTCACCCGCAACAACCAGGCCGACGAGAAGAGCCCCGGCGTCTGGGGCGACAGCGAGATGATCTTCATCGACCTTAAAACCCACACCCTCATGGGCGCCGACGACCAGCGCCACAAGTTCGGCAAAGCCGCAGAATATTAAAGTGCAGCCCTACATCAAGAAAGTCGTCCTAACCTTCGTCGCTTTGCAATGCGGTGATTTTGCTGGCGCTTACGTGGCTCCTTATAACGAAGAGAATCACCTCCTTCCAGTTCAGCATCGTTGGCCGCACCATTTGCGTTGTTGGCTTTGTCGCGCTATTTATCCAGTTCCGCAGCGTAAAAAGGCGATTTCCTGAGCCCCAAAGACTTGATGCCGCCGCGATTCAACGCCTTCGCCGTAACGTCAAGGCCATGAGAATAGTTGTAGTAGATTTTGCATGCCCGCTCGTCTATGCCGCGTGGACCACCCGCGACTCACCCTTGCTCCGGCGACTCGCAGGTTCCGCAATTGCTATTGTTTTCACTGGAGTCTTTGTTCGTTCGCTTCAACAGACACGAAAAACAATGTAGTCGCCGAAGCGGAGACCTCGGGCCACTTACAGTTCCCGACAGATCCCCCGACCGACCCGACATCGTAATGCTATTACAGTGCGTTACTTCCCCAGCGCCTTCAGAATCCCCGCCTCCGCTAGTGGCGCCATGATCGCATATCCGGCAGCATTTGGATGCACCCCATCCCCGCTTAGCCCCGGCTTCATCGCGCCCTTCTCATCCGCAAGCGAAGAATAGTAGTCCACATAAACCATGGCCTCACTCTTGCAATAGTCCTGCAGCCACTGGTTCAGCGCACGAATCTTTGGAGCCGGCTCCATCCCCTTCTTCCAGGGAAACTCCCCCGCCGGCAGTATCGATGTGATCACCACCTTGATCCCATTCGCTCGTGCCATCTCCGCCATCGCGCGAAAATTGTTCTCAGTCATCTCCGGTGTCATTGGGCCGGTGTTGCCTGCAACGTCGTTAGTCGCTGCAAGGATGACGACGACGCGCGGATGCAGATCCACAACATCCTGATGAAACCGCACCACCATCTGCGGCGTAGTCTGCCCGCTAATCCCGCGATCGAGATAATGCTTGCCCGGGAAAAACTCCCAAGTCCCCGGTCTGTGACCCCACGCATCCGTGATCGAGTCGCCATAGAAAATCACGCGCTGCTCGTCCTTGGCCGCGGCCGCGAGCGCCGCATTCTCATCCTTATACCGACCAAGTTGAGGCCAATCGGCCAGCTTGGCCTGCAGCGCCGCGACCTGATCGTCCACACTAACCGGCGCGACCGTTTGAACTTGTGTAGACGGCGGAGCCGCTAATGGTGCGGACAGGGTAGTCTGCGAAACACCCGCCATCGCAAACAAGCTAACGCCACTAATCACGAACGCCCCCAGAAAAATCTTCATGTTCAATCACTCTCCGAATCAAGCTGCGTCTCATTGTAGCCTCAGCCAGACTCGGGCCGCTCAAAGCATTTTCGCGTCACACAGGCACCGCTGCTGTACCTTTAAAAACACACCATGCAACCCGGACTCTCCACTCACGTATTCTTTCAGCATCGCCTGCACCCCGGCCTGCTGGATGCCTTGGCAGCTGCCGGTGCGCGAACCATCGAAGTCTTCGCCGCGCGCCACCACTTCGACTACACCGACACGCCCGCAGTCCGCGAACTCGCCGACTGGTTCCGCTCGAACGAAGTCCGCGCCGTCCTCCATCAGCCCATCTACCTCTCCGACCGCAATGACATCCAGTGGTCGCGCCACGTGACCTCGAACCTCAACCTGATCTCCGAGCGAAAGCAAGCCCGCATCGCCGCAATGGACGAGGTGAAGCGCGCTCTCGAAACCGCAGAGCAGGTTCCCTTCGCCGCGGCCGTCATCAACCTCGGCCTCAATCTCTCGCCGTGGGACGAACTGTCCATCGAGCACTCCATCACCGTCATCGAGCACCTCAAAGCCTTCGCCGCGCCGCTCGGCGTCCGCCTCCTCCTCGAAAACCTGGAGAATGAAGTCGCCACGCCGGAGCATCTCCTATCCATCATAAAAACCGGCCACTTTGATTCGGTTGGCGTGTGCCTCGACGTTGCCCACCTGCACCTCTCCATGCCAGCGACCGGTGCGCCCCAGGACTCCGGCGTACGCGCTGCCGTCGAACTGCTTGGCGCACGAATCGCCCAGGTCCATCTCCACGACAACCACGGTCCCTTCGCGCAGAACGCAGCCATCGGCAACTCGACTGAGATGAAGGATGAGCACCTCTGGCCCGGCGAAGGCACAATAAATTGGCCCGCGGTTTCCGCATCCCTCGCCACCCTGCCCGCCACAACGCCCGGCATCCTCGAAATCGCCAGCGACCGCGAAGAACCGGCGGAATCCATCACGCGTAAGGCCCAAACCTTTTTCTCCGACGAAGCTCGCCGCGCAGAGGCCCGCCCCGCCTTCCCTGAGCAGATCCCGCGCACCCAATTCGGCACACCATGACCCGCAGCCCGGTTAAAATCTGTGCCTCAATGCTCGCTCTTTTCGCCTCTATGCTCATCTCCCAAACACCACTTCCGCAATCTGCCGCCATCGCGAAAGAGCAGCCGCTCCACCTCACTCTTCTCGACGGCCGCAATGGCAAGCCGATCCCATCCGCTCTCATCCGAATCACCCAGACCCAACCGCCCTACGATCTGATCCCTGCCAACGCCGTTCCGGTCTATAGCGATGCCAGCGGTCACATCGTCCTCCCGCCGCAGCCCTCGGACACCCACGGCTTTGCCGTCTCCGTCTCCGACTTCTGGCCGTGCGGCAGCGTCAAAATCAACTTCTCCTTCGACGACGTGCGCCACACTGGTACCGTATCTGGAAACACCTGCAAACCCAAAATCACGCAGCCACCCACACCCGGCACAATCGTTCTCTACGTTCGCCCATACACCGCTTTCGAGCGCATGCAGCAATGGCGCTAATCAGGTCCCCAAATATGAACTCCGAAAATCCCGTCGCCAGCACGAGCATCGCCACCATCTCCTCGCTCGCCGCCCACGAAGGCGAGACCATTACCCTGCGCGGCTGGCTCTACAACATCCGCTCCTCCGGCAAACTGCTCTTCCCAACCTTTCGCGACGGCACCGGAACCATTCAGGGCATCGTGCCCAAAGCCGCAGTTCCGCCCGAGGTCTTCGACCGCGTCAAGTCACTTACGCAGGAGTCCTCAGTCATCGTCACCGGCCGCGTCCGCGCCGACGCGCGCGCTCCCTCTGGCTTCGAGCTGGATGTCGAGAACGTAGAGATCGTCCACCTGGTGCCGGAGTCCACACCCTTCCCCATCACACCCAAGGAGCACGGTGTCGACTTCCTCATGGAGCATCGCCATCTTTGGGTGCGCACCCCGCGCCAGGCAGCCATCCTGCGAATCCGCGCCACTATCATGCGCGCCGCACAGGAATACTTCGACACCAACGGCTTCATCCGAACCGATCCACCCATCCTCACGCCCGCCGCCTGCGAAGGCACCAGCACACTCTTCGAACTCGACTACTTCGGCGACCCTGCGTTCCTCACCCAATCCGGCCAGCTTTATATAGAGGCAACCGCCCTCGCTCTCGGCAAGGTCTACAGCTTCGGCCCAACCTTCCGCGCCGAGAAGTCGAAGACCCGCCGCCACCTCACCGAGTTCTGGATGATCGAACCTGAGGTTGCTTTCATGGATCTCGAAGGCGACATGCAACTCGCCGAAGCCTTCCTCACCCACATCGTCACAACAGTCCTTACCAACCACCGCGCCGACTTTAAAGTAATAGGCCGCGACGTCGCCAAGCTGGAAGCCGTCATTGCGCCCGTCACAGATTCCCCTTTGTTGTCATCCCGTAGCGAAGCGGAGGGATCTGCTTCTAGCTCCGCCACAGAATCGGGTGCCCCAGGTTCGACGGCCTCATCGTCGACCCTGGGAAGCGGACATGAAAGTGTCATTCTGAGCGACACTGAGCGACCGAAGCCAGTCGAAGAGGAGTCGAAGAACCCCGAAGCCTCCACCCCTACCACAGCCGCTCACACCATTCCGCCCACGAATCGTTTCCCCCGCCTAACCTACGACGAAGCCCACGCCATGCTCGAGGTCGCCTTCGCAGAAGGCAAGATCGAAGCCGCCCACATCTATGGCGACGACTTCGGCTCGCCCGACGAGACCTACATCAGCAGCCAGTTCGACAAGCCCGTCATGATCCACCGCTACCCCGCCGCCATCAAAGCCTTCTACATGCAGCCCGACCCCATCGACCCCACCAAGGCTCTCTGCGTCGACGTGCTCGCCCCCGAGGGCTACGGCGAAATCATCGGCGGCTCCCAGCGCGTCGACTCCTACGACCTGCTCAAATCGCGCATCGAGGAGCATAACCTACCCCTCGCCGCCTTCGAGTGGTACCTGGACCTCCGCCGCTACGGCTCCGTCCCCCACTCCGGCTTCGGCATGGGGATAGAGCGCGCCGTAGCCTGGATCTGCGGCCTGGACCACGTCCGCGAAACCATCCCCTTCGCCCGCACCCTAAACAGAATTTACCCGTAGAGAATTCTTATTGGAGAACTAGCCTTTCAAGGCGGGATAAGTCTTCTTGTCCATCGTGTTCAATTAGCAGCTCTGACCGTTCCGAGAGAATTTCGAGCAAAAGCCTGGGCGTCGCGATATTTGGGCCCGGGATTAGAGACACCGTTGAAAATGACGGCGACCCTGTTTATCTTTCGAGGATTTATGAGCTGTTTCATGTAGCGCTCGTATTGCCAGAAGGTATGAGCCACCTTCCCGGTGCGGTTTACAGCCTCTTTTGGACCTTGAATTGAAAGATCGACTCCATCAAGAACTGTTAGGCGGTCATTGGTTTCGATCATTAGGCTAACTGTGCCGACACCAGCAATCTTCTTTCCTAGTACCTGTTTTGAGTCGGCATTTTCAATTACGACCTGATCTTCGTTCTTCATAAGAGGCCTTGCGAAGCTCAGTAAGTGTGAGACGAAGCGCATATCCGCGGCGACTTTTTCAGATGAGGCTGCAATTGATAGCTTGGCGTCTTTCCGAATGACAAATCGTTCAAGAAGCCGCATTTTGGTCGCGTCGGAAGCAGGGGAGGCAACTCGCCTTTCAGTTGATAACGAAAGCTGTGAACCTAAGCTCGTCAATGCCTGCTCTAGACTGAGAATTCGATCACGTAGGTTCGCGTCTAAAGTCTTCATCAAAAAGCGTAAGAGGCCAACCTCAAATTTTGGCGCGAAGCACCTTACGCGAGCAAATGTAGAGTCATTCACCAGAGCTCTCCTATTGCCCTCGTCAGAGAAGAGGAGGCCAATACATAGGCGTTCGCCGTCTTCTGGTTCTGGCTGGAAGAAAACGAGTCGGTATTCCGCTAGGAGTTTGCCTATTTTGAGTTCCATACACCCTCTACAAGCTTTTGAATCTGACTTGAACGTCGAGACAGTGCGTGACAGCTACTGTCGAGCCAATCAATTCCAAGCGCGGTAGCCGGAGGCGAAAGCAATTCCCTACAGTGCTCAAAGCTGAATTCGGCAATCTTGTGCAGGACATCTTGAGGCGGGTGCAAGTTGGCCACAAATCGTTGCTCTTGATCTCTGCGGTCGACATTAAAGGCATCGGCCTGAGCGCGACAGACTTCTCGAAATCAATAAAGAACAGTCGGATTTTTTCCCCGCCCGACGACTCACCGATCAAGTTACCCCAATTCCTGTCGGTGTTCGCTAACCAAGTATCTACGGCTATAACGCGAAGAAGATCGGGTATGTTGTCTATGTTGTCACGGTTCCGGAGCCATGCGGAAACGTCTCTGATGCCACTTAGATTTTCACTTCCGGCGAACATCATCCCCGTCAAATTGGCACAGAGCGATCGCTGGGACTGGTAAGCCTACCGCGTCCGCAAGAATGCAGCCAGCAATCTCTGCAAACACAGTCTCATTATTATCACCCTTGATGAAGTAAGACCGTCCGTTGTCGCCCTCTGCCCGCCGGGGAGCGGTGCTGTAAACCAAGCCCTTTGGGGCAATAACGGGATCGTCGATCGTCAAAAGCATGGTACGGGAAGAAGAGAATAGCACGCCAGTTTCCCTCGAGCCTTCCCTTTGAACCTCAATTTCGTTGATACAAGAGGCCCGCCCAGTCTAGCAGGAGCGTCCGGGGCCGCCCCTTCACTTTCCTAGGTGCCGCAAGGACACGGCTTCACGCGTCCCATAGGACGCCGCGCCGAAGGCGCTTCCCCTCTGCCGACGGCCGTAGCGTAGTAACAGCCGAAACGAGTGAATTGTCGGGGGCCCCATTTAGGGTGTCATCGCCTGAGTGAGGTCTCGACTAGACCGGATACGGCACGCGAACCCCACTCGTCCGCGCTGGAAAGTCCCCCACGTTCCGCGTCACAAGCTGCCTATTCGCTGTCTCAGCGGTCGCCAGAATAGTCGCGTCTGGCAATTTGAATCCCTTTCTGTCTTCTAGCCCACCAACTAGACCTTATACCGGCCAAAGGAAAGGCGCACTCCCAATCCGGCCGACCGAAGCCGAAGCAGAAGTGCGCCAAAAAAGATCAGGAAAAAACTTTACGGCTTAACGATGACCTTGCCGACCATACCAAGGTTATCGTGCAGCGCGCAGATGTAGGGGTAGGTTCCCGGATGCGTAAACGTCACACGGAAAACGGTAGACCCGGGAGGCGACTGTGGCACGCCCGACTGGTCCTGCGGAGCGGCCACCAGAAATCCCGAAGCCGTGGAATCCCCAACAAAATCCAGCGTCGCGTGTCGAGCGCCATCTGCGTCCCTGGTCACGTTAGCCGACGGAGGCCCAGGATTTCCAGGTTCCGTTCCGAAGGTAACCGTATGCGGCAGGGCCGGGTCAAGGTTGCTCCACTCGACCGTGTCTCCCACCCGAACCTCAATCGTTCCCTTCAGGAAACGCACCACCGACAGCGACTGGAATCCCGCAGCGGTGTTTGCCATCTCGCCGGTACCTGCGACCACGCTGTTCTTACCCGGAATCACGCTTTCGGAGAGCATATGGTCCATATCATCGTGATCGTGGTGCTCCATGTTGTGATCCGCGTCAGCGAGAATGCTGCGCGTCTGGTTCGCCGCCTCGTCATAGTAGAAATCCTGGTTGTGCGGAAGTCTCGCGGAAGCGGGAAGCACATGGATAACACCCGTCATATGCGTGTGCACCAGGCACAAAATCTTAAAGTTGCCAGCCACCGGAAACTTTACCGCGAAGTGTTGTCCTTGGACCAGTGGAGGTGCGCTGACGCATTTGGAGCCATCGAAACTAGTGCCGCTGAGCGAGTATCCCGGACAACCGACTGTGAAATCTTTATATTTCTGGCCCGCGATCAAAAACGACACGGTATGAATATCGCCGCTGGCTGAAGTCCAGTTGATGCTGTCGTTCGCGTGAATCCACATCTCATTTGGAAGGAAGGCGATTACCTGCTTCGCCATGTCCTTGCTCTGGGCGCCTAAAGTCGCCTGCCAGATTTGTTGGGCCTCAGCGGTCTGCGGAATAGAAAACACCGCCAGCGCGGCCAATAAAACACTTGCCGTAAGCATCGGCTTTTTCGAGTACATGCTTCGCCTCATTTCCGAAACTGATTTTTGGACATAATGAAATTTAGGGGCCGATTTCTAACGCGCCCCACTGTAATCCAGCCCCAACTTTTTCGTCAAGGCTCCAAACCCAGAAATTGCACATGACTGTTGATCCCAAACGCTTTCGCCACGCGATCGCCACAACGTATCCACTCCGCGCCAACAGGGTTCCGCCCATCCGTCACTAAACCTGATAGGGCGTGCCAGGTGGCACCAATCGCGCGTAACTTCACCGTCTATCCACCGGGACCCCTTGACACCCCGCGTATAATCAAGTTTAGGTTGAGACAGAATCTATCAGCCTTAAGCTTGTGTCTCCCAAAGCTCCAAGGAAGCCATAACTCCAGCGTTATGAATACTTTGAAAGTTATCTCCTTTGCTTTCATGATCTTGCGAATCTGCTTGGCCGTTAAGTGGTTTGTTTGGAAGATTATGCATGAATTGATACCCAAGGGGGGGGTGCTACATGCCGGAGTCAATCCGAGTCGTCCGCCAAAGTCAGATTGCCATCACCGCCAAGCCCCAACCGGCCAGCGTTGCGGAGCAGGGTTGGTGGCCTTCTAGCTGGCCGCCTGGCTTAGTGCAATCTCGTTTTGGTCAGACTGCGCCGCCATCGCCAGGAATTTCTTGTCATCGTCGGTTGCCGCCTTCGCTTTGCTGGGAACCTGCATCGCCGCGCTTCCGAGCATCAAGCAACACACCATCGTTTTCATCGTCATCGTTTCATCTCCAGGAGCACGCGCCTTGTTCCGCTGACGCATCGCCACGCAGAGTCAGAGTGGGCCAAGCGGTCGCGGGTGGCATGCTCATGGAGATTTCGACTTGCGAATTAGGAGCACCTTTTGTAAGAGAATGGTTCCATGGTCGGAACGCGTATCGACAAGTGGCTGTGGGCGGCCCGTTTCTTCAAGACCCGCGAGATGGCCTCGAAGGCCTGCGAGATGAGCCGCATCACCTCCAACGGTCAGCGCGCCAAGCCCTCGCGCGAAGTCCGCGTCGGCGATATGCTGAGTATCCGCAACGAGGCCGCCGACTGGGAGATTGAAGTGCTCGCGCTCAGCCAGCAGCGCGGTCCGGCAGCCATCGCGCAGGCGCTCTATCGCGAGACCGAAGCCAGCATCGAACTCCGCCGCAAGGCCGCCGAAGAGCGCCGCCTGCTTGGCCCCATCGCGAGCATCCCGACGGGCCGGCCCAGCAAGCGCGATCGCCGACTCATTCATACCTTCAGCGGGAAGCGCTAATCAACTCCTGTTGCGTTGGAGTCTGTCGGCCAGCTTTGCCCTTCGATGCGCCAGTCGTTTTTCCGCAGGCCTCGGGAACATTTGCCATCTGCTTAGCAAACACGCGGTAGCTCGAAGTGCCAGGCCGGAGCGTCGACCAGTATTCTGTTCGGGAAAGCAGAGGCTTGTGTTGCTGAATTAATTCCCGGTCGAGTATCTTGATGCCGCATTCTAGGTTTTTCGTAGGCTGCAGGATGGTCCTGACTGGGTCATCAGCTTTGAGCTTCCGGTCTGCGTCCCAATCGAAGTCGCACCCATAGCGCTTCTCGTCCTCGTACCCGAGTTGCAACAGTCCTTCGGTCCGCCCCTGCATTCCCGTGACTTTGTCTTTCACCTGCATCGCACCCTGCGAATGGTGGGCTCGCGCGGTCGGCTTCAGACCGCCCTCAGCGCCCGCCAGCGCCTGGAAAAAATACGCCCAAAATGCTCGCTTGTCCGCCTCGCCGATCGCACTAAACCGCGGGCAGAATGGACGCACATCGCGGTCCACTTCGGCGGAGAGCAGTTCCGGCGGAAGAGCCTGTTCAATGACTTTGTCCCACGCGGGATCCCACATCGGCCCGCCAATTTCGGCATGCTTTTCGTCAATCGGCGTCGGCGGAGCTGGCTTCATCGCCGGTGCCGGTGAAGTCGCAGGCGCCGATTGGGTTTTCTCGCATCCCGCAGCCAGCCCCACAATCGCCAGTCCCGCTACCGCATTCATCATCCACTTGCTTGGCAGCATCGAACACCTTCCTTCCCAGGCTGGCCCGCCCTTAACCAACTTTGTCTGACGCTTTTTGCCTCGTCCGGGAAACGCCCAATCCCATCTTTCTTTCGGACCCCGCCCTCCAAAATGATTGCAGTCTGGGTCCGCCCGCGATTCGTCAGCATTCTCACCGCGCAATTGGCCGTATCCTTGATTGCAGACCATGAAGAAAAAACTCCGTGTTGGCATTCTCTACGGCGGCCGCTCTGGCGAGCATGAAGTGTCGCTGCTCTCCGGCGCCTCAATCCTCAAGGCCATCGACCGCAAGCGCTACGAGGTCGTTCCCATTGGTATAGACAAGCAAGGCCACTGGCTCAGTGGCATGGAAGCCGATCGCCTGCTCAGCAGCAACATGCTGGCGAAGTCATCCCTCGCAAGCACAGCCGCGGAAACCGAGCCACATGCCATCTTCGAGGCCGACGCTGAATTTGCCGCCGCGGCCGCAGTCCTGCGCAGCGGCGAACCGCTCAACATCCCATCGACCCACCCGCAACGGCGCTCAACGGACGCATCGCAGATTCGCTCCAGCGCCGATCTCGCCCAGCCCGGTAACCCACTTGCCGCCTCACTCAATGTGATCTTTCCTGTGCTCCACGGCACCTTTGGCGAGGATGGAACCATCCAGGGCCTCTTTGAACTCGCCGACATTGCCTACGTAGGCTCCGGCGTACTTGGCTCGTCCGCTGCCATGGATAAGGACGCGATGAAGCGCCTCTTCGCTGCTGCCAAGCTGCCCCAGACGCCGTATGTAGCCCTTCTCCGCAGCGAATGGCGCATCGACCCGAAGCGCGCGACCCGGCTCATCGAAAAGGCGTTGTCGTATCCGCTCTTTGTCAAACCGGCAAACCTCGGCAGTTCGGTCGGCATTTCCAAAGTGAAGACACGCAGAGAGCTTGCCGCCGCCATCGATCTCGCAGCCAGCTTCGACCGTAAGCTCGTCATCGAGCAAGGCGTCGGAGGTCCCGGCGTCAAGCCACGCGAACTCGAAGTCGGTGTCCTCGGCAACGACTTGCCTGAGGCGTCAGTCGTGGGCGAAATTATCCCCAACAAGGAGTTCTACGACTACGAGTCGAAGTACGAAGCGTCGCCTGAAGACCCTTCCATCCCGATCATCCCTGCGAAGCTTACCAAGTCGGAGTCGAAGCAGATTCGCGAGATGGCTCTCGCCGCCTTCCGTGCCTGCGATTGTGCTGGTCTAGCGCGTGTCGACTTTCTTATGGAACCTGCGTTCGATGCAAAAGGCCGCAAGGTAAAGACTCCGCGCATCTATCTCAACGAGATCAACACCATGCCCGGCTTCACTAGCATCTCCATGTATCCGAAGCTCTGGCAGGCCAGCGGCCTCCCCTACAAAAAGTTGATCGACCGCCTGATTCAGCTGGCCGTCGAACGCCACAGCGAGAGACAGCAGACCCGCTTCACGAAATCGTAGTGCGTTTCGTCCATTTCGAAAATTAGCGATGAACGCGCTGTCTGTCGGCTCCCAGCCACCAATTCATTGCACCGGCGCATCTACCTAGTCAGATTCGCATCCGCAGTTGTCCTTCGGGCCAAAGCACGCCAAGCGCATATGCGATCAAATTTCGATGTTGCAGGAGCGCCTGTTGCCGCTCACCGAGCCCATGGTAACCAAATTGTCCGACAAGCCGTTAGACCCTTTTCAGAAGATGGTGCGGGAGCGCGTTTCCTGGCGACCGCTTCACTCGCTGTGGGATCTACAGGGAGTTCACATCAGCGTTATCGCAAAGCGCACATGGAACTCGCTGATGAACGACAATCTCTTCGGGAGCGCCGCCGAACTGGGCTATTGGTTCCTCTTCGCGTTATTTCCGACCCTCGTCAGCGCCTCATCCATCATCGGGCTTGCTGCGCGCCACGCCTCCGAGAATTACGATCGCCTGCTCCACTACATGGCCTTGGTGATACCGCCCTCCGCCTACGGGATCGTCTTGGAGACATTCAATCAGATCACCGCAACCTCCAATGGAAAAAAGGTGACCTTCGGACTTGCGGCCGCGCTGTGGGCTGCATCGGCTGGGTTCTCCGCTATTCAGGATTCCATGAATGTTGTCTATAAGGTCAAGGAGACTCGGCCTTATTGGAAGGCTCGCGGCGGTGCTGTCCTCATCAGCACGCTACTGTCGCTGCTCATCACAGCAATCCTCGCCGCACTCCTTGGCGCCGACTTCCTTGCCCGACTCGCCAGCATGCACATCGCGCATCACGTCGTTGTGGTGCCAGTAGTCCTTTTCATCCGGATCATGGGATGGCTGGCAGCAGCAGGGCTGCTTGCCTTCCTCTTCGCGCTTATCTACTACTGGGCTCCCGACGTCAAACAGAAACAATGGCGCTGGCTTTCTCCCGGGGCAGCGTTCGGTATCATCGGCTGGGTGGTCGCGTCGGTCGGCCTTCGTATCTACCTGCACTTCTTCAACAATTACTCGGCTACGTACGGGTCCCTCGGAGCTGTCATTATCCTGCTGACCTGGTTCTATCTCAGTGGGCTGATGCTCTTGTTGGGCGGCGAGATCAACAGCGAGATCGAAGCCGCCGCCACGGAGAAACGCCTCGCCGACCAGGCCGCGCTGGGCGCCATCCCATAGCTCGATGACCGAGAGTCGGGCGGAGATATACTCGCAACACAACGCGGCAGGTTCTAAGATCAAAGGGCCGAATGAAACCGTCCCACAGATCCAAGGAGCCGTGTTGATGAAGAGCGTCCTTTTCGCGTTGTTGAAATTCTTTCTATTTTTGATTGTCTTTGCTGCCGGCAGCTTTCTGCCACCGTTCCATATCGAACACGCGTTAAACGTAACGCCGGACGGAACCCGTATGTTCATCTGGGACGGCGTTCTGCTGATGACGTTGTTGTTCGGAGTGATCCTGCTGATCGAGGCCCTGCGCAAACGGATTTCGTCGTCTGGCCCTTGGACCGCGGCCGCATTTGTCGTCGCCGGGATTGCCGGATACGCGTTAAAATTAGGCTTTCTCACCAGATGATTCAACCGGACCCTAAACGGGAAGAATTCCTCGCTCGCTTCGCCGACGCGCAGGCTACGCTGGACCAGGGTTTTGCGCGCCTTCCACCTAGTTCGCAGCCTGCCCTCGGAGAAGATGCCGCGATCATCCTGCGCGAGGCGGCCGAGCGCTTGCACGACAACGATCCCTACTTCCACCCTCTGTACGCCGGCCAGATGCTGAAGCCACCGCATCCCATAGCGCGCGCGGCGTATACGTTGGCGATGTCGCTCAATCCCAATAACCATGCGCTCGACGGTGGACGCGCCAGCTCCGCAATGGAGTTCGAAGCCGTCGCCGCGCTGGCGAAGATGTTCGGCTGGCCGAAGCATCTCGGCCATCTTTCCAGCGGCGGCACGTTTGCAAATCTCGAAGCTCTTTGGATCGCCGGCCAACTGCATCGTGAGCAGGGAACTAGCCTCGCAGTCGCAGCCTCCGACCAGGCCCATTACACGCACACCCGCATCTCCGGCGTGCTCGGTCTGCCGTTCGTCTCTGTCCCCACCGACAATACCGGCCGCATGGACCTCAACGCACTGGAACAGGCCCTCAAAACTCACCGCATAGGCACCGTAGTCGCAACGCTAGGCACCACGGCCGTGGGCGCAGTCGATCCGCTGGATCGCATCCTCGAGTTGCAGGCACGGTACGGCTTCCGCATTCATGTCGATGCAGCTTACGGCGGCTACTTCACGCTCGCCGGCAATCTCAGGCCCGAGGCGCGTGCTGCCTACGATGCGATTCCCCGCGCCGATTCGCTCGTCGTCGATCCACATAAGCACGGCTTGCAACCGTACGGCTGTGGCTGCGTCCTTTTCCGCGACCCCAGTATTGGCCGTTTCTACGAGCATGACTCTCCGTTCACCTACTTCACGTCAAAGGATCTTCATCTAGGCCAGATTTCGCTGGAATGTTCACGCGCGGGTGCCTCAGCCGTAGCCCTCTGGGCGACCCAGAGGCTGCTGCCATACGAAGTGGGGGGCGAGTTCGCGCGCGGGCTGGAGGCGGGACGCGAAGCAGCACTCGCAATGCATAAAAGACTAGCGGCAGATGTGCGGTTTGAAATGCCTATGACAGATCCAATGCTCGACATCATATTCTGGGCCGTGAAGGGAACAACGGTCGTACAGTCGTCGTCGCAGGCGCAGTCCATCTTCCGGCAGGCGCGGCAGATGGACTTGTATCTTGCGCTCGCAGAACTGCCCATCCGGTTCTTTCCGGAGGGAACCTGGCCCGATCACACCGGCGATGTAGCGCACGTTACGTGCCTCCGCTCCGTGATGATGAAGCCAGAGCACTTAACCTGGTCGGACGAAATCTGGCGACGGCTTGAAGCAGCGACCTCAGCCGTCCTTGGGGTCAATACCCCGTAACGTGCACTTACCCTGGCCCGAAAGGATTACTGCGAAACGTGGTCCGTCCACTTCGCCTTTTGGTAAACTTAGGCTGTACCCCGAGCGGACGGCGACCTTTCGCGCCTTCACTCCGATGTCTGGAGCGTTGAGAATCTCTAGCATTAATAAAGGACCTATCTCCGAATGAGCCTCCCCGCTTCCTCCTCTCCCGTAACCGACGTTGACTCGCTCGACCTATCCGCGCGCCGGATTGCCTACTTTTCAATGGAAATCGCGCTTTCTCCCGCTCTTCCAACCTATTCGGGAGGCCTAGGAGTACTTGCCGGCGACACCCTGCGTTCGGCAGCGGACACCGCGGCCCCGATGGTCGCCGTATCGCTGGTCCATCGCCGGGGCTACTTCCGGCAGCACCTCGATTCAGTAGGCCAACAGACGGAGTCCGACGTTCCGTGGTGTCCCGAGACCGTGCTTCCCAGCGCTCAGCAGGTCGTTAAGATCACCATGCAGGG
>JANYLK010000061.1 GCA_025357875.1 Granulicella sp.
GTTGGCGGCACAGGTGTGACAGGGACCATTCGGCCGAACGTGGTCGGGTCGCCTTATACGGGCCTAACGCCGGGCTACTATTTGAATTCGGCGGCGTATGTGGCGCCTGCCGCGGGGCAGTGGGGCAATGCGAGGCGCGACTCGATCGCCGGACCGAATCAGTTCGGCATGAGCGCTTCGATGAACCGCACGTTTCGGCTGCACGATCGTTACACGCTGGATGCGCAGGTGAACGCGTCGAATGTGCTGAACCACGTTGTGATCAGCGGTTATAACACCACGTGGATTGCCAACAGCCGTACGTTTGGCGCTCCGCTGGGAGCCAAAGATATGCGCAGCATGTCAGTCCAGTTGCGGATGAGGTTCTGAAGGATGCGAATGTTTGTCTCGAAGCTGTACGAGAGAGCCGTAGAGATCGCAGAGGAGGGCTCGGCTGGGCGACCTCAGCGGCTAAAGCGGCAGTGCGTATGCAGCGTTTACGGTACGGCTGAAGGCGCGCCCTTAAGCACGACGGGTTCTAACAATCGCGGACGGCTGGCTCTCGCCGCGATTGCTGTCGCGGTGGCTATGAGCGTTGGAACATTGTCAGCCCAGGCGCAACTGAATGGGCAGAACAAGTCGCCGACCGGCAGCGATGCGCCGACCATCCAGGTGACGACGCGTCTGATCATCGAGACCGTGGTGGTGAAGGATAAGAAGGGCAACGCCATCAATGGGCTTACCGCGAAGGATTTCACGATTACGGAAGACGGCCTGCCGCAAAAGATCAGCTTCTGCGAGCAGCAAACGCTGCCGGAAAATTCTGAGCCGCTGAAGCCGACCACGACCGGCGCGGAGAACATCAAGATCTACAACCGGCTGTCGCGTGGGCAGATATCCGCGGAGACACCGGGACAGGTTCGATACAAGGATCGCCGTTTGCTTGCGCTCTACTTCGATATGTCGTCGATGCCGGAGCCGGACCAGTTGCGTGCGCTAATCGCGGCGCAGAAGTTTATCCGCACGCAGATGACTTCGGCGGACCTGGTCTCGATCCTGCGCTACGAGGGCGGTTCCGTGGATGTGCTGCAGGACTTCACGGACGATCGCAACCGCCTGCTGAGCATTCTGGAGACGATGGTCGTGGGCGAGGGTCAGGGCGATTCCACCAGTTCCTCCGGTGACGATGCGGCCTCCGACACCGGCGCAGCATTCGGACAGGACGATAGCGAGTTCAACATCTTCACCACGGACCGCCAACTCGCCGCGCTGCAAACGGCCGCTCAATCTCTGGAGCGGCTGAGCGAGAAGAAGGAGCTGATCTACTTTGCCAGCGGTATGACGCTGAGCGGGCTGGATAATCAGGCGCAGCTTCATGCGACTGAGCAGGCAGCGATCAAGGCAGGCGTTTCGATCTGGGCGGTGGACGCGCGCGGGCTGGTGGCGGAAGGGCCGATGGGCGATGCGACGCACGGCTCGCAGGGCGGAGCGGCGATGTATACGGGCGCCGCGGCCATGGCGGTGACGACGCGGCGGGAGCAGTCGCAGGACACGTTATACGCGCTTGCAGGCGATACCGGTGGCAAGGCGCTGCTTGACTACAACGACCTGACGTTGGGCATTGTGCAGGCGCAGAAGTCGGTGACGAACTATTACATCATCGGCTACTACACCAGCAATCATGCGTTGAATGGCAAATTCCGCAAGGTCAAGGTCACGGTGAATCCGCCTACGATGGATGCCAGTCTCGACTTCAGGCAGGGATACTTCGGCGAGAAGGAGTGGGGCAAGTTCAACTCCGTGGATAAGGATCGTCAGCTTGAAGATGCGCTGATGCAGGGCGATCCCTGGACCGAGCTGACCATCGCGCTGGAGATCAATTATTTTCAGCTGAACAAGGCGGAATACTTTGTGCCGTTGATGGTGAAGATTCCCGGGCACGAATTGGTGCTGGCGAAAAAAGGTGGCGCGGAGCATACGCTGATCGACTTCGTTGGCGAGATCAAGGACGACTACGGCGGAACGACAGTCACCAACATCCGCGATCACGTCGACGCCAAATTGAGCGACAAGAGCGTCGAGCAACTGGCCAAAAGTCCGATTGAGTACTCTACCGGTTACACCTTATTGCCGGGCAAATACACCATCAAGGTGCTTGCCCGCGACGATGAGACCGGCCGCATCGGCACGTTCCAGACCACGTTTGTGATTCCGAATTTGAACAAGGAGAT
>JANYLK010000128.1 GCA_025357875.1 Granulicella sp.
ATCTCCGGAAGTATCTCGCCAGCTTATAACGTGCAGACCGCAGTCGACGCTGAGCACGCTTTGATCGTGACGCATGCGGTCACACTCGATGCAGCCGACCACCGCTGTCTTCTGCCGATGGCCGAGGCCGCTTCACAAGCACTGGGCAAGCCGGCGACCCTGAACGTCGTCGCCGACACCGGCTACTCGAACGGAGAACACGCCAGCCGTTGCGAAGAGCTCGGCATCGTGACCCACGTACCGGCCAAGCGCAGTGTCAACCCGTTCGGCCTCTTCGATCGCTCCCTGTTCACCTACCGCGCGGACAGCGACACCTTCCTCTGCCCCGAAGGCAAGACACTGACGCGGAAACAACTTAACTTACCGATGCGCACGATCCGCTACGAAGCCGCAGTAAAGGACTGTAGAGCCTGCCCGAGCCGAAGCCTCTGCACGAAGTCTGCATGGCGAGTCGTCTCGCGTTCCATCGATGACGACGCGTTGAACCGCATGAATGCGCGTGCCACCCCAGCGGCGATGAGGCTGCGACGGACCACGGTCGAGCATCCCTTCGGAACAATCAAATACCGGATCTTCGGGCATCCTCGCCTGCTGCTGCGAGGCCTAGCAGGTGCTCAGACGGAAATCGGCATCGCCATCATGGCTTACAACTTCAAACGCATCGTCAAGATCCTCGGCGCAACACGCTTCACTCAGGCACTAACACCCGCCTGAGATGAAATCGCCGCTCTCAAACGACCGACTCCGCGAGACCAAGCTTACAAAACCAGCCCACCTCCTCAGATACGTCATCCGCAACTCAGTTCCGTAACAACCTCAATTGCTCCCCATCTTGACCGGTGCCAGGCCTTCGCTGCAGCCCGCAGCAGCATCATAGAGTGGCTTGATTACAAAGTTTCCTGAAGGATCGATGAAGCCCCACTTACCGCCAACAACCACGCGAGCCAAGTCATCCTGGAAGCTGCGGGCGAGTTCGAATCGCATCGGGAACGCATACGTTCCGTCCGGGCGAATATATCCCCAATGCTTGCCCATGCGAACGGGACTCATACCAGAGAAGAAGTTCCGTGCTTCGTCAAACTGCGGAGCGAGAACCATGGTTCCCCTCCGATTGATGTAACCCCACTTATTGCCGACCTTCACGGCGGCGAGGCCGCTGGCGAACGCTAGGACCGCGTCATAACGAGGAGAAAGCCGAAGCACGCCATTTCGATCGATGAATCCCCAGTGACCACACTCGTTCACCGGAAAAAGGCCTGAATCGATCTTCTCCGCGTGGAGTCGCAACTGGAAAGCTAATCCAGTCGCGGCTCCCGTTCGAAGGAACACGCGACGCGAGATGGTTGGCATTTATGTTCTCCATGGGTGGGTGCGCGGGGCGGTGGTTGAATGTTTCTGTCGCTTGGTCATCAGTAAGTGAATCGGAGGCTTACCTGAAACACGCGTTGCGTGCCGGTGCCCGTTGCACCGGTATTGAGCTGGGTTGTGATCTGGCCGAAGTTCCCAGAAGAATAGTTCGTCGCTGGTAATCCATACTGCGAGTGATTGAAGACGTTGAACGCCTCTCCGCGGAAGTCCATGCGAAACCGATCGAAACCGAGCAACTCTTTCTGAAGCGACATATCCATCTGCCACGTTCCCGGTCCGCGCAGGAGATTTCTTGGAGCATTGCCGAAGGTGCCGGAGGCAGGAGTCGTGAACGCCGCAGGATTAATCCAGTGCTGCGGAGACCGGCCTTGGAGGGGAATCAACGAAACTCCAGGGACAAGGTTGGGCCGCTGCGGCGAACTGGAATTGCCATCGGGAATCGTCGATGCGCTGCGTGACAGAGTGACGTTCAGCGGAAGCCCGGTGCGGGCCAGCGCGAGACCGCTCAGTTGTGTGCCAGTCAAAATCCTTCCTAAGACGCCGTGGTTGAAATACGCTTTACCGCGCCCAATGGGTAGCTCATACACAGAACTTGCGGTGAAGTACGAAGTTACGTCCTGATCACTGCTGGCGCGCTCGCAGACGCGGCAAGCAATATTCTGTGGATAGGCCTGTTCGCCGCCACCGGTTGAGCCATCATTTGTAGAGTGAGACCACAAGTACGTGGTAGTGAACAGCAATCCAGAGGAGAAAGAGCGGTTGAGCGTAGTTAAGAGACCGTGAAAGTTCGCGTTGTTCCCCATCTTCTTGTAGTCGACTTGACCGAAATTGGGTAGAGGCCTCGTCTTGGTGACCGGATCTAGAACATTGAGATATGTACGCGAATTGAGGTGAGCGCCATGGCTGCCGACATAGCCAATGTTTAAGAGAACCTGCCCCGGCAGCTTCTGCCCTACGGAGAGGCCCCATTGGTTCACCTGCTGATTGACACGATTCCGGGCCAGGCCACGTGGTGCGACAGCGATCGTTGCTCCGAGTGGCAGGAACGGATCGATTGGGTAGCTTAAACCCGGGATCTGCGCGCTAGTGATAGCCAGGCTCGAAGTAAGGTTGTTCAGCGGCCCAGTGAGGTCACCGAGTTGGCCTTCTCCGAAATAGAGTCCGTAACCTCCCCGTAGAACAGTGGAATCGTGCAGGAAGGAGGGCGACCACGTTACTGCCAGACGCGGACCCAGATCTATACGGTCCGGGAAATACCACTCGCTACCCAGCGGACAGAAGCCTCCGCATGTCACCGGATCAAATGGCTTCGCCCGTCCATGAACCTCATGAAACACGCTAAAGTAGTCGTAACGAAGGCCGAAACTCACGGTGATATTGGAACGGAGTTTATACAAATCCTCAGCGAAGCCGTCGTATTCAGTCTTACGGGCGCCCTCGGTGGCGACTGCCGACTGCACACTGGCGGAGTCCATCTTATTTGCCGCAAAATTTGCCAGGCTGGTGTACGTCAACTGCGTCGCTACGGTGTTCCCGAGGTTGATTTGTACGCGCCGAAATCCGGCACCCGCCTTGATGCTGTGCTTCCCGAAGGACCAGTTGACTGTGTCGTCGCCGCTGTAGGCGGTCGAGTTCTGCAACTGAAAAATATTGTTATTGAGAGTGGTGAATCCAGGGACGGCAAGCTGGAATGGAATCTGGCTGACTTGCTGATTGGTGAAGGGCGTGCGATTGACCGAAAACTTGGTGCTGTTCAGAAGAGTCGCACTGAAACTGTGTTGCAAGGAAATCACGGCGTTTTTCGGATCGTCCACTGTGGCGAGCCGATCAAGAAGGAAGCCGCTGCTATTTCCCAAGGGCGACTTCAACCGTCCCTGGTCAAGATTGAACCTGAAGAACGCTGAGGTTTTGGACGTGAATTCGTGATCGATGCGAACCAAACCGAAGTCTTCGTTCTGCGAGTTACTGCCCGAACCCGACCAGTTATCGATACTTGGATTGCTGGTGTGCGTCTGCCCTGCAGGATAACCGGCCAGCAGGGGGATGACCGCAGGCGCGCTTGCCTGCAACTGGGTGATGAAGGACGCACTGGGAACAAAGCCGACAAGTGGCTGGCTGATTTTCTGACGCAGGGCTTCATAGTTAAGGAAGAAAAATGTTCTGTTCTTCCAGATAGGCCCACCCAGGCTCGCGCCATACTGATTCAGCCGAAAAGGCAGTTGGCTTGTGGAAAAGAGAGCGCGCGCGTTCAGCACGTCGTTGCGCAGAAACTCGTACACGCTAGCATGGAACTGGTTGGAGCCGCTTCGCGAAACCACATCTCCCTGGCCGCCAGACGACCCTCCAAACTCAGCCGAGTACATCGCCGAATTGACTCGGAATTCCGCGATGGAGTCCGACGAAATCTGGATGCGTAGATCGGATTTCTGAGATTGACGAAGGATGCCGGTCGCATCGACGCCGTCAAACAGTATCTTGTTGTCATCCAGTCCATGGCCCGCGAACCGGATACTGGTCTGATTCCCACTGCCGGTATTGATCGCGCCCGGAATGAGCATCATCAACCCGGCCCAGTTGCGGCCATTGATGGGCAAGTTCTGAACCTGCTCGGATCCAATTAGGCCGCCGGTTGTGGCGGAGTCCTTGTCAATCGGGGCTTCGGCGCCAGAGACCGTAACGGTGTCATTCGCCGTTAGACCCAGTTTCAGATTAATGGTTCGGCTCTCTCCCACTGTGAGACGAAGGTTTTCAACCGTAGTAGGGGAAAATCCTGGTGCCGTCGCTGACAGGGTGCAGTCTCCAATGGGCACTGCGGGAAGCGCATACGCCCCAGCGTCGCTCGAAACCGCAGTCCGCGTGAAACCCGTCTGCGGGTAGGTGATGGTGATTTTGGCTCCTGCAATCAACGCGCCAGTTGAATCTGTGACAGTGCCTTCGATGTTGGCACGATCAACCTGCGCAAAAACAGGGGCAGCCGCAGTGCAGATGCATGCCCAGACGGCGACAACGAGAAGACGGCGATGAGAGTTCATTTAGTACGCTCCTGTACTGGTTCTGAATCCTGAAGCTTCCGGGCCGTTAGTTCTAAATCTGCTGCAGACCGCCGTCCAGCGTAGCGGGCCGACGTTCGGGGGCTCTGACCTTCATGTTTTGCGCTGTTTGGGGGTACCACGCAGCGAATACAGTTCTTCTTCTCGCCTGAAGCGCCCTTCGGAGACAAACCATTCGTCGTCCCGGTGATCGCTAGCGGCAATTTCAAAGTTTGACGGAGACTAGACATATGGTCATACCATTGTCAACAAAAAAATATACGCTTGATGCTGCGATGAGGGGACGATTCCCGACGTCCGAATATCGTACTGGCCCACACACGTCTTCCGATGTCAGCCTATTGCGCATCGTCCTCTGTTATGGTATGACCATATACTGTTCACGTTTATAAGAACAAAGGCCGCATTAACCGGAGGTTCTCGATGTATGGTTTTTTATCGCAGCATGTTCTCCACGTCATCGCTGTACTGTACGCCGGCTTAACTCTCCTCACTGGAGGCACCGTCGGCAACGCACAGAATCGGTATTCCATCACCCAGCGGATATTGATAGGGGGACAGGGTAGCTGGGACTACATGACAGTGGACGCAAATGCGAACCGGCTTTACCTGGCGCACCAGACGCAGGTGGACGTGGTAGATCTTGCAACGGGCCAGCTCTCTGGATCGATTACGGGCCTCACGCGCTGCCACGGCATTCTGATTCTGCAGGAAGGCAAAACGGGTTTCATCAGCGACGGGGGTGCAAACCATGTTGTAGTGTTCGACCCGGCGACGCTCAAGATTGTGGCGACCATTGATGCGGGCAAGAACCCAGATGGAATGGTGGCTGAAGCCTCCACCGGCACTCTGTGGGCCTTCAACAACGCGAGTAGCGACGTAACCGTGATCGATGTGGCTAGCCGCAAGGCGATCGCCACCATCGCGATGCCAGGCAAGCCGGAGTTTCCCGCGACTGACGACCTTGGCACCATCTACGTCAATATCGAAAATAAGAATTCGATTGTGCGGGTGGACGCCAAGACTCATACGATCACCGCGGATTGGCATTTGAAGGGGTGTGACTCTCCTTCCGGGCTGGCGTTCGACCGTCAGGGCAATCGGCTATTTTCCGTTTGCGACGGCAAGGCGATGGCCGTGACTGACGCGAAAACGGGCAAGTCACTGGGTGTCGCTCAGATCGGGGACGAGCCCGATGCTGCGGCGTACGACCCGAAGACCAAGCTCGTTTTTGCTTCCAATGAGGACGGCACCCTGAGTATCGTTGACAGCAGCCAAACCGGATATCCTACCGTTCAGACGTTGAAGACGATGATCGGCGCGCGGACCATGGCGCTCGATTCCGAGACCGGGGATCTGTATACGATGAGCGCGGAGCTTGGCGACATGCCTAAGCCCACCCCCGGCATCGCACACACCCGGCGGACGCCTCGACCGGGCACCTTCACAGTTCTGAAAATTGCGCGTTGAGTCAGAGCTAATGCGCGCAACGCCACAAGTAACCCGAACGCACCGGGCCGGACGGTCGGTAACCGGTCCTTTAGATGAGTTTGCCAGATGGGGAACATAAACATTGGTGACCGAAAACCCGCCATCACGTGCTGTGATTTCTCTGGGGTCCCAAGAGTCGTCGCAGACTCTCGCCCCCCTATTCACTAAGGTACGGCGCCGTGTCGCTCCCTTCCTTATCCTGCTCTACTTCATCGCGTTCCTCGACCGTGTCAACGTCAGCTTTGCGGCGCTCACGATGAATCGCGACCTCCGCATTTCTGACGACCTTTTTGGCCTGGGCGCAGGCATCTTTTTCGTCGGCTATTTGGTTTTCGCCGTTCCGAGCACACTCATGCTCCGCCGTGTGGGCGCGCGGGTGTGGATTGCCGTATTGATGGTCACATGGGGACTACTTTCCTGCAGCATGGCTTTCGTACAGGGTCCCCGCTCATATATAGCCGTGCGCTTCCTTGTTGGAGCCGCCGAAGCGGGGTTCTTCCCGGGAATCATTCTGTATCTAACGCTGTGGTTGCCGGGATCGGCGCGTGCCGCCGTGATGGCCCTCTTCACCTTCTCCATTCCCCTCTCGAACGTCATCGGAGCCCCGTTATCGACTTACATTCTCACGCTCGGCGGCTGGTATGGTCTTCGCAGTTGGCAGTGGTTGTTTCTGCTTGAAGGACTGCCGGCTATCTTAGTGGGGCTGACTGTCCCATTCGTACTCGCAGCCAGTCCTAATACCGTGCGCTGGCTAACCATCACAGAGAAGCGAACGTTATTCGAGTCAATTGTCCGCGAAGAAATCGGCGATGATGTGTCCACATGTGCTCCACGCCGGCCCACGGTACGTGATTGGCTGAGCAGACGGTTGGGGCTTCCAGCGACAGTCTATTTCTTGCTCATGGTCGGCCTGTACGCGCTTGGGTTTTGGGTGCCGCGCATCCTATCGGCCCTCAATGTAGCTGACCGCCGCCTTGGCTGGCTGACGGCCATCCCTTTCCTTTTCGGCGGCGTCTGCATGCTGGTGTGGAGCAAGCGCTCGGATACGGCACACAGCCGCTCCGCCTATCTCGCAACCGCTCTTGCTGCCGGAGGCGGCGGCATGGGCATCGTGGCGCTCGCTGCCGACTGGCGTGTGGCCCTGCTCGGCTTGTGCATCGCTGCGTCGGGTATTCTGTCGGCGATGCCGGTGTTCTGGGCATCCCTCAGCCAGCGACTCGCCAAGGCAGAGTCCCCCGCCGCCATGGCCGCGATCAACTCAGTGGGCAACATCGGCGGATTCGCCAGCCCCTATGCAATCGGCTGGCTCCTCAAGACCACGCACCACTACAGGGCGGGCCTACTACTAACCGCCGTAAGTCTGGGCGTCGGAGCACTGCTGGCGGTAGACCGCCGCACGTCGAGATTAGACGAGGCTCGCACCGCATGACCCTACCAAGCCACAACACGGAGACGGCCTACCCCCCCGCCGATAAGAGCGAGAAGCTGCGCGGTCTTTTCAAGCAAGTCATGTGCGATGTGGATGTCCGGGCGGCCGTTAAAAAAGAGATTTCCTGCGTGGGCGAGGAACTGAGAGTGGGAGGCCTCAGGTGCAACATCGAAGAACTCGACCAAGTCCTCATCATTGCCCTCGGGAAAGCTGCAAACCAGATGTATCTCGGCGCTCTGGAGGCTCTCTGCCTTGCATTGCCGAAGGATTGTCGTGTCGAAGCCGTTGTCGTGTCTCCGTTCGCGTCGCCAATCCGGGAGCACACACTGTTCTGCGAAGGAGCGCATCCCACTCCCGATCTCCGCTCTGTGCACGCAGCCGATACGATCCTGGGAAAGCTGAAAGGCGTTGATGCGCGCACTGCCGTCATTTTCCTTGTCAGCGGCGGCACCTCTTCGATGATTGAGCGTCCTATCGTGCCTTCCATCTCGATCGAGGATCTCGCTCTGTTTTACGGTCAACTCATCGACTCAGGTCTCGGGATCGAAGAGATGAATATCGTGCGTAAACACCTATCGGCGGTTAAAGGCGGCCGTCTCGCGCAAGTTGCCAGTCACGCCCGATTTGTCTGCACTCTGATCGTTTCCGATGTCCCCAATGGAGCGTCCGCGTCGGTCGGATCTGGCCCATCCATTCCGGACGCCTCGACCCGTGCTGACTGTCGCCGCATCCTGCGCGGCCTCGCGGCCCGCGAGGATATCCCGCCCAGCATCGAGGCTTTCTTCGCTAGTCCGGCATTCGTAGACACTCCAAGTCCGGACGACGCCGCGTTCGCTCACAACAGCTGGCGTGGCGTTCTTTCCAGCATCGATCTTGCGGCTGCCGCCTGCGCCGCTGCCAGCGACGTAGGCTTCTACGCAGTCGTCGATAACACCTGTGACGAATGGGACTACATCTCTGCTGCGCGGTATCTCTTGGAGCGAGCAACCCAACTTCGAACTCAGCACCGCAGATTTTGTCTGATCTCTGTTGGCGAGGTCTCGGTTCAAGTTATAGGCCCCAGTGGTCGTGGCGGCCGCAATCAGCAGTTCGCCCTGTGGTGTGCGACTGAACTTTGTCGCAGATCGCTCGACTTTGCTGTTCTGAGCGCCGGCTCGGACGGCATCGACGGACGCAGCCCTGCCGCCGGCGCCGTCGTCGACTCCACCACGTGCGAGCGCGCTCGACTGTACGGCCTCGACCTGAGCCATAGCCTCTCACGCTTTGACGCATACACCGTATTCGAGGCGCTGGGGGACTCGATATGCACGGGTCCTACCGGCAACAACCTGCGTGACCTTCGGATCGTTATGAGCAGTTAAGCAGCTAGACTTGATGAGGGCGGTACCGGGAAAGGATGGCAGCACAATGAGAAATCCGCAACTTCGACGCGATCTTCTTGTGGAGTCAAAGCTCCGCAAGGTCCAGAAGAAATCGATAAGCGAAGACATAACAGAACAGATTATGGATTTGATCGCCAGCGGCGACCTCGCGCCGGGCCAGCGGCTCCCCACCGAAAGGGATCTCTGCATCAACTTCGGCGCTAGCCGGTCCTCGCTGCGGGAAGCGCTGCGGTGTCTCTCGATTGTTGGCGTGCTGGATGCAGGTGTCCGCGAAGGCACATCCGTTGCTGTGAACGGCGACAAGTTCCTCGGCAAGGTTATGGAGTGGCGTCTCATTACCGAAAAACATGAAATTGTCGGCCTAATGGACGTTCGAAAAGCGCTTGAGGGTCTCTCCGCTTCCAGCGCCGCCACCCGCGCGACCGATGGAGACATCCAAACTCTCGAGCAGATCCTCGCCCGCACCAAGAAAGCCGCGAACGACCCGAAAATGTTCAGCGCTCTCGATCTTGAGTTTCACATTGAGCTCGCTAACGTCTCTGGTAACGCCGTCCTACGTGACCTCGTGTCGATGATCCGCTCCCAACTGGCGCGGGTCCTCACGAGGGTCCTTCTTCTGCCCAACGCTCTCCCGCTCTCCTACGAGGAGCATTCAAAGATCGTTCAAGCTATCAAACGGCGCGATCCTCAGGCTGCTAAAGAGGCGATGGAAAACCATCTGCAATTGGCCGTCGAGCGCTACCGGGCTTATAACGATTCACCAACCCTAGCTATGGGAGTAGATGTGCGTATGCCTCGGTCACCAAAGACCATCCGCACGGAAAAGAAGAATTCGTCGAACAAAAACCAGTCGCCCATAGCGTCAACGAATGGCCGCGCGCCCTCGTCCCGCAATGTGAAAGCAGCTCGTGCATAGCGATACGGTTGAGCGGCCCCGTCCCATTACTGCGCCGATGGGAGTTCCGACAGCATTTTCAACGATTGTAGGCTCCGCAAAATTCTTAGAAAATTCCAAGATTGTTTCCGTCGAAGGGCTTGACAATGGTATGACCATATACTATGCTCAGCGACATTCACTATGCATTGTGGAGTCAGCCCACGGGCCCGCAGGCGTCGACCTCGCACCATGAAGGAGTAACGATATGACGACAACCTCTGGGAAGCTGACGCTTTTCTTCTTCGCATCAATGCTTGCCATCTCCACTGCCTTGGGGCAAATCGACCGCGCCAGTCTGAAAGGGACGGTTACTGACTCCTCCGGTGCAGTTGTACCCAATGCTGTCGTCGCCGTTGTTTTTCCTCAAACTGGATTCCAACAGACGGTTAGCTCGACAGGTGCAGGCGAGTACGTCTTCACGGGGCTGCCTTTGGGATCGTGCGACCTTACGGTCTCCTCGGACGGTTTTGCGAAGAGGCGAGTAGACCACATTGTCCTCGAAGTTGGACAGGTGCGCACGGCGGACGTACAGCTTGGTTTAGCATCCAGCACCGAGGCCGTTGTGGTGAACGCCTCCACGGTGACGATGAACAAGGACGATGCCACTGTAGGTGGGGTCATCGACTCCATGCAGGTGCAGAACCTTCCTATCAATGGGCGTAACTGGGCCGCGCTTGAGCTTCTTGTACCGGGGGCCATAAACACCGGGAGCGGCAACCAGCTCACCATCCGTTTTGCGGGTAGGGCCATCGACGACAATAAGGTCACCTTCGACGGTGTGGACGCGACCGGTATCCTGCGCCAATCACAAAAGCTGGACTTGCGAGTCCAAATATCCTCAGAGTCGATCGCTGAGTTTCGCGCTCTCTCGACTGTCTATCCCGCGCAGTACGGTGGTACTACGGGCGGCCAAATAGATGTTGTCTCGCGAACCGGCAACAAAATCTGCATGGTAGCGTGTACGAGTTTTTCGCAATGACGTTCTG
>JANYLK010000190.1 GCA_025357875.1 Granulicella sp.
TCCTGAGACCCGACTATCGCCGTTGTAAACGGGGCTATACGAAAATGTGTGGTAGGTTTCCTCCGGGAAGCCGCTGCGCTCGAGAAAAAGCAGCAGGGCCTCATCCCACGTGGCTTGTCCGAGTTCGAGGACACGGGAAATTCGCGGGCCGATATCCGGCCAAATTTCTTCCCACACCTTGTCCGATCTGGCGCCCAGTACCCAGCTTCCTTTGATGCCCACGGTGGGTAGGTAGTCATCATTGCAGAAGAACGTAAATTCCGGTCCCCATAGCATCCGCATCGCATAGCGTGAGTCGAGCATCACGCGAACGATGGTCTTGAGGGATTGGGGCCAACTCCCCCGCGTTCCCAGCGGAGTCTTGCTCCAGTCCAGCGCCCGCATGCGGGCGCCCATCTCACCACCGCCGGCTACACCGCCCACGGCTTTTGCAAGAGCCGGATGGGTTGCTGTATTCATCCTAATCCTCTAATAGGTTATGTAATTTAATCAGGTGGTTAAGAATTCTTATTAATGTTATTACGGGTAATCAAACCAGGGGTATGGTGACGTTAAAAATGGCACCCGCCTTAGGCATTGAGGTAAGGACGGCGTCGCCTTTCAATTGCCGCACCCGATGCAGTATGGATAGCGTCGTAACCGATACCTTCTGGTGGCCTTCGGCTTGGACGGGTTGGCTCCCATTTACCCTCATTTGGAGGCGAAACGCGCCATCCTTCACGGTCACCACCAGGGTCAGCGCACTGATCGAATCGCGTTGCAGGGCCAGATTGAACAGTTCCTGTGCGATGCGGAACACAGTGATTAAACGGTCAGCGTCCATCTCCGGTGCTGATGCGGGGAAGTTTTCGGTGTACTTGATGGCGGCTCGCTTACAACCGAGCCGGAACTGCCAGCTCAGCGCCGCAAGCAACCCCATGGAGTCGAGTAGCGTAGGGCGAAGATCCTCCACGATTTTTCGGGTCAGATCGATAGCGCCGCGCAATCCGTCGTTGACCCTTGCAAGTCGCATGACCGTGTCACCGGGCAGCATCTGCTCGTGCTGCTCTATCCACGCTACGTCCATCATCGCGCCTATCACAGAGCCGCCCAATTCGTCGTGTAACTTGCGTGCCACCGAACTGCTTCGGCGTTCGCCGTCCGCTTGAAGAAAAGTGATAAGGGCATCGAGTTCTGCGACCGTCGGCGCTTCATTGCCCATAACCCATATCCTTTCGTGAAAAAGTCTTCAATTCAAATAAGACAGCATAGGCATATACACTTGGGTTTCTAGGGGGATCGGCCATCGATACCAGTCAGACACTTCCTACGCCCACAAAGGCGGGCCGCCGGCCCGGGCTGCCTCGGGCGATATCATCCGGCCGACGCTCGTCCTTAGGGCGCTAGCGCGGGGTAATAAACGCGCACGGCCGTAAGATCGTCCGCATCGACCGACACATCGAGGCGGCCTCCGTTAAATTGCGCCCAAGCCTGCGTCAGCGACAGCAGCAGTTCGCGAGGGGACGCGATGGCGTGTGGACTTCCCCAGATCTCGTCGAGCGTGGGGATCACCGGGCAGGGCACGACGGACGAGTATTCGATCAACACATGCAGATTCGATCTCGTCACTGTGACGCGGACGCTGGTGCCGGCGGCTAGTCCGTCGGTGAGCGTGATGCTCAGGCCCAGGAGAAAGAGGCGAATCTTATGGGCTTCCGCCAGCACGAGAACGTCGTCCGGCGTCTGCAATTCGAAGGTAATGGATCTGTTCGCGACGTCGTTTCGGATGAATCGCAAGATGTCGCCGAGCAGTACTCCGACGTTCACTCGGACCGCTGTTTCCGGTCTCGGCGTCATCTGATCCACGAGTTCGACTAAGCACTCCTCATGTTTGGCCAGTGCCCCCCTGGAGAGACTTGCAGCCTTATCCGTCAGGGCTGAATTGTCGGGGCGCTTAGCCGCGCGCGATAACAATTCGACTCCGACATACAGCGCCTGCAGGCCGCCGCGGATGTCGTGAACGTAGGAGGGTCGGCAGCGCTCGCTGACCAGCGCGTAGGCTGCTGCCTCCAACAAGTCCATGGGCGTGATCGCTTTCATGGGTGATTGATGG
>JANYLK010000197.1 GCA_025357875.1 Granulicella sp.
CAGACCACGTTCGCGATAGAGTGCGATGACGTGGTCGTCGTCATGCACCGCCTCCAAATCCATCAACAGCGGCGGGTGGCCGTTGATTCGCAGAGCCGCAGCGGCCAGCAGCGCGCCCTCCAGGCAATGCCCCTTGCGCTCGCGTAACGCACGCTGCGGAGACCACGCCGTGTCCGCGTACTGATACGTCAACGCGTCGAGGAACTTCTGAATTCGCGCCGGCGCCTTTAGTGCGCGCAACGTCCGCAAATCCCTCGGCGACAAGCCAAAATCCTCTTGGGTGCCTCGCCGCACTCTACGTTTTGATACTTCCTTATCCTTCAAAAGCAAGGCCGTAATTCTTCCGCAACGTAATTCACCATGACTTCAGAGTACGGTCGAAGTCGAAGTTCCCGCAAAGTCTGCTTACGGATAATTCTTCGCTATGACTAAGGCAGTTGGTGGTGGATGAGGATTGCGTTCGCCAACAGAGTCGCACCCGCCGTAGTGAAGTGATGTGAGTCGAAGAGGAGCGGCACCTCGGGAGCTGCATAGAGTGGGCACGCGGGGGTGCACAGGTCGCGATAGATGGAGATGTAAGGCACGCGCCATTGGGTCAGGGCGCGGGTAGCCATCAGCGCGTCGAGATGTTCGGGGTCGAGAACACGATGACTGGCTGCCTGCTCGATATTTCCGTTGCGTAAGGCGACGGCGAGCAGGCGCGGCAGCCCCTGGTCGAACTCGATGCCCGGTCCGATGAGGATGACGAAGATGCCGTGGGCGTGAGCAAATTCGATGGTTTCGGTAAGCGCGCCGAAATCGCTGATAGACCATTTGGCAGCGAGCAGAAGCGTATCGATGTGGTGTGTGGGCAGGTAGCTGGCGAACAGGAATGAGTTGAGGTCGATGCAGATACGCGGACTGTCGGCGGGCTCGGATGTCGATGGGCGGCACGACGAGACGTTGGCCTGCAGAATGTCATCGTTCGGGAACACCTGGCGAAGGCCCGGGTAGAGAGCCGCGGCATGGCTGTCGCCGACCAGCAGAATGGATTTGCGGTCGCGATGCTGCAGCAGGCAGGGATCAGCGTGGAAATCCGCAAAGGCGGCAGTGGGCTGCAGGTAACACAGGCCGTCGCGGGTCGAAGGGCCGCGATCGTAGTTGGTGAATTCCCCCACACGCTGCGCGATGAGAGGAAATCGGTTGGGAAAGCCGTGCGATGTGCGCAGCCCGATCGAGGTGACGGCCACGAGGAAGACAATTGAAGCGACGGCTGGGACCAGGATGCGCGGAGGGGGGCGGAACCGGCCTCGGCGTATAGGCTGCTCGATGAAGGCCCAGGAAAGCGCAGCAAGCACGATCACGACGAGTGTGAAGATGACTTTTGTAGCGAACGTCATTTCGGTTTGCGCGAAGAGCATCTGGTCGGTGCGCTGGAAGACGAGCAGAGGCCAGTGCCAGAGGTAGATGGAGTAGGAGATCAGTCCGAGAAAAACGACAGGACGCAGCGACAGGATCGCGCCGACGAATGATGAGCCGGTCTCCCCTGCGGCGATGATCAGCGCGGCTCCAAGGCATGGTACAAGGGCGGCGAGACCCGGGAAAAGACTGCCATTGGTGTAGTGCAGCGCCGACCAGAGGATCCCGAGAATGCCGATGGTGGCAGCGAGATTGCGATAGATCAGACCGTGGATTCTTGGCAGAAATCCATGCGCAAGAATGGCGCCGGTGAGAAGTTCCCATGCGCGCAGCGGAGCATTGAAGAATGCAAGGTTTGCATCGTATGCGACAGTAATGGTCGAGGCTACAAAAGACGTCGCCGCAAGGATGCACAGGATCAGCGCCAGCCTGCGAGGGACGACGCGGTAGACCAGAAAAATGATCAGGGGAAAGACGATGTAGAACTGCTCTTCGACCGCTAAGGACCAGGTGTGGAGAAGCGGTGTCAGCGTGCTCGGTGAGGCAAAGTATCCGGCCTGATCGCGGAAGAAAATGTTGGAGACAGAGAAGAGCGCGGCAAACTGCGACCGTGCATATGCTTCCAGTTCGGCTGGCGTCAGGAACCGCCACGCGAGCGCAGTGGACAAGATGAGCATTGCAAGAAACGCAGGGAGAATGCGGCGGATGCGGCGCTCATAAAAGCTGAGGAAGGAAAATGTTCCGGCGGCTAGATCGGCGAGGATGACGGAGGTAATCAGGTAGCCGGAGATCACGAAGAAAACGTCGACCCCGACGAAGCCTCCACGCAACGGGGTGCCGAGATGGAAGAGGACCACGAGGAAGACGGCCAGTCCGCGGAGACCGGTGATGTCAGGACGATCCTGCATCCCCGGGTGTCTCGATGGCGATGACGGCGGCATGCGGAATTCTACATGGTGACGCCGCGCATGAGTTCAGGAACTGCGCCGACCTGAACGTTCAATGGTCATTCCAAAAGTTGTATGGGCTGCGCCAACAGCGGCTGGTACTTTGAACCGGGACGGGCTTTAGAGACATCAGGATCCATTGGCCAGTAGCAAGCAGACGACGGAGAACATAGTAATGCAAGCCACCGACTACAAAGAGAGAGATCCAAGACTGCGGCGCACACAGTGGTGCCTACTTGCACGCAGTGTGGAGACACAGACTTCATCCATCAGGATCAGGAGTTCGGCGGGGAGATGACACGCATAATCTTCTGCTCCAGCTGCGGTGCGTCGATCGGCGTCGTGGTTGCCATCTAGTACCATCGCCGCGAGGTTCGCAGCGACCACTCACCAGCCAAGATAGAGGTGGAAGGCAGGAGGCGGCTTCTACCCGCCTCCTCTATCTTCATTTTGCGGTGGCTGGCGGGAGATAGCTTAGATCAGGCTGGAAGCGATACACATCTGCCTGGCTGCTGACGATAAACGGTCTCACCTTCACCAGTAAACCCTGATAGCCATCCTTGCCAAGCGCTTTCTGGGTCCCAACGCCTTCGTCCAGGTCTGCCCATTTGTCGAATCCCAGCACGGAAGTGATCTGTGTGCCGGAGCCGCCGTATCGAGTTTCACCGATCGAGTAGTCTTTTGCTCCGCTCTTCTTGATTGCCGGGAGGATGTCGGACTTTATCAGCGCGAGATAATCGTTGTATCTCTCGGGGCGGATTTCGCTTGTCAAAACCCGAATCAAAGTTGGCATCTTCCCGCTGTCCGGCAGGCTCAACTCCGGAATCACCTCGTCGATGATCCGGCGCCGGCTTTCCGTACAATCGAGTATTCGCTCGCTGATTCGCGCTATGTCTGCGGCCTGATCCTTCATCTTCGGGTCGGGCCCGGCATCGAGTTCGGCCCACGTCTTGTAATAGCTCGCGAGCGCGTACACACGAGGACCGGTCACCGAAACCCAGACCGAGGCATAATGATCCGATCCTCCTTTTGTCATCACCGCGTTGTATTCCTTGATCTCGGCCTGAAAGTCCCCGACACGGTCCGGCTTGACGTTATAGAAAGTTACGCTGCGGATGTTTCCAGTTTGAGCGCACGCAGATGTTCCCAGTGCTGCCGCAACTCCCACAGCAAGGATGCAGTGACACATTACTCCTCGAAAATTCAGACTCATGGATTGCCTCCTCGGTACAAGACGGGATAAGTCATCCCGACATTTGAAGGTCCGGAGTTTCAGCCGAACGTTATTTTCAAGAAGCCCGTCGCCAAAATGGCCCGCGCGTCGGCGTCTTCAAAAAACAGGGTCGCCCAGATTCCGCCTGTGGTGTGTTGACCAAGAAGTATACATGCGCTGTCAACCGCCAAACGATCGGCAGCATAGTAAGTGCGAGTCGTTGTGCTCGGGCCACACGCAGGTCAGTATTTGAACCGGTAGCGCATCTCTGCATAAATCTCACGCGGGTCGTTGTAGTGAAAGCCTCCAAACGTGAGGCTGTTGTCCAGCAGGATTCGGCGATTGGCTACGTTGGTCGCGGTGACGGATGCGGTGATTTTTTCACCGAAGCTCTTGCCGAGGGACACGTCGACGGAAGTGTTATGCGGTAAGTAGTCATTGGGATAGGGAGTGGTCGGATCGGGTCTCCCATTGTGAAAGCCGGACCCATACTGGACGTTCGCGGAAGCGATGGTGCGAAACGGCAGCGTCGCATTGAAGCCTACGTTCAATGTGTTGCGCTGATCGTGATCGACGGGTGTGTAGGCAAAGCCCTTTTCGCAGGCCGGGTCCCCGATCGGAGTGCAGACCAGACCGCCGGTAATGTTGCCGCGCTGCTCGGCGATCTGGTTGGAGTAGGCGACATGCGCGTGGCCGAGACGCCATAGCTGTGGAGAGCGCAGCGTGAGTTCCCAGGCGCGAACGAGTGCGCCGTCAACCGTCACCGGATAGTAGATGCTGGAGTCTCCAACGTTGGAGTGGTCGAGGAAATTGTTGATGCGCGTCTTGAAGGTGTCGACATCGAGCAGCCATCCGCGCAACGGAATTTGAACACCGATCTGGTGCTCTTCGTCGCGCTCTCCATGCAGGGCCTGGAAATCAACGTTATTCGCCTGCGCGAAGTGCACCACCGGCCCCTTCGCGGTGAGCAGCGGCGGTGGCTGATAGAAGCGACCGTAGAATCCACGGAAGACCCAGTTGAGCTTCGGGATACGCACAGCAACGCCGAAGCGAGGGTCAGTCTCGTTCTCGGTAAGCTGTCCCTGAAAGTGAGTGGCGCGCAGACCGGCGATGAGGGTGAGCCAGGAAGTAGGCTGAAAATTATCCGAGAGGTATTCTTCGATGACCGCGCCCGAAGACGAGTCGGGAACGGAAAACTTCGGCGTGTTGGAACCATCGTTGAAGGTAGCTCCGAAGAGATAGCTGTCGTGCTGACCGAAGGAGTAGAAGCCGGCCTGCACGGTGTTGCGCGCGATCTCGGTTGTGATCGACGCTTGCGCACCGCCATAGTCGGAGGTGCGATCGGACCTTGTAGCGATCGGCGCATCATTGGGATTCGGCTGATAGTTGGCTCGATTGCGATGATAAAAGGGCGACACCTGCAGCACTGTGGACGCGCTGAACGTATGAAGCCAGGAGAAAGCAGCCAGACCATCCGTCTCGTGCTGGCTGTCGCGCAGACCGCTGGAATTGAATTGCTGATTCTCGAAGCTATTCGCATCCGGGTCGTAGGGGATTTCGAAGGAATCGCTGCGAAGCTGCGTAATCAGGCGAAATTGGTCCTTCGGCGTCCGGTTGTAGATAAACGATGCGAACCCCCCGTATCCATTGGTGGCGTCATGGAAGATTTGGCGGATGGGGGGTGAAAGGCCATAGTCACTGCGATTGGCGTTCAGGCTCGCGTAGTACGCAAACTTCTCCGTATGGTCACCAAAGTTAATCTGATCGTTCGTCTGAAAATAGCTGCCTGCGCTGACCACCAATTCGGCCTCACGATCGCGCTCGAATCCGGTGCGGGGAACGACGTTGAAGACGCCGTTGGTGCGGTCGCCGACATCGGAGGTATAACTGCCGCGTTGCACCTCGATGTAGTCGATATCCTTGGGATCGATCTGCGCGCCGAGATTGCTGGAGATGTTGGTGTTG
>JANYLK010000200.1 GCA_025357875.1 Granulicella sp.
TGAGGCCAAGTCTAGCAGTGGGATGGCCGCGCATGGAAAGTTTGCCCATCGCGGCGGGCTTAGCGTACCTTTTTTTCTGCGGTAAAGTTTTGATCAGATCAAGTCAACGACAGGAATAACTACGGGGGATGTGCGTGCAAACGTCGGATGGAACGAATATGGAATCGCTGCTGCGGGAGAACCGGGTGTTTCAATCTCCTGCGGAGTTCGCGGTTAAGGCGCGCATCAAGAGCCTTGAAGAGTATGAAACGATGTACCGGCGCAGCGTTGAGGAGCCGGAAGCTTTCTGGGCTGAGGCTGCTGGGGAGTTGGAATGGTTTGTGCCGTGGGAGAAGGTGCTCGACGGCAGCATGGGGAATGCGAAGTGGTTTACCGGCGGCAAGTTGAACCTGAGCCACAACTGCGTGGATCGTCATGCGAATGGAGCGCGGCGGGAGAAGGTCGCGCTAATTTGGGAGGGTGAGCCGGGTGAGGTGAGGCGGATTACGTACGGAGAATTGCATGCGCAGGTCCAACGTTTTGCGAACGTGCTGAAGGGACTTGGCGTGTCCAAGGGCGACCGCGTGGCGATCTATATGGGCATGTGTCCCGAGCTGGCGATTGCGATGCTGGCGTGTGCGCGGATTGGGGCGGTACATTCTGTGATCTTCGGAGGGTTCGCGGCGCAGGCGATTGTGGACCGGGTCAACGATTCGGCGTGCGTTGCACTGCTGACGCAGGACGTGAGCTATCGGCGTGGGACCGAGGTGCGCCTGAAAGAAATTGTGGACGAGGCGATTGATCGTTGTCCAACGGTGAAGAATGTTGTTGTCTACAGACGTGCTCCTGAGGGGAAGCAATCGGCTGGGATGAAGGCGGGACGCGACCTGTGGTGGCATGAGTTGATGGCGCAGGCGGAGTCCGACTGTGCGGCGGAGTGGATGGACTCCGAAGATCTTCTCTACATCCTCTACACCTCTGGGACGACGGGCAAGCCGAAGGGGCTGGTGCATAGTACTGGCGGCTACTCGGTGCAGAGCTATCTGACCAGTAAGTATGTCTTTGATCTAAACGAGGACGATGTGTACTGGTGTACGGCGGATTGCGGATGGGTGACTGGGCACTCATATGTGGTGTATGGGCCGCTGCAGAATGGCTCTACGGTGCTGATGTATGAGGGCGCGCCGAACTTTCCGGCGAATGACCGCTTCTGGAAGATTATTGACGACCACAAGGTGAGCATCTTCTACACGGCCCCGACGGCGATCCGCGCATTTATCAAGTGGGGCGACGATTGGGTACACAAACATTCGCTGGCGTCGCTGCGTCTGCTGGGAACGGTCGGCGAGCCGATCAATCCCGAGGCGTGGATGTGGTATCACCGCGAGATCGGCAAGGAGCGCTGTCCGATTGTCGATACGTGGTGGCAAACGGAGACGGGCACGATTATGATCTCTCCGATCCCCGGAGCCGTCGCGACCAAGCCAGGATCGGCGACGCGGCCATTCTTCGGGATCGTTCCCGAGGTGGTGACCAAGGAGGGCGAGCCCGTGCCGCTGGGGCAGGGTGGACTGCTGGTGGTGCGCAAGCCGTGGCCATCGATGGCGCGGACGATCTGGGGCGATCCGGAGCGATATCAGCAGGCGTACTTCTCGGAGATTCCGGGAAGTTACTTTACCGGCGATGGCGCGCGTTGGGATGCAGACGGATATTACTGGCTGATGGGCCGCGTGGACGATGTCATTAATGTAAGCGGACACCGGCTTGGGACGATGGAGATTGAGTCGGCGCTGGTGGCACATCCGAAGGTGGCGGAGGCTGCGGTGGTTGGGCGTCCGGACGATATGAAGGGACAGGCGATCTCGGCGTTCGTCACTCTCGATGAGGGCTACGAACCGAGCGATGCGTTGCGCCAGGAATTGCGCCAGTGGGTGGCGAAGGAGATTGGCGCTCTGGCTCGGCCGGACGATTTGCGGTTTACACAGATGCTGCCGAAGACGCGCTCAGGAAAGATCATGCGCAGGCTGTTGCGCGAACTGGCGACCACCGGCGATGTGAAGGGCGATACCACTACGCTCGAGGACTTCGGAGTGCTCGCCAAACTGCGCGAGGGAGATGAGTAGGAGGCACTGCTCGCCGATTAAAGCAGGTTGCTGGCGGGTCGGGTCGGCAGGGTGAAGTGGAAGGTTGAACCTTTGCCCAAAGTACTTGTGGCCCAGATTCGGCCGCCGTGTTGGGCGACGATACTGCGGCAGATGGCGAGGCCCAGGCCGGTGCCACCCATGGTGCGGGAGTCGGAGGCGTCGACCTGGTGGAAGCGCTCGAAGATGGTGTCGAGCTTGTCTTCGGGGATTCCGCGACCCTGATCGCGGACCTGGACCTCGGCTTCGTTGGCGTCGATCCGTCGTGAGCGAAGATGGATCTCGGTCCCCGCCGGCGAAAACTTGATCGCGTTCGAGATGAGGTTGCTGAGGGTCTGGAGGACGCGATCGGGGTCGGCCCACACATTGACGCCCTGAGAGTTGAAGGTGATGCGAAGTTGGGCCTTCGATGCTCCGGTCTGCTGTAGTCCGGCGGCGCGGCGGAATAGATCGTCGGCAGAGCACATGGTGTAGTGGAGCTCAGCCTTACCGGAGCCGATGCGTTCGAGTTCGAGAATGTCGTTGACCAGGCGTACGAGGCGATCGGTGTTTCCGGTGGCGATGTCGAGCATTTGTCGAAGTTTTTCCGGGCGCGCAGCAAGAGAGCCACCGGTGATGAGGCCGAGGGCGGCGCGTAGCGAGGTGAGTGGAGTACGCAGCTCGTGCGAAACGGTGGAGATGAACTCGTCCTTCATGCGGTCGAGGGCACGGCGTTCTGTGGTGTCGGTGAAAGCGACGACGACACCCACGGCTTTGCCGCCGAGCTTGGCTTCCGGTGAGCCGGGCTGGGCCTCGCCTTCCACATTGGGCTGGGTCTCGATCTGGGGGCGGGCGACGTACTCGACCGGGAAGCTGGTTCCATCCTTGCGCCACATCACCTCGTTTGAGACGCGAACGGTGTCGAGGTCGGTGAGTGTGTTTTGGATGGGACACTCCTCGGCGGGGTAGGGCGTACCGTCTGCGTGGCTGTGGTGGATGAGGTCGTGCATGTTGCGGCCGAGAACCTCTTCGGGTTTAAATCCGAGCATCTGCGAGGCAGCCGGGTTGATGACGGTGCAGTTGCCATCGAGGTCGATGCCGTAGATTCCGTCGCCCACGGATTCCAGTACCGAGTTAGATTGGCGGCTCAGGGCGCGGAGCTGATCTTCTGCGCGGACCTGTTCGCTGATATCGACGCCGAAGCCGAGGACGTAAGGATCGCGGCCAGGTACTTCGATCAGCTTGTTGCGATAGGCGACGACGCGGACTTCGCCGTTGACGTGGCGCAGGTAGAGTAATCCCTGGACCTCGCCGCGCCGGACGATTTCACTAAGATATTTGTCGAAGCCAAGGCGGCGGTCGTCCGGCATGAACTCGGCGAGACGGTGTCCGGCCATATCTTCGCGGGTTCGGCCGATGCTTTGCGCGCCGTGAGTGTTGACCGTGAGTATGACGCCCTTGAGGTCGTGCGTGCAGACCATGCCGAGCGAGCCTTCGACGAGTTGGCGGTATCGTGCCTCGCTCTCGCGCAGTGTATCTTCCGCGCCGCGTTGGACAGTTACATCGATGCCGGTAGCGATGATGAAGTTAATGTGGCCCTGGTCGTCAAGCAGCGGCGACGCCGACCATGCGATGCGGCGGAGTCCTCCGTCTCGGTGCAGCCATTGATTTTCGAAGGCGACGGGAGAGCCGTCCGCGCGGAGGCGCTCGAAGTTCTGAATCGCAGCGGGAATATCGGAGTGGGGGATGAGCTTGTCCCACAGGTAGCGGCCGACGAGGGTAGGGAAGTCGTATCCGGAGGCGGCCTCGCAGGCACGGTTGAAACGGACGATGCGGCCTGCGGTATCAAAGACGGCGACCAGGGCGTCAACGGTATCGAGCACGGTGGAGACAAAATTACGCTCCACAGTGAGCGCGGATTCGATGCGCTGGCGAGAGCGGGCGACACTCTCCATCTGACGGAGCGCGTAGTTGAGTTCGATAGAGGTCATGGCCTGGCGGCCGAGCACGGTGAGCGACTGGGTTTGAAACGGTGTGAGCCTGCGCGTAGGTCCGTCAAGCACGAATAGCGCGCCGACGCGCACTCCAGACTGGGTGATCAGTGGAGCTCCGGCATAGAAGCGGAAGGTACGGCCGGAGAGGGAGACTCCTCCGGGAGCGAAGGCAGGGTGAAGTCTGGTATCTGCGATTTCGTAGACGTTGTGGGTTCGGAAGGGCGGTTCGGTGGGCAATGTACCGAGCGGCAACTCGATCTCGGAGATGCCGCAGCGACCGTGGATGAAGATGCGGTCGGTTCCGGCAAGCGAAACACCGGCGACCTGAGCGCCACAAATTTTGGCGGCCAGTTCGGCGAGGTCGTCGATGGCAGGGTCGGGCGCCGCATCGAGGACCTGATATCGATCGAGAGTCTCGAGACGCAGGGCTTCACTGCGTGTTGCTTCGCTTTTTGCCAAGGTGCCGTTCATCGTACCTGATCTATCGTAGGGCTTGCATCTGCTTTAGGCTCTGGTACTTTCGGGGAACGAGGTGTAACTTCAGGGCTTTTGCAGAGGCTCCAGGCGACTGATTGGGTTGGCGCGACACGAGGGAACTTGCCAGGCAAATAGTTTTCGGCGCGGGTGGAGACCCCGAAAGGTCCATCCCCGCGCCGAATTAGTTGAAAGCATGTTGTGGTTTGGCGGTGAAATCTAAGCGAAAACCCTTCTGCGGATGAGGCCTACTGCGCCGAGCAGACCAGTGCCGAGTAGGGCGAGAGAGCTCGGCTCAGGAGTCGCAGCGGCAGTGGAGGATACGATTGCGTCGCCAAGTTCTACGGGCGCGGCGAAGTTAGCAGAGCCGCCGACCACGCCGTATCCGAAGCTCTGGGAGAGGTGGAGCGAGACCAATGTGCCGTCAGGAGTCTTGGCGAAGCCCATTCCGAGTGGATCGTTGAGGAAGAAACTGTTAGAGATGGCAGTCTCGTTTCCGTAGACGCCGGCAGTGTCCGCCGTAACATTGAAAAGATATCCGGCGCTGCCCAGCAATGTGGCCGGGTGGGAGTCACCCGGGATAAATGCGTCGTTATTTCCGGTCTCGAAGCCCAGGTTGGAGCCCGTGCCCGGAGTCGAGGCGATGGTGTCGAAATAGAGATTGGAGAAGTTCAGGGCTCCGCCCGCAGAGTCTGTCGTGGTTAGCAGGACATAGAAATAATTGCCGTCGTCGCGGGTATAGATGTTGTACGCGACGTTGCCATTCGCGGCAGGCGATCCGAAGTTACCGTTATTGGTGCTTCCTCCGGCGATGGCAAGAGGGGTGATGCCGGACCATTCGGAACCGTAGGCGCCATTGACGCCAATCGGGGTAGCAAAGGCCGATAGAGGCAAAACGACTGAAGCAGATACAAATAATAATGAAGCAGAAAACATTCTCATGAGACTCCCGGGTTTTTGAAAACTTCTGATTTGTGATACTTGATTCGAGGGAACCCTAGCCCCATTTGGCTTGCATTGAACAAATTCGTAACGGTTACTTATGTAACTTAAGGAGGCATTCCCGGTATTGCGGCAGTTTTGTGGGGTACCGGCGGAAAATATTTGGTTCGATCCTGTCGCAGTATTGGGGGATCGGCAGATTGTTATACTTGGATGCTGTGGGGTCCACGCATGCGAAGTGCATCGAACGAGCGAGGGGCCAAGCAGGCGGGAGCATGGAAGAATTGTTGAGCAAGATCGGGTCTCCGGCGGATGTGAAGCGGTTGACCATCCCTCAACTGACTCAACTTGCAGCTGAGATTCGCGAACGGTTGATTGTCGGAGTTTCAAAGACGGGCGGACACATTGGTCCGAATCTAGGCGTGGTCGAGTTGACGTTGGCAATGCACTACGTTTTCGATACGCCGCGGGATAGCTTCGTCTTCGATGTCAGTCACCAGTCATACGTGCACAAGATGCTGACTGGCCGCAACGACAAGTTTGGAACGATTCGCCAGCCGGGCGGGCTGAACGGCTTCATGCTGCGGACCGAGAGCGAGCATGACAGCTATGGCGCTGGTCACGCCGGCACCGCGCTGAGTGCGGCGCTGGGCATGGCCGTGGCGCGGGATATGTCGGGCGGTAAGGAGCATGTGGTCGCGCTGTGCGGCGATGCAGCGTTCACCAACGGCATCTCGTTTGAGGCGTTGAACAATATTGCCGCTCAGACCAAACGTCTGATCGTGATCCTGAACGACAATGCGTGGTCGATTGACAAGAACGTCGGAGCGATCGCGGAATATTTCCACAAGATTGTGACCAATCCGACCATCGCAGGTCTGCATGACCGCGCGGCCGGACTTTTGGAGCGATTTGGCGGCAAAGCTGTACGGCATGTGGCGCGTAAAGCGGAAGAAGCAGCAAAGGGATTGATTGGTCCGGGCATGCTGTTCGAAGAGTTTGGGCTGAGTTACTACGGTCCCGTAGATGGGCACAATCTGCAATTGCTGATCGAGACTTTCAAATTTCTTAAGCAGCAGAATAAGCCTGTGGTGCTGCACGTAATTACGCAAAAGGGCCGTGGGTTTCAGCCAGCGCTGGAGAAGCAGAAAAAGTTTCATGGATTGGGGCCGTACGATCCGGAGACAGGTGAGACCAAGGCGGCAGGACAGAAAACTTATTCGGAGATTTTCGCGGAGAGCCTGTCAAAACTGGCCGATGGCAATGACAAGGTTGTGGCGATTACGGCCGCGATGCCGAACGGCACGGCGCTGGACCTGTTCCGCCCAAAACATCCGACGCGATACTTCGACGTTGGTATCGCGGAAGAGCATGCGGTCATCTTCGCCGCGGGCATGGCGACCAAGGGGTACAAACCATTTTGTGCGATTTATTCGACATTTCTGCAGAGAGCGTTCGATCAGATTGTGCATGACGTCTGCCTCCAGAATTTGCCGGTCGTCTTCTGCATGGACCGGGGCGGCTTGTCAGGTGACGATGGTCCGACGCATCACGGCCTCTTCGACATCAGTTATCTGCGCAGTGTGCCGCACATCGTCCACATGGTTCCGAAAGATGAGGACGAACTTGCGGACATGATGTACACCGCTATGTTGCACGAAGGGCCTTCGGCGATACGTTATCCTCGGGGTGTCGGTCCGGGCACGAAGTTGAAGGAGCAGGCGATAGCGCTGCCGATTGGTGTGGCTGAAGTGGTGAAGGATGGCCATGACATTGCAATCTTTGGGCTGGGCGCGATGCTTCCCGAGGCGATGCGGCTGGCGACAATGCTGGAGCGCGAAGGCTTCTCTGCGGCGGTGATCAACCCGCGATTTGCGAAGCCGATCGATCGCGCCTGTGTTGCTGAATATGGGCGGAATTGCGGTCTCCTTGTGACGCTGGAAGACCACGTGCTGGCGGGAGGATTTGGCTCCGCGGTGTTGGAGACGCTGAACGAACTGGAATTGTCTGTGCCGACGGTGCGGGTGGGCTGGCCGGACGCGTTCATCGAGCATGGCAAGGTGGAAGCGCTGCGGGAGAAGTATGGGCTGACGGCAGAGGCAGCGCTGGAGAAGGCACGGCCCTATCTGGCGGCTATGGAAAGCCGGCGCCTGGCGTTACGCTAGAACAATTGCGCCCGCTGGTTCAACGCACAACTGGCTGAGGCGTGGGCCGAATTAATCCGAGGATGCGCGCGAGTTGGACTTGCCGGTAGGCGAACGTACGTTCGATCTGGCGACGAATAAAGAGCCGATGCGCAATTTGGCCAGCAATGCCAAACGGAAGCTCGTACTCAACATTGTCCGCAATCAAGGTCGCATCCATGCCTGATTCATTGACTTGACGTATGTAGTGGCAGTGGTTCCAGTAGGCAAAGGGGCCACGGAGTTGGGCGTCACAGAAGTGTTCGTTCCAAACGAACTCGGAGATTTCTGCCTGCCAATGGAGGCGAAAGGGCGAGAAGGGGAAGGGCCGGAAACTAAGGGTGACATGCGAGCCGACGCCGGATGCACGAATTTGCGGAGCGGATGGGTTCGATTGGATTGGCGGCGGAACCAGCGACTGCTGCTCGATGCGCGCGTACTGCCAAGCGGGCATGAGTAAAGGAAGGTTATCCGGGTCGGCGAAGAAGGCGAACACTTGCTCGACCGGATAGGGCAGCTGCTGTTCGGTGTGATATGAGAAGCGCATGGGTTCCTTTGTCGATCAAGTTCAACGAGGGTAGCCGATAAAAAGGCAAGGCGCCTCGTATGAGACGCCTTGCCGGTCTGCGCTGGGGAGGGAGCGGGTTAGCTCGGCATCAGCACGGTGTCGATGACATGGATGACACCGTTGGATTGGAAAACGTTGGCGGTGGTGATGGTGGACATGCCACCCTTTTCGTCAGTAAGCACGATCTTCTTGCCCTTCATGCTTGCAGTAAGCTTGCCACCCTGAACGGTGGTCATCTCATACTTGCCGTGGCCTGCCTTGATACCAGCTGCGATGTCCTTGGCGCTGAGTTTGCCCGACACAACATGGTAGGTCAGAATCTTGGTGAGGGTATCCTTGCTTTCAGGCTTTAGAAGGGTGTCGACGGTGCCGGCAGGGAGCTTGGCGAAGGCATCATTGGTGGGCGCGAAGACGGTGAAGGGGCCAGCCGAGTTAAGTGTATCAACGAGGCCAGCTGCCTTGACTGCAGCAACCAGAGTGGTGTGAATCGGCGAGTTAGCGGCGTTCTCGACGATGGTCTTCGTTGGGTACATTGCCGCGCCACCGACCATGGGGTCCTTCATTTTCATCTGGGCAGTTGCGGTGAATGTGGTTAGGGCCAGGGCTGCTGCGGCCAAGGATGCGAGGAATGTCTTCTTCATGATGTTCGTCCCTTTCAATTTTGCTAAGAACCTATTGCTGTGCAGAGCGCTCACTATCATTTACGTGAGGCCGTGTTGACTGGATTGCACCTCTCCTATCCGATGTGTTCTGAGTCGACCTGCGTCGACTATAAGAACGGGATGTGGGCAGGGTCGGAGACAGAACCTGAGCTTGTTGACCCAGTCAAAAAGACTGCCAGAATTGAGTACGTTGACATTCACGCGCAGCCCTCGTCAACTGGGTAGGTACCTTGTCTCATGGAAGCTGGACCGGGTTGTATGGGGAGTGGAATTCAGATGGAAGAAAGCGGCATGGCAAAGGTAAAGGGCCACGCCGCAGGGCACCACGACAGGGGCCTGATGGCGATCGGCGTGGTGAAACTAGTTGAGGCGGTCTTCTTTCTCCTCGTAGGCATTGGGGTGATTCATTTCATCCACCGAGACCTTGGAAATACAGCCTTGCGTCTCGCAGAGAGGCTGAAGCTGGATCTGGGAGGCCGCCTGATGATTTGGGTGCTGGACCACCTGGACGATGTTACGGCACGCCGGTTGAAGCAGATCGGCATATTCACGTTCTTCTATGCCGGACTTCGGGTTGTCGAGGGCGTAGGACTGGTAATGGAGAAAGTTTGGGCGGAGTACCTGACTGTAGGGGCAACAACGATCTTTCTGCCGTGGGAAATCTATGAGATCGCGAAACATGCAGACTGGATTCGGGTCTGCCTGTTGCTTGGGAATCTGACGGTGCTTGCCTATCTCGTATGGAATCTGCGGCGTTCCCGCGCTGCGAAAATGATGTTAGGTCGGTAAATCTTTTCAGGTAGGCATGCAGTTTCGCCTTTATTTCGCCTAACAAATCTTTAGTCGATCGGCAAGAGGCTCGACAGGGCTGAACCATCCCACTAAACACTCCCTATAGCGCAAATTGATTCCGGTGCTCTACCCGTAGGGTTTTCCACAGGCATCCTCAGAAAATATAAAGTTTTTCCCAATTTAGTGCTTGCCATCCCTTATTTCCTCAGTCAGGATGACGAGGTGGAACAAAGTGGCATAAAGTGGAGTGAGGCGGAATAAAACACATAACTGAGCCTACTTTACCTTCAATTGTGTCGTTTCCGGGCTGTCAAGAGTGGTTCGGGCTGCTGAGGTTGGAATGTTTCGAGGCAATCACCAGACACGAGTGGACGAGAAGTTCCGGCTGAAGCTGCCGGCCGAGTTCAAGCGCCTGGTGGATGAGGATCACGGGCCGGTGTTTTACATCACCAGTCAGGATGGTAGAAGCGCTCAGTTGTGGCCTATGAAGGTATGGGAGGCGTACGAGGCCAAGATCGTGCAATTGGAGGAGACGGACCCGGATCGGGAGATATTTCTCAAAGTAACCAGTTATTACGGCCAGACGGTGGAGATGGATTCGCAGGGAAGGGTTTTACTGCCGCCGGTGATTCGCCAGTCGGCGAAATTGACCGGTGATGTGAACGTGCTGGGGATGCAAACCATTCTTGAGGTCAACAACCTCGAATTGTTCAAGACGGACCTGACGGGGCCAGATGGGTTTGTTGCAGTATCGCGCTCGACCAAGGCGGCAGTAGCCGAAAAGACAAGGGCATTGAAGGGTTGATGGACTCCTGTACGGCCCCCAGGGGCAGCACAAAGGCGGAGCATGAATAAGCCGCAGCATGTGCCAGTTCTTTTAGATGATGTTTTGCAGTTCCTCAATGTGCGGCCTGGCGGCGTGATCGTAGATGCGACCGTTGGGCTAGGCGGCCACTCCGCAGAGATAGCGAAGAGGCTGGGCGCGAAGGGCAGGTTGATCTGCTTCGATCGCGATCCGGAGGCGATGGAGTTGGCGAAGGCCCGGATGGAAGAAGTCAGGGCGGAGATTGGCAGCGAGATGCCCGAGGTGATCTTTGAGCCGCGAGCCTTTTCGGAAGCGGCCAACGTGATCGAGCCGGGAAGCCTGGATGGTTTGTTGGCGGACTTCGGAGTAAGCAGCCTGCAGTTGGATGAGGCGCACAGAGGATTCAGTTTCCGGTCGGAAGGACCGCTTGATATGCGGATGGATACGCGTAACGGGGAGACGGCCGGGCAAGTGGTAAATCAGGAAGACGAGAACCAACTCGCCGACCTGATTTACGAATTCGGAGAGGAAAGGAGGTCGCGGAGAATCGCCAGAGCCATTGTTAGGGCCCGGCCGATATCGACGACAGCGGAATTGGCTGGAGTGATATCGGCCGCGGCCCCATCAATGAAAGGCGACAAGATTCATCCGGCGACGCGAACTTTTCAAGCCCTTCGAATTCGAGTGAATAACGAGTTGGGAGAGATCCGGTCGCTGCTTATGAGCGCGCCATCTCTGTTGAAACCGGGAGGAAGGCTGGTACTGATCAGCTTCCACTCGCTGGAGGACAGGCAGGTAAAGGATGCATTCCGCGATGCCGGCCGCGATGGAATTTATGAGGTTTTGACGAAGAAGCCAGTGGTTGCGGAAGAGCAGGAACAGATGCGGAACCCGCGATCGAGAAGCGCAAAGCTTCGGGCGGCAGAGAGATTAGCAGCAGGAAACAGAGAACAGGAACCAGGGAACAAGTACAGAAGATAGCAATAAAAGGAGGGGCGATGGCGACGATACCGATGGCAGGGCAGGGAACGATCTTCGGGATTGGAATGGGGGCGGAAACGGGAACGAAGGCGGCAAGCGCAAGCCATCCTTCGCAGGCTCGCGCTCAGCGCAACCGTGAGTTGTTTGAGTTGCAGAGGCGCGCTCGCCGCGGACCGACACCTGAGGTCTTCTTCGCGAAGCACATCGACAATACCCGCATTGTCAAAGCTGACGATCCCGAGCGCAGGCGCGAGATGCGCACGTTCACCGCGACCATGAGTATCTTGTTCGTGCTGGTGATGGTTTATGTCTGGCAGCATTTTTCTGCGATTGAAGTTGGCTATCAGGTCGAAACGCAGAAGCATCAGGTCGCCGAGATGCAGGAGCAGAATCGCCAGCTCCGTCTGACTGAAGCCCAGTTGAGTGATCCCGGTCGCATCGACCAGATTGCCAGGCAGCTTGGTCTTGACGCGCCCCAACCGGGTCAGGTTGTGCGCCCCGATGGTTCCGGCACCAATGGTCCGGTTCTTGCGCAGGCGTCAACGCCGTCACTTCCGGTCAACTAGGTTCAGTTCGCAGACGGAAGTTGTCATGCTGCTGATGTTGGACCGACAACTTACCACTTGGAACTCCTTCATGAATCGAGCCTCACGCCAGACATCACGCAGCACATTGACCGCCCCAGTACGCAGAATTCGTTTTGCTTGGATAGCGATCCTGTTTTGCGCGTGGGCCGGACTGATCGGCTGTCGGCTGGTGTGGCTGCAGGTGATTCGCCATTCGGAGTGGACGGATAAGGCCGAACGTCAACAGCATAGTGCGTTTGAGGTGGCTCCGCAGCGCGGTGTGCTTTACGACCGCAACCTGCGTGAGCTGGCGATGACCGTGCAGGTCGATTCGATCTTCGCGGTTCCAACTGAGTTGGGTGCGAACAAGGCGAACACCGCGGAGATGCTTGCACAGGTGGTGCATACTGACGCTGGCGACGAGTCAACATCACAGCAAAGGTTGCTGGCGCGATTCAACGATTCGAGGAGCTTTGCGTGGGTGGCGCGGCGGGTGGATGTTGCGACCGCGGATCGCGTGCGAGAACTAAATCTAAAGGGAGTTTACTTTCAGAAAGAGTTCAAGCGCTTCTATCCGAACAACGATCTTGCCGCGCAGGTGCTGGGATATGTGGGCACCGACGATATGGGGCTGGGTGGGCTCGAGCGGCAATTCGACGATGACCTGCATGGGGCCCCGGGCCACATGATCACAGCGGTCGATGCCAAGCGACATGTGATGAAGAGTGTAGAGAACGAGCCAATGCCGGGTGAAAACCTGGTTCTCAGCATCGACGCAAACATACAGCACATGGCCGAACGTGCTCTGGATGCGCAGATGGCTAAGGTGAAGGCGTCGCACGGTACCGTGGTCGTACAGGATCCGCACACGGGACAGATACTGGCGCTCGCGATCTCGCCTCGCTTTAACCCGAATGATTCGCGCCACATGCAACCGGGAGCGCTGACCAACCTTGCAGTGAGCGATGTGTATGAGCCGGGCTCTACCTTCAAACTGGTCACATACTCAGCCGCCATCGATGCTGCGGGTGTCGAGCCAACCGATATTGTGGACTGCCAGGGCGGTTCGATGACGATGTTCGGCCGCACCTTGCATGACGACAAGGACGATCACTTTGGCGCGGTGACTGTGCAGTACGCTCTCGAACACTCGAGCGACGTAGGCGCCGCGAAAATGGCGTTGAAGATGGGACCAAACACTTTCTACAAATATATGAAAGGGTTCGGATTTGGTGATCGCTCGGGCATCGAACTGCCCAGCGAGACTCGCGGTCTTCTAGCTGCACCCCGAAAGTGGGGCTCGACCAGCATTCTTTCGATGGCAATTGGACAAGAGGTCGGCGTGACGCCGATCCAACTTGTAACCATGGTCAGCACAATTGCGAATGGCGGAGTTTATATGCCCCCGCATGTGCTTCTGCAATCGACCGATCAGCTGAAGGGGGACGCCCGGCTTCAGGCCGCGACGTTCCACCCGGCCAGCCAATTGCCGGATCACCTGCCGGATGGCGCGCACCGTGTGATCAAAGAGCTTACGGCGGGCAAGATGCGGTCAATGATGCAGGGCATCGTCGTTGAAGGCACAGGCAAGGCGGCGCAGTTGAACGGCTACAGCTCGGGCGGCAAGACGGGAACGGCGCAGAAAATCGATCCGGCCACACATACGTATTCCCATACAAAACTGGTAGCGAGCTTCGCGGGATTTGCGCCGGTCAGCTCTCCGGCAATCTCGGTTGCGGTAATCATCGATACTCCGACCGTGGGTAGCCTATACGGCGCTGCAGTTTCGGCCCCGGTGTTTCAGCTGGTTGCGCAGCAGGTTCTTGAGTACTTGGGTGTCCCCCACGATCAGCAGCTAAAGACCCAGAAGCAACTGCTGGCCACGGCTCCGGCAGCGATGCCAGACGACGCCCCAAGCGAGAACACGGGTGACCTGACCGCAATGTTCGACGAGATCAATGACCTGCCTGCGGACGATCCCCTGCGCGCTAGGGCAGATGTTGGCACCGCGTCGACCGGAAGTACCTCTGCGTTTCCGCCCGATTCAACGGCTGCTCATCTCGCTTCGGCGCATGTTGCAAGTGGCCCTGTCGCGGCATCGCGCATATTAGCGTTTTTGCCGGCGAAGGTGGTGGCGGCGTTCGAGGCGAATGGCCGGATCAGTTCGGCGATACCTGATACGGAACCGCACGGAACTGTGCCCCGCTTCGTCCCTGTGGCGGCGCCGAAGACCCTATCGCGTGGTAATGGCGCGGTTGTAGTCGATGCGGGACGGCGGGTGGCTGTGCCCTCTTTTGATGGAGTGGGAGTACGCAAGGTCGTCGAGACGGCGGCGGCGCTCGGTCTGCGCGTTGAGCCCGTGGGCAGCGGCATCGCTCGCGAACAGGCCCCTGCAGCAGGGACCAGGGTCCCGGTTGGCACCCAGGTGGTTGTTCGCTTCATGCGTTAGCGGTCCCCAATTTTAGTTGCCGCCGGACATAGAATCGAAAATATGGATTGGGCTGAGGCGCTGAAAGAAGTGTCGGTGATCGAGAGTGCAGGTGCTGCGAGAGAGATCGCCTGCATCGAATACGACTCGCGCCGTGCGCGGCGAGACGCTGCGTTTGTCGCTATGCGGGGCGGCACTACCGACGGCAATCGCTATATCGATGTGGCCGTAGCGCAGGGCGCAGTGGCGATCGTGACTGACTCTCACGATGCCTACGAGAGGCTTAGGCGAGAGCACCCGACGATTGCCGCAGCACGCGTGGAACATGGCCGCCGCGCATTGGCGCAGTTGAGTGCCGCGGTGCTTGGGCATCCAGAGCGGAAGCTCGCTATAAGCGCGGTTACGGGAACGAATGGTAAGACTACGACGGCCTATCTGTTGGAGCAGATGCTGCGCAGCGTGGGGCGTAAGTGCGTGTTGATTGGGACCATCGAGACGCATGTGGGCGATGAGGTGCGGGCGAGTGAACACACCACGCCGGAGGCTTCCGATCTGCTGAAGGTTTTCGCCGACGGTGTTGCGGCGGGCGCGACTGAAGTTGTGATGGAGATGAGTTCGCATGCGCTGGATCAGGAGCGCGTGTGGGGCATTCCGGTCGATGTGGCAATCTTCACAAATCTTACGCAGGACCATCTGGATTATCACGGGACGATGGAGCGATACGCAGCGGCCAAAGGAAAGATGTTTAATGGTTTAGGAACGGCGGCACCACGTCTCGCGGTGGTCAATCTCGACGATGGATACGCAGGAATGATCAAGCAAGCGGCCAACGCATGCGGCGAGGTTTGGACATTCGGGGTAAAGAGCATCTGTGGTCCTCAACCGGACTACAGGACGGAAAACGTAGAGTTTAGCGCCAGAGGGACCCGTTTCAAATGGAAGACCCCAGGAGCGACAGTGGAGATTGAATCCCCTCTTTATGGTTGGGTGAATGTTTCGAACCTTCTGGCGGCGAGTTGTGCAGCGCTTGGGCGAGGCCTTTCGCGGGATCAGATCGCAGACGCTGCGAGGGACCTGAAGCAGGTGCCGGGAAGATTTCAGGTAGTGTCCGGATCTGCGGAGGCGGGGTTTACGGTGGTCGTCGATTATGCGCACACGGATGATGCGCTGCGCAATCTGATTGCGCTGGGCCGCGAGTTGGTGAGTGCGAGAGGCGGCCGCGTGATTACGCTGTTCGGATGTGGTGGCGATCGAGACCGTACCAAACGTACGCGCATGGGCCGGGCTGCTGCCGAGGGAAGTGACCTCGTGGTCCTGACCAGCGACAATCCGCGCAGCGAGGAGCCGATGTCGATTATCGAGGAGGCGTTGGTGGGGGTGCGCGAGACGGCCACAGAGTGTTTGGTCGAGCCGGACCGCGCGACGGCGATCGCTGTGGCGATCCGGGCGGCGCGAGCTGGAGATATTGTGTTGATTGCCGGAAAAGGCCATGAGAAGGTACAGATTCTCCGCGACCGGACCGTCCCATTCGACGATGTAGTGGTCGCGGCAAGCATTTTGAAAAAGCTTTAATAGTTATGCGACGCGAGAAGCTAAAAACTGCGGTGATGCTGGGCAACGAGGTGATTTGGTGAAGTCGAAACTGGGCCAGGTGGCCGATTGGATTCATGCGGAAGGTGACTTCACCACCAACACGGAGGCGATGGGGTACTCGATTGACTCGCGCACCATTGCGGCAGGAGAACTCTTCTTCGCGGTGCGTGGCGAGCGGTTCGACGGCCACGACTTTGTGGAGGCAGCGCTAGCCAATGGCGCGGTTGCTGCAGTGGTGAGTATGCGGTGGTTGGAACCGGCCGGGATGGACCCGTGCAAGCTGCTGCGCGTTCCGGATCATGATGGTGAAGGCGTGCTGATCGCGCTGCAGCAACTTGCTCGCGCGGTGCGGCGCAGTTGGGGCAAGCGTGTCATCGGCATAACCGGCTCGGCGGGCAAGACGACGACCAAGGACGCGGTGGCGCAAGTACTTAGCGCGAAGTTCAATGTGCTCAAGTCGCAGGGCAACCTGAACAACGGCTTCGGACTCCCCTTGCAACTGCTTCGGCTGGAGGCGGAGCATGACGTTGCCGTGATCGAGATGGGGATGAACCATGGGGGCGAGATCGCCGCGTTGGCGCGCATTGCAGAGCCGGATTGGGCCGTAGTATCCAACGTCGCGCCCGTGCACCTGGAGTTCTTCGCCGATGGTATTGATGGGATCACCCGCGCCAAGTATGAATTGATTGAGGCTTTGCCGGCAGATGGTGTTGCGGTGTTGAACTGCGACGACGAGCGGGTCGCGAAGTTCGGCGACGGAATGGGCGAGCGAGCCGTCTTTTACGGTACGGGCGAGTGCGCTGCGGTTCGCGCGGTGCAGATTGCGGAGGTCGGCGCGGAGGGCGTCGTCTTCACCGTGACTGCGCAAAAGGACCAGGCGAGCGTGCAACTGCGCATGCTTGGCCGTCATAACGTATACAACGCGCTGGGTGCGATTGCAGTGGGACTGCGCACCGGCATGACGCTGGCAGAATGTGCGGTGGCGGTGGGCGAACTACGTACGGGCGACAAGCGGGGCGAGATTTCGGAGTGGCACGGCGCGACATTAATTAACGACAGTTACAACTCGAATCCTGTTGCGCTCGATGCGATGGTCGATACACTGCTCGCGATGCCGGTTCGGGATGACGGCAGGCATATAGTGGTGGCCGGTGAGATGCTCGAACTCGGCGCGGAAGGCGAAGCACTGCATCGAGCCTGCGGTCAGCGAATGGCGGTGCGAGGCACGGACATTGTTGTCGGCGTGCGTGGGTTAGCCGCTTCGCTGGTTGAGGGTGCATCCAGCACTTCAGTAGAGACCCACTTCGTCGCAACGCCGGAAGAGGCAGGTGCATGGCTCAAGGCTAATCTGCGCCCTGGCGATGCGGTACTGCTGAAGGCTTCGCGTGGGGTCAGGCTGGAGCGCGCGCTTGGTTCCTTGGCGGATTAGCCGGTTTGAAGCGGAACGATGGAGCAGGCGGCGTGTGGATGAGGAGTGATCCCTGCGCACGATGAGCTTACAGAGTTCCGGTCAAAAATAATAGCGGGAAGGAGTCAGCGGTGGTCGCCTTGACGCCGTACTCGCGCCCGCACCGGGGCTAACTCTGTACTCGCTGCAAAAAGTGTTGGCTGGCGCTTGCAGCGTCTCGGTAGCGGCGGAGGGAGGCCCTCCCGCTCCTCCCGTGTCTCCGAAGGATCACTACTTCCCCTGGTAGGGCAGCGCAGGTTGCGGAAAGACAGTGGGCGGGGTGCGAGAAAATTGCGCCCCGTTTTTTCGTCAACTTTGAGACTAGTGGGTGCGGGTGGTTAGGTATTGGGCGAGAGATTTGAGCGGGTCGGCGGCGGAGCCGAATGGTTCGACTGCGGCAAACGCGTCGGCGATCAGGGCGTCCGCATCTTGGCGCGATCGCTCGATACCGTAGACCGCAGGCCACGTAGCCTTGATGCTGGCGGTATCCTTACCTGCGGTCTTACCGAGTTCTTCGGAGGATTGAGTCATGTCGAGGATGTCGTCGACTATTTGGAATGCCAGGCCGGCTTTCTCTCCGAACTCGCGGATGCGGGCAAGCGATCCATCAGACAACGGTCGTTGCGACGATCCGTACAGGGCCCCGGCGACGATGCTCGTTGTGATGAGGGCGCCCGTCTTCGCGCGGTGAATTGCTTCCACCAAATCAGCGGTAGGAGGAACACCTTCCGACTCGATGTCGACTACTTGGCCGCCGATCATGCCGGATGGGATTTCGGTGTTGATATCGCCGAAGCGGCCGATGCCGGTGCCAACCGCGATCGAGATCTCGCGCAGGATATGGACCACCGTTACTGCGGGAACGGGGAGTTGCGCGATGGTCTGGAATGCGAGCGTCTGGAGTGCATCGCCGGCGAGGATGGCAATAGCTTCCCCGAATGCGACATGGCACGTCGGATGTCCTCGGCGCAAATCGTCGTTGTCGAGGGCAGGCAGGTCATCGTGGATCAGCGAGTAGGTGTGCAGCATCTCTAGCGCAGCGCCAAGGTCGGCAACGTCCGCGGGCAAGTCGCCGCCTCCGGCAACCATGCGGGCGGCTTCCATACAGAGGATCGGGCGTAGGCGTTTCCCTCCGGCGAAGACGCTGTGGCGCATGGCGCGGTGGATGGAATGGGGCAGCGTGTCAGGCGAAGGCAGAAGTCGTTCTAAACTGGCGTCAGTGAGCGTGACGCCAGAGGCAAGCAGCGATCGTACAGGGGAATCCATCGTTTTCGATGATAAATGACGCGGGCTGTGGCTGCGGGTCCGGGCGGTTCACGAAGGAGCGATGTGGGACTGGTATGGCGGTTCAGATACAAGACGGCTGGTTCATGCGATGCTAGGAGGAACAGCATTGCAGCGCAGTTTGAGTGAGGACCGAAGTGGCGGATATTGCGACGTTTCTAGCGGGATTCGAACGGTTTCGGGAGAAATATTTTGCCGGTGATGACAGCGTTTATTCGCGATTGCGGCAGGGTCAGAGCCCGCGTGCGCTGGTGATCTCCTGCTGCGACTCGCGTGCCGATCCGGGGATGCTGATGGGCGCTGGGCCTGGAGATATCTTCGTCGTGCGTAATGTGGCCAACCTTGTGCCGCCTTACCGCAACGGAGCGGAGATGCCGGGAATCCGCGCGGACATCGAGTTTGCGGTGAAGAGCCTGAACGTCGAGCACATTATCATTCTTGGCCACTCGGGCTGCGGCGGAATTCGCGCGCTGATGGATGGCGAAGGCATCACGGAGAATCATTACGAATTTATTGGCACGTGGGTGATCATCGCCAAAGCTGCGCGTGAGCGAGTGCTGCGCGAACTTGCTGGCGAGCCTGATGCGGTGCAGGCGAGAGCATGCGGCCAGTGGGCAATCTCTTTGTCGCTCGACAATCTGCTGTCGTTTCCGTGGATACGGGAGCGCGTAGAGGCAGGCACGATGGCGCTGCATGGGTGGTACTTCGACATTGACGCCGGTGAGTTGTTGGGTTTTTCGCCGGAGACATTGACCTTCGCGCCGCTGGTGGCCAAGCCGACGGTAGCGACTTAGAGTGAGTTTACGGTTCGAGTCTGCTTTGCCTTGGGGGAGCGGAGAGTAAACAGGAACATCGTGAATGCGACAAGGGTGGCGGCGTCGCCAATCGTCTGGTCGAGGGTATGGGCATACCGTATGTCGATAGTGGAAGGACCAGCAGGAATGGCCACAGCGATCAGGCCGTCGGGACGAGTTGCAAGGCTGTGATCGGGTGAACCGTTGATCGAGATCTGCCACGCCGGGTAGTCGCGCAGATTGAGGATGAGGTCTTCCGCGCGAGGGGCTGCGACCGTGAAGTGCAGAGGCGCTGGGCCCGGGGTTTCCGCGGAAGGCGGAGGATCGGTGGGTAAGGCTGCCAGCCAGTACGGCGGGTCATTTGGACGGAGCGCGTCGTTGTCGGCTTCGGTCGGCGTGTATTCATCCGTAGAGTCGGTGCCTACGCGGGAGTGAAAGAGCGCGAGTCGTGCCGGCGCTGTGTCTTCCGGATCGCATGGCTGGTGGAACTGGAGGTAGGCAACATGACTCAGGACGAGGGCCATGACGACCGAAGCGATTGCAGTTCGGGTGAACTTCACTGAAAGCGGCCTGAAAGCAGCGGCCGTCGTAAGCGCGAAGATAGGCGCCAAAATTGCCAGGAGTCGCCATGGAAATTGGATAAACGCGGCTTGCGGCGCATGGTTCCAGATTGGCAGGCTTAGAGGCGTGAGCAGGAAGGCGATGCCGGCGGTGAGGATTGCGAGCGGAAGAATAGGAAATACGCCACGACGCGAATCAACACGCTCAGTCGCGCGACGCCCAGTGCCAGACTTATTGCGAAAGAGTATTGCGGCGAGCGCGACGGCGGTTGCGACGAGAAGCAGGATCGCGACGACAGAAGCGGTGTGCAGGACCTGATCGTGAAGCAGCGCGTCAGATGAGTTTCCAGTGTTTTCGAAGAGGAAGTTCTGATCGATGCGCATGCCTGCGATGGTGGCCATCGCGATCTGGACGTAGCGGCGCTCGTATGCTGCTGGGACAATGTAGAAGGCAGCCAGGGCGAGCCCAAGTGCGGTGCCAGCGATCGATGTGAAGGCAAGTTGGACTGGAGACGCCGGTCGGTGATTTCCATCCTCAGATGCGAGAACAGCGGTACCCGCGGCGTTGGTCTTGCGGTATGTAGCGATGACCCGGAGCGCAGCGAGCAAAGCAAGTGTATAGCTACCCATGACGGCGGCAGGCGCGTTGGTCAGCCAGAGAAGAGCGATCGGAAGGGCTATGCGCGGGATAGTGACACGGTCGCGAAGGATGGCGTGGAGGAGCAGTGGAAACCACGCCGCAGCGAGAAGTTCGGCGTACGCGGTGCGCTCATACGCAGTGAAAAGCATGTACGGGTTGGCGAGGTAGAGTGTAGCTGCAAGCAGCGCCGCGTTCGAACCCGCGAATGTGCGTGCAAGGCGATTGAGCGTGAGGCCGGAGAGAGTGAGGGCAATCCACGTGAAGACAATTGGTGTGGCGCTCCAGCCGGCGGCCTCGGTCACTCCGGGGAGATGAGTCAGCAGCAGACCAAGCAGCGCCCCGAGCACCCAGGAAAGCGGCGGATAGAAGACGAAGCGTGGCTCACCTGAGTTGAAGGCAGGCGTAAAAGCCCAATGCGGATGCAGGTTGCCGTGGCTGAACTGTCGTGCAGCTTCCATCCAGTTCAGCAGATGGAAGTCGAAGTCGTGACCGCAGGAGTCGCCGTGATAGATCAGTGGCATGACCGCGACCAGCGCCGCCAGCGGGATGAGCAGGAGGCTGCGGCGCTCGCTATGCGAGGGTGTCATCGCGGAGTGAGGGTCAGCGTATGAGTCGTGGCAGCCTGTATCGCGGCCTGGCTGAAGGGCAGCGGGTAGGTCGTGCCGCGCAGCCAGTCCCGGAACTGGTCCATGAACCACGGGCTGGCGGGGTTGCCGGATTCGCCAAGAACGATGTTGAGCGTGGTATGGTCCGGGTCGCTCAGGTCAGCGGTAAAGCGTTCCGATGGCCCGAAGGCAAGGCCGACCTGCTTCGTGGTTGTGGCGTCGCCGCTCTGGGATTGCGGGCCGGTACCCACACGCAATCCGATGAGCTGTTGTATCAATTTCGACCGCGCAAAGATGGGATGCTCGATGTCTAGAGGGGAAGCTTTGCCTTGCTGCCACGTGCTGAGGTCGTGCGGCGCATGAGAGTCTTGCAGGCCGCGCTGAACCACGGCGGCGAGGAAGTCATCCCAACTCGCGTAAGTTGAGGGCAGCCAGCGCGCGGGAGTGTGCATGAGCATCTGCTCCTCGACGCTTCCTCGTTCACCCCACGTGTACTGTCGCCACAGGTTGGCGGTTCTGGCCGAATCCGGTGTAAGGTCCTTCATCTTTGAAAGGTCCACGCCCTGAGCGACCTGAGGAGCCAATTGCGGAGCAAGTTTGGGAACCAGGAGCATTTGCCAAAACGCGTCGCGCGCTGCGTTGACGATGGCAGGCGCAGCGCTGTTGGCATCTACATTACCATTCCACTTACGCAGCAGGTCGGCGGCCTGGTGAAGGGTTTTGTCATCCTTCAACGGATCGCCAGCATGGTCGATCGAGTAGGCGAGCCGCTGAGCGATTACCTGGTCGAGTTCGGAGAAGACATCCGTCTGCAGCGTGAGCATGTCCGCAGGTGTAAGAGGGTGAATCGGAGCCAGAGTCTCGCCGGCAGAGGCCTCGGAAATTTGTCCTACGCCGGAATTCTCCGCCTTGCCAGCACTTGCCTCGAGCACTTTATAAATGCGCTCAGTGCGGTAGGGCGCCATCCAGTTCAGTGTGATCGGGAAGCGGTATCCGTCTGGAGTGATGCGAGCGTTGGCCGTAGCGAGTATGCCGCCGACAGGGTCGAACGCCTGGGGAAGCTGGTCGAAGGGAATGTAGCCTGCCCACTCGTGCGACGCTGCATCCAGGGCCGCTACGTCGGTGGGAACAGGCACCAGCGGGCCCGGGCTATTCGCATCTCCGCGGATGGGTATGCGGCCGACAGCGTGATAACCGATGTGGCCCTGATCGTCGGCGTACATCATATTCTGCGGTGGGCCTCCCCAGCTGGAGAATGCGCTCAGCATGGATGTCCAGTCACTGGCGGAATTGACCGCAAAGAACGGCGCGGTGAGATTTGCGGGATCGTAAATAGTCCACTGCAAGCTTACTGTGCGGCGCTCGCCCGCAAAGATGCTGGAGATGATGGGCGTGTCCGAATTGCCGTGGTGAGTGAGCGGCACATCAAGGGTGACGTCAGCACTGCCACGGATGTGGATGACTTCTGTCTGATAGCGGACCGCTCGCCACGTATCGCTCGCGACCTGATATTCGGTGCCGGTTGGTGTGCCGCGGGTGTGCTCGATGTAAAGGTCTTGCACATCTGCACCCAGATTCGTAAATCCCCAGGCCACATGTTGATTGTGTCCGACGATGACAAACGGTGCCCCCGGCAGTGTGACTCCAGCGACGTGGAATGCGGTCAGCGGGCCCGGGTTATCAGCTTCCAAGTCGGCTTCGTACCACATGCCGGGTACGGAGAGGGTGAGGTGCATGTCATTCGAGAGCATCGGTTTCCCCGAGGCGGTGCGAGTGCCGGAGACAGCCCATCCGTTCGAACCAGCGACGCACGAGGCGCACGGATTATGGAAGAGTGCGAGGGTTTGGTTTAGTGCAAGCAGATCCGCCGCCGACGTGGTGATGCGGGTCGGCCGGCGAAGCTTCGATTGCGACTCATCCAGCGGAATGTCGGGAACGTCGACTTGGGGAGCAGTGACATCCGGGATGGGCTGACCAGGAGGATGGTCGCGCCATGAGCCGACTGGATAAAGATCAGCGATCAGCTCGGGTGGCAGCTGGGCGGCAAGTGCCTCGCGTCCCAGCTTCACTGGGAACCCCATGGTGAGGTCCTGAAACATGGCGAGTTCCACCAGGATAGAGTCGCGTGGTGTCCAGGAGGTGGGCTGGTACCCGAGCAATCGGAACTCGATCGGCAGGTGATCGTGCTGGGCAGCGATGGAAATATTCACTCCTCGCGCATAGACGTCAAGCCAGTGCTTTTGATCGGGGGGCAGAGCAGTGAGGGCGCGGTCTGCCGCGGCGCGGATCTGAAGAGTCCGCTGCAGCCGGTCGTGCTCCAGCAAGCTTCGGCCGAGGATGGCGGCGAGTTGGCCGGCGGCGTGGCGGCGCAGCAGGTCCATCTGCCACAGACGATCCAGCGCGGTGATGTAACCCTGCGCAAAGACCAGATCGTCCATCGAACTGGCGTGAATGTGAGGCACGCCGCGAGCGTCGCGCGTCACCGTTACTGAGGCATTCAGACCGTAAACCGTTACCGAGCCATCAACCAACGGGAGATTGGCGCGCGTCATCTTGCCGATGTATCGCCGTCCGAAGAAGAATCCGATGGCTGCCAGCACGACCAGAACAAGCAAAACGAAACCGACGGTCCTGAGCCGGTTGCCTGATCCGGGTTGGGCGGGCGTCAGAGATTCAGCTTGGAGTGCGTTATCTGCTTGCTGGCTGCGTGGGGCCGGATCGATCGGCTCGATGATAGGCGTTTCGTCGCGGTACTTTGGATCGTCGGGCATCATGGCTTACGGCAAGTCTAATGCAGTTCGACTATGGGAGGTGTCTCGCAAGGACAGAGGCCGCGCGCCGGGGAAGCGTAACAACGATGACTATAACCATCAAGAGAATGACCGGCACTATGAAGATGCTGCCCTCTGGCCCGGTCAAGCCGCCGGAGAGAATGGGCCTACCCACTGGATGCGTCGCAAATAGACGGCCCGCGACGATCGTGCCGCTGTCAGCCACCCCGTAAAGAAAGGACTGTGCCCAGTCCCATGCCGCGTGGAGCCCGATGGCCCACCACAGCGAGCCCGTTCGCCAGAGGCTGAGGCAAAAGACGACGCCGACCAATCCTGCGGAGAGCAGCCCGACGGGAGACTCGCCCGCGTTGGATTTATGGGTGAAGCCGAACCCGAATGAGAGCAGAACCGCTGAGCTCCAGAAGCCCAATGCCTGACGGTTCGGCGCACCGAACCAACCGTAGACGCCGCTGAATCCACGTGCCAGCGTTGCCTGCATATACCCACGAAAGAAGGTTTCCTCGAAGAAACCCACCGCGAGGAAGCTTGCGAACCACAGCGCACCGTAACCGATGGCGTCGTTACGGGAAAGCAGCTGGCCGTTGAAGACGAGCAGGCCCATCGAGCGCAGGGCGAAGACAAGCAGCGATAAAAAGCCGAAGCCCCAGGCAAGGCCCGCCAGCAGTCGTGGCAGCCAGTCCGCTGGTGCCAGGCCGTATGCCTGAAACGGCTTGCGCTCAATCTTCGCCATAATCCATGTCGAAAGCATGGCGACCGCTGCCAACAAGCCCTCACCAACGAGGACCGTTGATGGCTTGAGCAGCGACCGGGTTTCAGTCTGTGCATGGTGCGAGTGGATTTGGTTGACGACCAACGAGGTTGCGGAACTAAGGGCGAAGAACAGCGCAAGGTAGATCAGCAGTGCCCAACCGGCGCGGAGCCCGTCCGATCCGAAGAAGACCGAGCTAAGCGTGGAGCGCCACGGTGGAGAGTTGTTTGGATCTATGCTTGGGGGCGCTATAACGGGATCTCCCAAGTCGCAGACCTCCGCGACGTGCGCTTCGGTCTGCGGGAGCTCGGGTTCTGAAGTTTCAGGCAAGATAGGTACCTCAAGATATTGAAAGTCTATATGGAAGGCGCTGGGCGCTGGTTTTCGAACTGCGGACACGCCAGTTTGTAAGCTGCGCAACGCGCCTGCTTGACACAACCGCGCGCGCCGTCAATGCTTAGAGTTTTGTACTGCACGACCGAGACTTGCGCGTGAGTCCGGGTCTAGCCGGGAATACGGAATCTGGACGGAGGGTTTGCTTCTTGGAGTGCCGGGTCTTTTATCATGATCATTGTTTTGATGGCGCGTGTTCAGCGTCGGTGTTTACGCGGTTCCACCGCGAGTGCATCGCGACCGCGAAGGACTTTTCGTACTCCGGCCTGATGCACAGCGCGGGTTCACTGTTCGATGAGACGGCGTTCGTCGACGGCGAGAACGCGATCGTGGACTTCAAGTACTACGCCTCGCCCAAGGTGACGTGGTGGTTCGATCACCACCAAAGCGCCTTCCTGACTCCAGCGGACCAGCGCGATTTTCTGGATTCGCAGGCAAAGGCGCATGCAACTCGCACAAAGTCGCAGGGTGGTAAGTTTTACGATCCTGCTTACGTCTCCTGCACCAGCCTGATCGCCGACGTGGCACGCGAAAAGTTTGGCTTCGACACTGCACCACTCGCAGAACTTATTCACTGGGCGAACATCGTCGACGGGGCAAAGTATGAGAGCGCTGAAGCAGCGGTCGGTATGGCCGCGCCCGCGATGAAATTGACCATGGTCATCGAGAGTTCAGGTCCAGGATTCGTGCCGCGCGTTATTCCGCTGCTGACTGAGATGAGCCTTCAGGAGGTGCTCGACCAACCTTTCATCCAGGCTGAACTCGGCCCGTTGATGGAGCGTCACGTGGCCGGGATCGAACTGCTGCGCAAACGTACGAAGCTGGATCGCGGTGTCGTCACCTTTGACATCACCGACCGGCTGACCGAGGGCTACAACAAATTTATTCCTTACTATCTGAATCCAGCCGCAACGTATAACGTCGGCTTGAGCCGCTCAAGCTTCCGCACCAAGGTCGCTGTGGGGACGAATCCGTGGACCAAGGTGCCTGTGGCCGAACTTGTTAATCTGGCAGAGATCTGCGAACGCTATGGCGGCGGCGGCCACGCCCGGGTCGGTGCAGTAAGCTTCCCGCCAGATAGTGAAGACGACGCGCGAAAAGCCGCAGAAGAGATTGCTGAGGAGCTGCGGCGGGCTGGTAGCTGACATCTTGGGTACTAATCGCCCCCCCCGCCCCATTTAGTACTAAAGTATTCATAACAAAGCAGAAGAGTCCGGAGTCAAGTTTCCTTGATACGGCTGCTGGTGTCGCAACAAAGCCCGACGAATATCGTCGGGCTTTCTGATGCTTACTGTCTTAACGATACAGGATTGACCCTAACTGTTAGGCCAACTATTTTGCACTATTTCGTCTAGTGTAATGAACAAGTTGGCGAGTTTTGCACGGTTTGGGGGCTTGACAGCGTTCGACCGGCTTTTGTGTCCGGTCCCAAGAGAAACGACGGAGATTCTGTACTCGATGAAACTGATTACAGAATGACGGCGTTGGGGTGCAGTACAGAATGACGGTGTTGGGTGCATGTTCAGAATGAGGGCTTTTAGGATCAGTGGGCCTTGGAGGATTCGGAGGAGGCTATCCGCATCAGGATTTCATTTTGATGAAGAACGGTAGCTTGGTGATGTCGTTGAAGATGACCATCGCGGCAAACAGAAGGATGCAGACGAACGCGACCTGGTAGATGCGTTCTTTGATGGGCATGGGAAGATCCTTGCGGAAGGCGCTCTCGATCAGCAGCAGGAAGATCATCCCGCCGTCGAGGATGGGGAACGGCAGCAGGTTGAACATGCCAAGGTTGATGGAGATGCCCGCCATGGTCTGGACCAGCGGCATCCATCCCTTCATCTCGGCGGCTTGGTGGACGACCTGAGCGATACCAATGGGGCCAGAGAGACTTTTGACCGAGATGTGCCGCTGGAACATTCCCTTGAGCACATCCACGATCAGCCGCGAGCTTTTTTTATTGAACGTCCAGGCGATCTTGGCCGACTTGGCGAGGGACAGACGCTCCACCGTAACTGGGGGCGGAACGTATTGGAATCCGAGGCGGTACGCCTTGCTGCCGTCGCCCGAATCGCTTAGCTCCGGCGTGATGGCGATGGCCATATTCTCGCCTTTGCGCAGCACGTTAAGAATGGACAGCTTACCCTTCTTGTCCTGCATGTAGGCCAGCAGCGCCGGGACGGAGTGTACGGCCAGCGTGTCGATTGTGACGATCTCATCCCCTGGTTTAAGGCCCGCTCGTTCCGCCGGTGTACCCGCCACCAGCGCCGAAACTGTTACCGGCGTGAGTTGCATCTTCGGCACAAATCCCAGAGAAAACGGATCGAACTGGTCGGGTGAGTTTGCCTTTGTGGAGACAAGAAACGTGGTGTTCACGCGTTCGCCGTCGTGAGCGTAGGAGAGTGGAACGCTGCGATTCAGATTCAATGCGGCGTGGTTGACCACGTCGTCCCAATTAGGGCTTTCGATCCCGTCGAAGGCGACGATGGTGTCGCCGGTGTGGATACCGGTCGCGGCGATTGGGCTTCCTGGAGAAATATAGTCGGTAACGGACGGCCCCGACTCGTACTGGTTGACCTCGTAGTGCGTCATGCATACGGCGACCATCAGGCCGAAGGCAAGCACGAAGTTGGCGACCGGACCTGCGACAGCGATCAACATGCGCTGCCAGCGCGGGTGGTTGTTTAGTTCGCCGGGATCGTTGCTGACCTCTTCTCCGGGGATCTCGCCGGCCATCTTCACGTATCCGCCGAGCGGCAGGATGTTGATCTGATAGTCGGTTCCGCCGCGACGAAAGCCGACGACGCGCTTACCGAAGCCGATGGCAAAGGTCTCGATGCGGACGCCGCACCACTTGGCAACGATGAAGTGGCCGAACTCGTGCACGAGTACCATCAGGCCGAGCACGAGGAGGAGTTGAAGGATGGTGGTCATAGAAGGGTAGAGGTCCTCTGGTGTTGCCGATTGCAAATTCGGATCATGCGCTGACGGAGGGCGCCCCCCGGCCGATCACACTGCGCGCGCATTCCCTTGCCGCTTCATCCGCTGCAAGCACGTCCTTGATAGACGTAGGAACACGGGAAGACGTTTTGGCCAACACCTCTTCGATTGTACGCGGGATACCCAGGAAGGGAATGCGACCTTCGAGGAATGCGGCGACAGCAATCTCATCGGCGGCGTTGAGGGCGATGCACGCGGCCGGGCCGGATTCGGCGGCTCCATAGGCGAGGCGCAGGCAAGGGAAGCGGATGAGGTCTGGTGGGCCGAAGTCCAATTGGCTCAGCGCGGCGAGGTCGAACGAGAGTTGGGGGGCGGCTGGGCGATCGGGATAGGCGAGCGCATACAGAATTGGCAGGCGCATGTCAGTGACCGAGATCTGCGCCAGGATTGAGCCATCGATAAACTCCACGAAAGAGTGCACCGTCGACTGGGGATGAATCGTCACCCGCACCTTTGCAGGCGGCAGATTGAAAAGCCGGCAGGCCTCGATGATCTCGAAGCCCTTATTCATCATGGTCGCGGAGTCGATCGTGATCCGCTGGCCCATCACCCAGGTTGGGTGCTTCAGCGCCTGCGCGGGCGTTATATAGTCAAATTCGGCGAGCGCGGTCGAGCGAAAAGGACCGCCAGAGGCAGTTAACCATACCTGCTTGACCTCGGAGGCTTTGCCGCCGCGCATGCATTGATGGACAGCGTTGTGCTCCGAGTCGATAGGCAGCAGTGCGACGTCGTGCTGGCGCGCTGCCTTTAAGATCAATTCTCCCGCAGCGACCATGCACTCCTTATTGGCTAGGCCAATAGTCTTGCCCGCGCATACTGCCGCATAGGTTGCCTCGAGTCCGGCCACCCCGACAATCGCGGAAACGACGAAGTCTACCTCAGGCAGCGTTGCAACGCGAACCGTCCCAGCGGTTCCGTAGACGACTTCTATGCTCTTCAACCCTGCTTCGCGAAGTCGTTGAGTAAGCGTTGCCGCCAGTTCCTCGGTCGCAAGCGAGACAACCCTGGGCTTCCATCGAAGACATTGGGCAAACGCCTCGTCCAGATTATGGCCCGCAGCCAAAGAGAGGACTTTGTAGCGATCCGGAAAGGATTCACAGATGGAGAGTGTGCTCTGGCCGATGGAGCCGGTCGAGCCCAGGATGGCGAGCTTTTTCACTATCCCATTTTCTCAGACTATTGCGCTTGTTTACTTACGCAGATTGAGGGTAGTCGTAACGCCTCGCTCCCGAAAAGTGACCGGGTTGAGGCAGTAGTTGATGTATATCACCGAGAAAAGGAAGGTGAAGAATGGACCGATTTCGATCTCCCACCCCTCTTTATCCCTGTAGTAGCGTCGTATTTCGTAGCGCAATGAAAACGCGCCGGCAATCCACAACACCCCAATGAAGCTTTCCAGGTCAACCAGGCTTAGTGAAGGGGGAATGATTCTTCCCAGCGGGAAGGTCACCACAAACCACGCAAATGGCAGCGAAAAGCACACCAGCGGCCATACCGATCGCCCCTTCCGCCTAATCCAGAGCGAAAGGTAGATCCCAAGCAGCGGTGCAGCGATGCCGCAAGTCAGCACTGCGAGCAACGTCAGCCAGCCCAGACTCGCCGAGGCGGTCCAAGGCCGTCCGTACGCGTCTTCAAGCTGGTATCGCATCGCAATTCAATTCTAGCAATGCGGAATTTATTTAAAAGCGGCCCAGTCCAAATGCATCCTTCAGCAGCAGTACGCACCACAGCACTGGCGTGGCAATCAAAAGCGCGTCAATGCGATCGAGGATGCCGCCGTGACCCGGCAGCATCGTGCCCGAATCCTTGACGCCTGCGCCGCGCTTGATCGCTGACTCCAACAGGTCGCCCAACTGCGCAGCCACATTGATGATGATTGCGAGCACCACCGATTGCCATACAGGTTGCAAAATGTGAAGTACTGTATTGCCGCGTGCCGAGAGCGCCTGACCCAGGTAGACCACGCCGAGACCTGCAAGGACGCTGCCTGCAATCGAGGCGATCGAGCCCTCCCATGATTTGTTTGGGCTGAGCCGAGAGAGCTTGTGCCGACCGAAGGGACGCCCCACATAGAGCGCGGCGGAGTCGCCCACCCACACGCACACCATCAAAAAGAGCAGCAGGGGTTTTCCGTCGTCGCGACTCCAGATCATCGGAACCAGCGTCAGCGGATATGCGATATAAACCAGGCCGAAGAGACCGATTGCTGCGTCGGGCAGCACCCGGTCAAGCGGGTCACGGAACCCCGTCCAGGCCAGCAGCACGAGGGCAGCGAGACTCAATGCTGGAAGTTCGGCTTCGTTGTGATATCCCGGTAGCGTGAAGAGAAACAGAAGGGCCGTCGCCGCAGCCATCCACCAAACAGGAATCCGTGCGCCGCCGGAATGAGCCAGCTTAAGGTACTCGTAGGCCGCCAGTTCGGCGATTACGCACGCGACCAGCGTCAGCATCCAAAGCTGACCCAGGAAGATGACGGAGAAGATTCCGGCAATCAACACAACGGCGGTGAGGATTCGTTTCATGAGCCTCAAGCAGGATACATGGAGATCGCGCAGGGAATCTCGTTCGCGCGCGTTTGACACGCAGACCACTTTTGCGCGGTCAGGTTGTCCAATCGACTTAGCAGGAGTTGTCAGCTTCTTTTGTTCACATGAAGATTTATTCGTGTTGATCGTCTTTCATGCAGACAGAAACTCACTTTGAGGAAACCATCCAACCCATGTTTTGCGTCGTACATGTTTGTGTCCGGGTGTGTGACGGATACCCAGGCAGCGTAAGGAGTGTCCCAATTGGCGCAATATAAAGGAACGGTGAAGTGGTTTAACAACGCGAAGGGTTACGGTTTTCTAGGGCGCGATGGTGGAGCAGATGTCTTCGTGCATTACAGCTCTATCCAGATTGACGGCTACAAAAGCCTGAAGGAAGGCGATGAAGTCGAGTTCGACATTATTGAAGGAAGCAAAGGGCCGCAAGCGGACCAAGTCATTCGCTTGCGGGAACCGGCCTCAAAAGAGCCTGCTGGACAATCGGTAGCAAAGGATGAAGCTGCTGCCTGAAATTCGCCCGTCCCGAGGACTTTAGCCAGCCTCGTGCGGAGCGTGGCGGGCGTAGCATATGGGTCTGGGATCCCGCGGGACCAAATGGGGCCACGGGATCCCGAATGACTCGCTTCTATGGAAAATATTGAGATCGCCCGCCTGCTCGATGAAACTGCTGCGCTGCTCGAGATTGATGCAGCGGACCCGTTTAGGGTCAGATCTTACCGTCGCGCAGCCGAAGCGGTAGAGCAACAAACGACTAGGCTGGACGCTTTGGTGGCCTCCGACTCCAAGCAACTACTCAGTATTCCCGGAATCGGGAAGGGTATGGCCGCTAATATCTGCCAGCTGGTGGAGACAGGCGCGATTCCTCTGCGCACCGAGCTTCTTACAAAATACAAATCAACCGTGCTTGGTCTCCTTAAGCTCCCTGGCATGGGGCCGAAGACGGTTGCGTTAGTCTGGTCCGCTCTGGGCGTAAGCGACATGGATTCCCTGGAAGCCGCGGCCCGGGAAGGGAAACTCGCCGGACTGCCGCGCATGGGCGAAAGATTTGCGACAAAGCTGCTTAAGGGAATCGAAGACCATCGTCGCAACTCCGGCCGCTTTCGAGTCGATCGCGCGCTGGATGAGGCAGAACGGATCTCTGTGCTTATCCGCGCATTTCCTGGCATCGACCAGATCACCCCGGCCGGCTCACTTCGACGAGGGCGCGAGAGCGTGGGCGACCTTGACCTGCTGGTCACCGGCCCTGCCTGCGAGCCCGATGTGGTTGCAGCTGCGGTGGAGCATGTTGCCACGCTTCCACTAATCGACAAGCTGCTGGCGCGCGGCCAGAATAAAGTCAGTTTCACCCTGCGCAATAATCTTCAAGTGGATGTACGGTTGCTGCCGCGTGCCAGCTACGGAGCGGCGCTGCAGTACTTTACCGGTTCGAAGATGCACAACGTAGCGCTGCGCCAGCGGGCGATCAAGCGTGGCCTTACGCTGAGCGAGTACGCGCTGCTCCGGCTCGAAGACAATATCATCGTCGCAGCAGCAAGTGAGGAAGATATTTATCGCGCGCTGGATCTTGAGTACATCCCCCCGGAATTGCGCGAGAACTGTGGCGAAATTGAAGCCGCCGCAGCCAGTTTTTTAAAGGCTGAGACCGGCGGGCTGCCACGATTGATCGAGTTTAGCGACCTTTGCGGCGACCTGCACATGCATACCGAGGCCACGGACGGTCGCGACACCATTCGGCAGATGGCGGAGGCCGCGCTGGCCCGTGGACTCGCATACATTGCCATCACCGACCACTCGAAGAATCTCGCGATGACGAACGGACTCGACGACGATCGCGCGCTGGCCCACGTGGAGCGCATCCGCGAAGTCGATCGCGAATTGCAAGCAGTACATGGCGGCCGCATCCGCATTCTTCCCGGCATTGAAGTGGATATTCTGGCAGACGGCTCGCTCGACCTGGAAAACTCTACTTTGGCCAAGATGGACATCGTCGTGGCCAGCGTCCACTCCCACTTCAACCAGCCGTCGGAGGAGATGACGGCCCGCGTCCTGCGCGCACTTGAGAATCCACACGTCCGCATCCTCGGACATCCCACCGGGCGCAAGATTCTGAGCCGCGAGCCGTATGCGATCGATATCGAACAGGTGCTGCAGCGCGCCGGCAAACTCGGGGTCGCCGTCGAGCACAATGCCAACCCAGCCCGTGCCGACCTCAGTGATCTGCACCTGCGCCGGGCCAAAGAGATTGGCTGCAAGATCGTGGTCAATACCGACGCCCATGCTACCGAAGAGCTGGATAAGATGCGCTATGGAATTACCCAGCTTCGCCGCGCCTGGCTAACCGCCGACGATGTTCTCAATACCTTGCCCACTGCAGAAGCGCTGCTCGCTCGACTTCGGCCTAAGCCATAAGAATACTTTTGGTGCAGCGCATAAAGTAGTTGTGATTCGTGAAACGCACCTTGGTCGGTTATCCTCCAAACGCGCTATCCTGAAGGCTGTGACAAGCATCGCCACATCCGAGACCCGGAATAAACCGCTAGCCGATCCAGCGGTCTTGGCGGTGCACCCCAGCCTGCTCGCAGACTATGCAACGCTCTTCAAACTGCGCGTCTCGACCATGGTGATCATCACGTCGGCGGCCGGTTTTTATCTTGGGAGCCTCCGCTCCGGCATCAGCCCATTCAACGCCGGTATGCTCAAGGCGCTCGGCGGCATTGCAGTCGTCACTTGCGGAGCGAGCGCGTTGAATCAGGTGCTCGAGCGAACCACCGATCGACTGATGCGCCGAACTGCAAACCGCCCCATGGCTGCAGGCCGTATATCGCTCGCGCACGGCCTTATCGTAGGGTTCGCCGCAGTCTTCCTAGGCTCTCTCTATCTTGCGCGCGCGACCAACCTTCTCACCGGCACGCTTACCCTGCTAACCGCGGTTGCGTACGTCGCGATCTATACGCCGCTCAAAAGTGTGAGCACCATCAACACCTTCATCGGCGCGTTCCCCGGAGCGCTGCCGCCGCTGATCGGGTGGACCGCCGCGCGTGGCCTCATCGAGTGGCCCGGTGTCGCACTGTTCGCTATCCTCTTCGTGTGGCAATTTCCCCACTTCATGGCCATCGGCTGGATGTACCGCGAAGACTACGCCCGCGCCGGCATCCGCCTGACGGCAACGCTCAGTGACACACGTTATGCCGCTCGCTCTTCCGTTGTTCAGGCTCTGTTTTACGCTGTGCTGATGATCGCCGTCAGTCTCTGGCCGTTCGCACTCGGCATTGCAGGAGTCCCCTACGCCGCGGTCGCCGCCGTGTTGTCGTTGGGCTATCTCTGGTACACCGTTCAATTCGCCCGAATCCTGCGCAGTCCGGATCTGCATGCCGGAGACGCCCCGTCGCATCGTCTACCCGCACGCGACCTTTTACGCGCATCAGTCATCTATCTTCCACTTCTGCTCGCCGCCATGATGCTCGATGCCCGCGGCCGCCTGCTCTTTTGAATTGACAACTGAGAACGAAACCATGCCAGCCGCGACGCATAAATCCGCTCACCTCCGCACCCCGATCAGCGTTATCGTGATTATCCTCGCTGTCTCGGCAGCCGCCAGTGCACTTATCTGCTGGCTCGTTTACTTCCACGCGCCGACCGACATTGCCCACACCGAACTACGTTCGCTACCTTTGGTCAATGCCGTGTTGAACGCGCTCGCGACGATTGCTCTCGTAACTGGCTATCACGAAATACGGCAACGTCACGCACTGCACCATCGCGCCTCAATGTTTGGCGCATTCTTCTTCTCCTCCATTTTCCTGGTCTCCTACCTGGTCAACTTCACGCTCCACGGCGAGACGCACTTCAACCGCTTCAACCATTGGTGGCCTTTCTATTGGAAGCTGCTAGCATCCCACATCATGCTCTCGACGGTCGCTCTGCCGCTGATCCTGATCACGTTCTTTCTGTCGCTCACTGGTCGTTTTCCCGCACATAAGAAACTCGCACGGTGGACCTTCCCTATCTGGCTCTACGTATCGGTCACGGGAGTGATCGTTTACCTCATGCAGGCTGCATGCCGCTGATGACGATGCAACGAGATACCCGCCAACTCCTCCGAACTGGCCTCGCCATCTTCTTTATGGGAACGATCGCAGCTCTTCTGGCAGTTACCGTCTGTGGCGGAATTGGCCGCCAGGGACCGCATACGAACGCTGGCTGGCTTGCCCTGATGGTCGCCATGGGATGCCTGCCCACGGGCACGCTCACCCTCGCGCTTGGGATCTCAAAAGTGATCGGCGACCGCAAGCGTTGACCGCTTCTGCACACCCGCATCTGATATTCTCATCCTTCGCAATCACCGCAATTCCGGAGCGCACAGAAATGGCAAAAGGCGTCAACAAAGTTTTTCTTCTCGGCAACGTCGGCAAAGATCCCGAAATCCGTTCCTCAGCCAGCGGGATGGCCATCGCCAGCTTTACGCTCGCCACCGCCGACCGTCAGAAAGACGCCCAAGGCAACTGGACCGATAAGACTGAATGGCATAACCTGGTCGCCTTTCAGCGCACTGCTGAGATTGTCCGCGACTATGTCAAAAAGGGCAGCCAAATCTTTGTTGAAGGCAAAATTCAGAGCCGTTCATGGGACGATAAGGAATCTGGACAAAAGCGCTACAAGACCGAGATTCTGGTGAATGAACTTTCGCTTCTGGGCAAGCCCGGAGGTGGCGGTGGTGAAGGTGGCGGCAGCTACTCGAAATCCTCCAGCACTCCGTATACGGCATCTACGCCGGCTGCTGCGCCCGACTACGCCGACCAGGGCATCACCGACGACGATATCCCTTTTTAAGAGCTTTTATCAGTTGCGGAGTCTGCACCACAGTGAAGCCGATCGCCACCTAATTGAAGAATAAAATTAAGGCAACGACCCGCGACGAGTTCACTTCGCAGAGTAAGCTTCACGGTATGAACCTGGAGCATTCTCGTTGTGGCGCTGAGGTTTGCTACGCAAAATCCGGTTGGGTTCGGACACGAGCCATTCTGACGGCGAGGAATTGCGTATGAATAAGCCTAGTAGGATTCTTGCCAGCCGCCGCCGCTTTCTCAAGCAAACGGGATTTGCGGCCGCTGGATCTTTGCCCGTCCTGGGTTGGCTCGCCGGCGCCCAGACCCCTGCGGCGGGACCGCGAGCCACATCGTTACCGCAGTCCCCAATAAAGAACCGTGTCCCGCTTGCTCCGAATGCCTTCTATTGCCTTCCACTTGGCTCTATCCGGCCGACCGGTTGGCTGCACAGGCAGTTAGAGATTCAGGCAGCGGGCCTGGGCGGGCACCTTGATGAAACCTGGCC
>JANYLK010000019.1 GCA_025357875.1 Granulicella sp.
AAATTAATTGCGAAGATCTTGCCCCAGAATCGTGCAGCTTCGTGATACTGCTCATCATTTCGCCGTACCGCAATCGTCTTCAGCACCAGGATGAGCAATGCCAGCCCCATGGTGAGCTGGGGGAAGAGATAGTGATAGGTAATAGTGAACGCGAAGTGTAGACGGTGCAGCGCTAACGCATCCATCGGAAGCCTCTGAACTTTAGTAGTGGTCTTTGAGCTCACTATATACCCTCGCTCCAGCCCACGCGGGTTTATCCAGCCACCCACTCGCCCCCATCGCGGCGCTCGCGACTTTGCCATGAACCGTTCTGGGAATCAACGCATCCCAAGCTACAGACATAGCGGTAAAAGTGCTAAGCGTGGGTAAATCCTGTAGAAAAAACACGCTGTACTTGGGGAGAGAATAAGCACAATGCATCGCTTCAGAGTGTGGGCGCCGCGGCTAGGTCGAGTGGAAGTGAAGATCGCCGAACAGGTGTTTCAGCTGGAGAGGGAACAAGCGCCGGCGATCGGCTGGTGGTCGGCCACGATCGATACGACGGCCGAGGGCGAAGTTGACTACGCATACCTCCTCGATGGAGATACGACGCCGCTCCCCGATCCTCGCTCCGCCTGGCAGCCTCACGGCGTGCATGGACCATCGCGCCTCTTCGATCACAGGCGCTTCCCGTGGAACGATGCAAAATGGCAGCCTTCCCCGCTCTCCTCCGCGATAATTTATGAATTGCACATCGGCACTTTTACGCTGGAAGGAACGTTCGACTCAGCAATCGACCGCCTCGACGCGCTCGTCGACCTCGGCGTCACCCACGTAGAGCTTATGCCCGTCGCGTCCTTTCCCGGGGAGCGCGGCTGGGGTTATGACGGAGTGGACCTCTTCGCCCCCCAGCAGGCCTACGGCGGACCCGAAGCATTGAAGCGCCTGGTGGATGCCTGCCACACCAAAGGCCTCGCCGCGATCCTCGACGTCGTCTACAACCACCTCGGACCGGTGGGCAATTATCTCCAGAGGTTCGGTCCCTACTTCACCCCGCTCCACTCCACCCCCTGGGGTGACGCCGTCAATTTTGAAGAAGCGGGATCCACTGAGGTGCGCCGCTTCCTCTGCGATAACGCTCTCATGTGGCTGCGCGACTACCACTTCGACGGCCTGCGCCTCGATGCCGTGCATGCCTTCATTGACCGCTCGGCAACGCATTTCCTTGAGCAGTTGGCGACGGAGGTCGAGCAGTTGCAGGCCGCGCTTGGCAGATACTTCGTCCTCATCGCGGAGAGTGACCTCAACGACCCGCGGCTGGTGACGGCGCAGGAGGCGGGCGGATACGGCCTCGATGCGCAGTGGAGTGACGACTTCCATCACGCTCTGGTTACTGCCATCACCGGCGAGCGCATGGGTTATTACAAGGATTTTGGTCCCCTCGCCGACGTCGCCGCGGCGCTCCAGCAGGTGTTTGTGTATGCCGGCCGCTATTCCTCCAGCCGCGACAGGGAGCACGGCCGCCCCGTAGGCAAGCTTCCCGGATGGCGCTTTGTCGGCTATGCACAAACTCACGACCAGGTGGGCAATCGAGCCGGCGGAGAACGCCTCGGCCACCTTACTTCCGCAGGACGCGCCAGGATCGCCGCCGCTCTGTTCCTGACCTCTCCCTTCATCCCGCTGCTCTTTCAGGGCGAGGAGTTCAACGCTTCCACACCGTTTCTGTATTTCACCCATCACGAAGATGAAGAGTCGGACAGGGGGATCACCGAGGGACGCAGCAACGAGTTTGGCGCCTTCGGTTTGGATGGCGAAGACGTTCCATCGCCGCAATTGGAGGCCACTTTCCACCGTTCGCGACTCGACTGGTCAGAGCCGGCGCGTGAGCCTCATGCTTCCATGCTGGCCTGGTATAAGGCGCTCATCCACCTCCGCCGCACCACTCCCCACCTGACCGACGGCCGGCTGCATCACGTTGAGGTACGCTTCGACGAGGATGCACGTTGGCTTGCCATGGACCGGGGTCCCGTGACGGTGGTATGCAATCTTGGCGTTGCTACACTCATTCAGGATCTTGCTGCAGGCGCTAAATTGCTGCTGGCATCGGAGCCGGGTGTGGCCGTTGCCGGAACCCGCCTGTCGCTGCCGCCGGATACCGTAGCTATCCTCCTTACTGAACCGTAACGGACATACCGCTTGTTGCACCATCGCAACCGCCCTATTCTGGGTCAAATTTCACTTGCCAAACCTCATGGCAAAGCATTTAGGATACGGAAGCCTCGGCGAGCACTTCGCCATTCGCATGCAGGTATCGCCCGGAGATTGTCAGCTGAAGTTTCTACCTGAAGGAGCAACTCATGAACGAACTCGTGCAAATCGTACAGCAGAAGAGCGGCCTCTCTGAAGAGAAGAGTATTGAAGTTGTCCATGCCATCATCGGATTCGTGAAGGGTAGACTGCCCGCATCTCTGGCTTCGCACGT
>JANYLK010000024.1 GCA_025357875.1 Granulicella sp.
AGGTCTTTCCACCCATCATTGTCGAAATCATAGAAAGCCGCGCCAAATCCAGACATCTGCATACTTAGAGTGCGCATGTTGCTTTCAGTTGTGGTCTCGACGAATTCTCCCTTGCCCGTGTTTCGGTAGATCGGGAATGTCTGATTGTTCAGCGCGACGTAGGCTATGTCCGGATACCCGTCATTGTTGAAATCACGAAAGTCTAAACCCATTCCTGAGATGAAATTTCCATCCTCCGCAAGAGCAACACCCGCGGTAAATGCGACTTCTTCAAACTTGGTTCCAAGATTGTGAAAAAGGAAATTATACGAAGCGTCATTTGTAACAAAAAGATCGGGCCGGCCATCCAGATCATAATCGGCCATCCCGACACCCATGCCCTTGCCCACGTGCTCACGAATGCCCCACTCCTTCGACACATCCTTGAAGGTGCCGTCCCCCTGGTTGAGAAAGAGCTGATCCGGCTGCCCCTTATACATCCGGGGATGACAGTAGTCTGCAACTCCACGAAATGCGCATAGCGCCTGATCGCTGTAGGACCACTGCATGTAATTGACAATGAAAAGATCCAGAAGACCATCATTGTTGACATCGACCCATACCGCGGCAACAGCCCACAGTGGCCCATATTGAGCATCGATGGGATGGTCAAAACCGGCCTTTGCCGTTACATCGGAAAAGGTGCCATCTCCATTGTTGTGATAAAGCGTGTTGTGGTGGACCCCGGCAACAAAAATATCTGGATGCCCGTCATTGTCATAGTCCGCAACAGCGACGCCGATATCATAGCCAGTCCCCGCCAATCCTGCGGCATCGGTCACGTCGGTAAAAACTCCGTTCCCATCATTCCGATAGAGTCGATTTTGGTATTTTGGTGAGTCCTTCTTTAGCGAAGCGATATTAGCGCCATTGGTAAAGAATATGTCTGGACGGCCATCGCCGTTGTAGTCAAAGATGGCCACACCGCCCGCCATGCTCTCCGGGGCATTCTTTCCGGCCGTAGGATCATTCTCCAGCCGGAACGCGATCTTCTTCAATTCGAAGCGAATGGAACTGGTCCCTTCCCCGGCAAGTACGGCGAAACACGAGATCGCAGCAAACAGCAGACTGGATGCTGCAATACTGGCCGACTTGAGAGAGAGGATAGGCATCGAGGAAAGAGGGGTGTCGTCGGACACCCCTCTTGATAGTGATTGTACGTTGGAATACGGTTTAGAAGAAGTATTTGAAGACGAAGGTTAGTTGCCGATTGCCGGTGGTAAAGCCTGGTTTGCCGGTAGTCGTCGTGTTGGTATTGGTTTGAGAGAGTCCATTCGGATCCGCTGAGCCGGCCGGATTCGTAAAGTTCAAGGTCTCATCACTGTTCCCGGCCAACCCGAATTGCCTGAGTGGGTGGTTTAGGATATTTTGAGCCTGAAGCCGGAATTGAACTTTTTGGTTTTCAGTGATCCGGAAGTTCTTGAAGAGCGCCAGATCACTGTTGACGTAAGCCGGATTCCGAATGTACGGAAAGTTAACCGTACCCTGCTGACCCTGAGTCGGCGGAGCAAAGCACTTCGGGTTGAAATATGCACCCGCCACCTTACCGTTGCGTGGATCACAAATGATCCTGGGCAGCAGTACTTGGTACGCATTACTGCCGAACCATGTTGATGGACTGATGGCATTTGCCTTTAGGCCGTTTGGCAACGTGATCATGTCTGCCAATGGAAGGTTGCCCGGGAATTGTGAGTTGAGACCGCCGCCCGTCGATTCCTGCAGCGGAGCGCCGCTCTGGAATGTCGAGTAGCCTGAAATCTGCCATCCATTGATCAACTCAGACATCAAGGCATTTCCATGGAATGGTTGTGGCAGATTCCATACGTACGCTATGTTGAATACTTGCGTATGGTCGTACGCCAAAGGTCCGTAGTTCGACCCTAGATCGAATGGATTGACCAGCGTGCCATTGCCACCTCCATTGCTTGTTTGCCCATCGCGTGTTCCCAAAACCTTGCTAAAGGTGTAGTTCATCAGGAAGGTCACAGGACCTGACTGCTTTTGCCACGATGTCTGCAGCGAATTATAGTAGGCGAATCCTCCGTGCGAGATTACGTACACGTCCTGATAATTGCGAAGAGGCCGGAAGTTGTTAGCAACAAATGTTTGATAGCTAGCGAACTGAGGATCTGCCCCAGATCCCGTCGGGAACGACGGCGAAACGAACTTACCAGTCACTGGATCTTTCTGGAAGAAGGCTCCGGGAGCAACGTTGTTCACATCACCGATCTTTCCATTGTTTCCATTGATGATCTGGTTTTCGCTCTTATTCCCGACGTAAGAGATTTCGAAGACAGACCGCCACGGTGTCGCCTGAGACAGGGTGAGGTTCCAATCCATTGTCAGAGGAGTACGGTTGTCACCCATCTGCAGGGCGCTGACCGTAGATCCGTTCTGATTCAGAGAAGAAGGAGGGGTAAAACCGGCCGTGTTGTTGGCGTATCCGGTAAAACCTGTTGGAGTCTGGTATAGGAATGACCCTACCGGACCAGCGGCCCCCGAACTTGCGTCGTTGGCAGATACCTGGTATCGGAAGACCGCAAATCCGGTACGGACCACGGTTTTTCCGGTGCCGAATATATCCACTACCGCTCCGACACGTGGCTCTGGATAAAAGAGCGGAGAGACCCAGCCGGAGAGAGGTATAGCAGCGTTATTTGCGTGCCACTGCAAACCGGTATTCGCGGCAGCGGTGGCGCTATTGCTATAGGCCGATGGATTCCACACCTGGATTCCGTCATTTGTCGACCACTGGCCCATGTGATCCAGGCGCAAACCATAGTTTAGAGTTACCCTGCTGTTCGCCTTCCAGGAGTCCTGCGCATAGATCGACCATTGGTGAAACTGCAGATTCAGGACAGGAATAGAGCTTTGCTGCTGATAATTGGATACCCTGCCAAGCAGCAGGTCGGCAACAACGTTGCCCGTACCAGTATTACCCCAGCCGATGTTGTAGGTGCCGTTGTCGGCAGCGCTGCTTGCCTGGAGGTTTTGGCTTGTGTCCCAATAGAAGCCAGCCTTCGCAGTATGGCTGCCGAGAACTTTCGTGAAGTTGTCATAGAGTGCCGGATCCTTCTTCAGCGCACCGAAGGCACCGCCATTGAAGGTGGAGTCAAACGAGAAGTTAGAGATGTTCGGAAGTGCGCCGCCCCATGGTCCTTCGATGTTGGGAATTTGCGAGGTCGTATGCCCAAAAAGACCAGTGGTGTTGAAGCCCAGCTTAGTCCGGTCGGCAGCATCCGGATTGCTGAGTTTGTTCGGATTGATGTAACGCGCCAACGTGTACACAAACTCGTTTGTAGTCGAAGCATTGAAGACGTGCGTCAGATTGAACATGATCTCTTGCGATGTAGTCGGCGCAACCGTGTTGGACGGGTACGGGAGAGTCCATGGTGCCGCCCACCAAATGGAGATGGGGTGTTGGTCGTTTTCGATCTGGCGTGTGTATGAGCCGGTCAACTTGGTGTTGTCTGTAATTGCATAGTCGACTTTACCTGTTGCTTCCCATCGATTCTGCGGGATGGAGTTGGCGTACTCATAGTTATTCCATCCATTGCCGGCAGAAGGGGTGATATTCGGCGTCGGGTAGGCCCCTGATTTGATTAGGCCGACAATAGCAGAGTCAAACGACGTTGTCGGGATCGAGGTGCTAGTTGCCCCTGCAGGGAGGTTGTTGGTCGGGTTCGAGTAAGCGTAGCCCCAGGTATTGAGCACACCCTGCGGAACGCCTGCGTTGCTGAAATCACCTTTGAGTTGAGCGGGCGTGGGTACGTTGTAATTGATAGGAGTGGACGCAGGGTGCTGATTCATATACTCATAGCCACCCCAGAAGAAGAGCCTTTTACGACCTTTATTGAAATTCGTGAACGGGATTAGGATCGGACCGCCAACGTTGCCGCCCATGTAATAGAAGTGCTCGTCCGGATGCAGGGACGCCGCAAGCGCTGGATTATTCCCACCGTTTACCAAATATTGAGTTTTGGAGTAGGCATCCCAGGAGTTGAATGTGCTGTTCCGGGCGTACAGGTAGCCTTCCCCATGGAAAGCCCGCCCACCGCTTTTGCTGAATGCCTCGAAGATCGTCGGTCCCTTCGCGTATTCCGCGCTGTAAGACGACATCAAAACCTTGATTTCAGCAACCATGTCCTGATTGATGTTGGCGATCTGCGTACCCGCGTTGCCTGGATCAACAAGATTGGCTCCGTCCAGCATGAACGACATCGCCCCGTTCGGCTGGGTGCCATTGGCAGAATAAGCGCCCACGGGTCCGTTGTTCGTTCCGGTCGTTTTCGAGTTGAATCCTGAACCCTGGCTGCCCCCGTTATTCAAAGCCATGCCCGGCATGAGCTTGATCAACTCACCGGCATCGCGCCCGCCCAACGAAATATTTTGAATCATCTGCTCGTTCAGAGTTGTGCTGATCTCTGCCGTATCCAACGGCACAATCGCGTCTGCGCCCGAGATGACCTCAACTTCCGTCGATTGCCGGCCCACCTTGAGCTTGATGTTCGGGATACTTCGCGAATCGCCCAGACCCATCACAATGTTGTCTTCCTGCCACGTGCTAAAGCCGGGGGCGGAGACGGTGAGGGTGTAGGTCGCAGGCTGAACCGCAGTGATGGTGAAGTTGCCCGAAGATCCGGCTTGTGTCGTACGGGTGTCACCGCTAGCGTCGTTTTTAAGCAAGACCTCGGCCTTCGGAATGACGGCGCCGCTCTGGTCATACGCTGTGCCCGAAAGGGTTCCGGTCAACTGCTGGGCGCTTCCGACCCCACAATAAAGCGCAAAGGCTAACATCGTCAGAAGCCCGGAGAGGGCACGCTTGGCGTTCGAGGTCAGACGACCTTCCGGTGCTACCCGGGAATTCTTCAACACAACCGCCACTTCACATCTGTGATTCATTGCACTCCTCCGACTAGCTTTACATCTATGAAATTTGGTATCACGTGAGACAGGCTCTGAGCGTAAGAGCCGATGGCTTGGTCTTAACCGAGACTAACTAGGAAATATTTGCTTGACTGACTTGCAATCTTCTAAACCCTTTTAGTGAACGGTGTCAACCAAAAGTTTTAGATGAAAGTCACCCCAATGCAACACTATGAAAACAAACGAATTTCACTTTTCTGAATTACATGAATCAATGGAATGTAGTCGCCCTTTTCCGAATTCCCCAATTGGATTTCTACCCCCAGGAAAACCGATTGAGCTGACCCGGATTGGCTGACGGGCCAAAGCCGCAATAGCCTCATTAGAAAAAATTCGTAGCGTATTCCGTTCCGGATCTTTGCCCTTCACCCGCGAGATACACTAACTGTCTCGGCATACCAGCGCAGAAGGCTACTTACCTATGGTCGATCTATCAACCAAATCGGGGAGAGAATTAGGGAAGGTAGACCTAGAGAAAATCAGCCAGTGTCGTTGGTATTTAACAGCTCTGATTGTGACAATTTTCCCTCTCATGCTATTTACTTCAAGTTTCGCCTCTGCTCAGGAGGATCCCACGGGCTTTGCGGTCCTTGTCCGCCAGGCCGATACCGCTCGTGAGACAGGTGACAGAGCCGCCGCGATTAAGCTCTACGAGGAAGCCGAACGACTCAACCCAAGGTGGCCCGACGGGTGGTTCTTTCTAGGATCGATGCAATACGGTACCAATTCCTATGCCGCTGCCCGCGATGCGTTGACACACTATATCGACCTCACTCAAAATGCCACGGCCGCTTTCGCGCTCCGGGGCCTGTGTGAGTTTGAACTTGGAGAATACCCTCAATCACTCGTCGACATTCAGCGCGGACTGGCACTTGGAGCGGCGAATCAGCCTCGCAACGAAAAAATCCTTCGGTACCACGAAGGGCTGCTTCTGACCCGTTTGGGAAGATACGAAGACGCCCTGCAAAGCTATGGTTACTTCGCGCGAATGGGAGTCAGCAGTCCAGACATCTTACTCGGGCTTGGACTCGCGGGTTTACGTCTGCCATTCCTGCCGAAAGACGTGGGAACCGACCGGCAGGAGCTTCTGATAGTGACCGGTAATGCTGCCTACCTGACGCTTGCCGGAGGAAACGACGACAAAGCACAACAGGCCTTTTCAAACCTGTTTCAACGCTTTCCGGCTGAGGCTAACGCACACTACCTTTACGGGTACCTTTTGTTTGCGAAGGATCCTGACCTGGCGGTGACAGAGTTCAAACGTGCTGCGGAGATAGCGCCTTCCAGTGCATCCCCACAGGCGATGCTGGCGTGGTCGTCGTTGGTTAGAAATGAGTCCATGGAAGCAGTACCATACGCTGAAAGAGCCGTGAAGAACGACCCATCTCTCGCACTGGCACAACTCGTACTTGGCAGATCCCTGGTCGAAATCGGCAACGTCAAGGACGGGATAGACCATCTCCAGAGGGCGCTTCAAATCGAACCCAACAACCTGGAAGCTCATCTCGCGCTCGCAAGAGGATATTCTGAGGGTGGTCGTCCTCAAGACGCCAGACGTGAGCGCCTGATATGTCTTCAGGTCACAGATGAGGCGAACCAGATTGCGCATTAGGCTCCTGATCAGCATTTTGTTCTGGGTCATACTCGTTTCGGCTCGAGCCGAGGCGGGTCCCAGCGCGTCTGCAACATGTGCTAATTGCCATAAAAGTAAGGTGATGGAACAGCGCGACACCCCTATGGGCCGGGCGCTTGCCCTGCCCGGATCGAATTTCGTACTCAAGTCTCATCCGAGGCTCACGGTTCGCAAGGGCTCCTATACCTACGTCGTAGAAACCCATGGCAACGAGAGCACATACAGCGTTACTGACGGAGCACGGGCCATCACTGTCCCCATTCGATGGGGCTTTGGGGCTGGCGCTCAAACCTGGGTCCTGGAACGTGGCGGAAAGTTTTACGAGAGTATTGTGAGTTACTATCCGGCCATCGTCGGTCTGGACATAACGACAGGTGATGAGAAATTGACACCCCACAACGTAGAGGAAGCTTTCGGACGCGAACTGAGCGACGATGACAAGAAAACCTGCTTCGGTTGTCATGCAACGGGCACTCAGGTTGACAGCAAGCTGAACCTCGAAACCTTGAAGCCAGGTTTGACTTGCCAGCGTTGCCATGAAGATTCCAATGAACACATGGCCGCGATCTTACTGAAGAAACTAAGTCCAATGCCGCGGGATCTGGGCGCACTCTCATCTGAGGGCATCTCCAACTATTGTGGACAGTGCCATCGCCCTTGGGACATGGTCGTCAGGAGCCATTGGCGGGGCGAAATGAACGTCCGCTTCCAGCCTTACCGGCTCGCAAACAGCAGGTGTTTCAGCGGAACCGATCCCCGCATCAGCTGCGTCGCATGTCACGACCCGCACCAGAATCTTGTGCACAACACTTCCTCGTACGATGCAAAGTGCCTGGCCTGCCACGCTTCTGTAGCGACCGCAGCCCAAGTTGCAGCTTCGGAGGTTCCGAAGACCTGCCCCGTCGCGAAATCGAATTGCGTCAGCTGTCATATGCCAAAGGTGACTCTACCCGGGGGCAGCAGCCATCTAACGTTCACTGACCACCAGATCCGTATCGTGAAACCCGGAGGCTCGTATCCCAATTAGTGCCTCTCGCACCGCTGCATCCGTTGGACGCAGGTCCCCCTCTGCCATACGGCGCGGAGGTGCGGGGGAAGGGCCAGTCGTAACCCGATGTCGAGGAATCAACTGCGGACTAGTCCTGGTGGCTTATTTTTACTTGACCGTCTATGCCGGAGCTGCTTGCACCGGCCCTAAGCAATTGCAGGATCAACTCCGGCTCCATCCCACCGCAGAAAGCTACGCCCAACTGGGAGAGTGGTTCGGAGACAAGCGACAGTTCCCTTGCGCCGTCGACTCGTTTCGTGCAGCTCACAAACTAGATCCCAATTCGCCTCGCCTGCTCTATCTACTTGGCCTGAGCCTCTACACCGCAGGAGATACGAAGGGAGCCGTGGATGCAATGCAACAGTCCATCCAACTCTTCCCAAGCGAACTCAAACCGCACCTCATTCTGGCAGCCGCGCTGACTCAGCTTCAGCAGAACGACGAAGCGGAAGCTCAGTGGAAGGCTGCAGTCGAACTCGACCCGAAGTCCGCGATAGCGCTCAATGGCCTTAGCAAAAGCTTCCTCGCTAGGGGAGATTATGGCTCAACCATCGCTCTACTCCGGGACGGTCCGCAAGATGAGAATCTTGCATTGAACCTAGCGCTCGCCTACGCCAAGTCAAACATACTCGACAAGGCAGCTGAAACACTCGAGCAGGCCTTGCGAGCGAACCCATCAGCGTTTCAACTTACCAGCGCACTCACGTCGGTCTACGTCAGTCAGACCCGGTACCAGGATGCCGCGGCACTGACCAGGAAATCCGCAAATCTCCATCCACGAGACATGGAAGCGCAGCGGCTCTATCTGCGTGTCTTGGTATTGAATAGCGACTTCGTGCTCGCGCGTCCGCTTGCGCACAAACTGCTCGCCGCCGGTCCACACGACTTCGACTTCCTCTACCTGAACGGCATACTCGAACGGGAAGGCCACGACTACGCCACGGCCCGCACCCATCTGCAGGAAGCAGTAACAATCAATCCCGACCACTACAACAGCCGCTATAACTTCGGCCTGGTGTTGAACGAACTTCAGGACTTCAAAGGCGCCAGGGAGCAACTTGAAAAATCGATCGAATTGGGTGCCGTCGAGCCCGAGGTACATTTCGCACTCTCCAAATCGTTGCGAGGCTTGGGCGAAACCGCATTGGCACAGGAGCAGCTCAAGATCTACAACCAAGAATTGAAGATGAAAGCCCGTCGTACTCTCGCAGCGGGCAAGTCTGCACGCGCCGAACAAGAGATGGCCACGGGTGACCCCAAAAAAGCAGCTGCCCTCTATCGCGAAGCAGTTGACGCAATGCCGCAAGACGCGCTGCTCTCCTACAAACTCGCTCTCGCACTAGACCGAACAGGAGATACAGCTGCCGAAGCTGAGGCCTTGCGCCAAGCCATCCAAATCGACCCCACGTTCGCTTTGGCCCAACATCAGCTAGGCTATCTCGAATCACGCAGTGGCAATTCGGCAGCCGCAGAACAACATTTCCGGCTCGCTGTCACTGCGGCTCCTGGCTATACACAGGGTTGGATGAGCCTTGCAGCAACACTGGGTATGGAGTCCCGGTTTGCCGAGGCTCAGGAGGCTGTCGCCGCCGCGCTTCGCCTAGAGCCCGATAATGTAGAGGCTCAACACCTTCGCCAGTCACTGGCAGACGCCCAGGCACAGCACTAGCAACAACGGTTTCGGAGACCTTTACCTGATGACAACCAGCAAACATGGCCAGTGGACAAGGAGACGTCTGTTGCAGACCGCTCCCTCTACACTCGCACCGGCAATTCTTCCACACGTCTTCCAGGCTATGTTGCCGCCTCCAAAGACATCTGCTCCGTTTTCTCGATTTGTCGACGTTGCCGCGAGCGCGGGACTTACTCAGACCATGGTCTTTGGAGAGGTGGGTCACGCTACCTACATCATCGAAATCATGGGTGCCGGTTGTGCCTTCTTCGACTACGACAACGACGGGTGGCTGGACATCTTCGTCCTTGGCGGTCGCCGCCTCGACGGTGTGCCCGTTGGTGCGAGCAATCGGCTTTATCACAACAATCGGGACGGGACCTTCACCGACATCACAGAAAAGGCGGGCCTGCGTGACGCCGGATGGGCCTACGGCGTCTGCGTCGGAGACTATAACAACGACGGCTTTGAAGATCTCTTCGTCACATACCTCGGCCAAAACCGCCTCTATCGGAACAATGGTGACGGCACCTTTACAGACGTCACATCCAAAGCAGGTTTGCTTGACCAAAGATCCCGCTTTAGCACCGGCTGTACTTTTCTTGACTACAACCGTGATGGGCATCTGGACTTATTTATCTCGAACTATGTTGAATTCGACCTTGCGCATGCACCGCGCCCCTCGCTCCAGGTTCCCAATTGCAACTTTGAGGGAGTTCCAATCAACTGCGGGCCCAACGGCCTCGGCGCGCCATCTCATTCTCTATATCGCAACAACGGTGACGGTACCTTCACCGATGTCTCTAAGGAATCAGGCATTGGGTCGCTCAAAGGCTCATATGGCCTAACCGCGATTGCTTTAGATGTAGACGAAGATGGCTGGACTGACATCTTTGTTGCGTGCGATTCCACACCAAGCCTCCTTTTGATAAACAACCGCGATGGCACCTTCCGCGAAGAGGGTCTTCTCCGCGGAGTCGCTCTCAGCGGTGAAGGTGTTGAACTCGGCGGCATGGGCGCGAGCGCCGGAGATTACGACCTCGACGGTCATCTCGACCTGATTAAGACTCACTTCCAAAATCAATCTACCGGTATGTATCACAACAACGGCAAGGGCGAGTTCGAGGATGTTACCGATCAAATAGGGCTTGGATCGGAACGCCGATTCATAAGCTGGGGCACGGGCTTGGTCGACTTCGACAACGATGGCTACCCAGACATAATGGTTGTCGCCGGTACTGTCTACCAGGAGCTGGAAAAGGTCTACGCAAAATATCCCTCCCACAATCCGCGTGTCGTCTTTCGTAACCAGGGCAATGGAAAATTTGTCGAGCTCGGTGACGAGACGGGTCCCGGTATCTCCTCGCGACACATCAGCCGTGGTTGCGCCTTCGGAGACTTCGACAATGATGGCGACATGGACGTTCTCATCATGAACATGAACGAACCACCCTCGCTCTTGCGCAACGACGCACCCTCCGGCAACCATTGGATTAAAATTCGCCTCGAAGGCACAAAGAGTAACCGAAGCGCTATCGGCGCAAGAGTGCTTGTCCGATATGGCGGCAAAGTGCAGGCGCAGACGGTGCTGAGTCAGTCCAGCTATCTCTCTGCGAGTGATCCTCGCCTGCACTTCGGGCTAGGAGCAGCGACCACCGCCGACATCGAAGTTTACTGGCCCGCTGGTACGACCGAAGTCTATAAACATAATGACGCCGGTCAATTGATCACGATCCGCGAAGGTCAGGGAGTTGTCAAAGGGCGGCCGTTTCGGAAGGTCTAAATGAAAGACAGGTGAGGCAAGATCGAGCACATACCTTCTTCGTGCAACTAGTATTTTCGACTTGGCGTTATATCCCTGCTTTAGACCGAAACCAGCGCAGGATGGACTCGCGAAGTATTGAAGCGGGTCACGTCAATCCAAGAGCACAAGATGATTATTGTGGCTGTAAAAGCCCGTAGAGACGCTAGGGTGATACAACAGTTCCTGAATGAATGAGAAAAGCCTCAAATCAGAAAGCCCGAAGCCAGTCAATCTCAGGGTGCTGGCGGAGTATTTAGGGCTCTCGCCTGCAACCATCTCGCTCGTTATGAACAATGCGCCGGGAGCCAGTTCGATAACTGTTGCCACCAAGCAGCGGGTGCTTGAGGCGGCTAAGCGGCTCGACTATCGGCCTAGTCCCATAGCGCGTTCCTTGAGAACACGCCAGACCTTCACCGTGGGGGTGATTGTTCCAGAGTTTAGCGAAGGCTACTTCACTATGCTAATGAACGGCATAGAGGAACATCTATTGCAGGCCGGTTACCTGCATTTCGTCGTCAGCCATCAAGGGAAGCGGGATCTCCTCGACGAATATCCACGCTTGCTTACCCAGCGCTCGGTCGATGGCTTTCTATTGGTTAATACATCGCTGGATGAGGAGGTATCCGCGCCAGTTGTCTCGATCTCCGGGCATAAGAAAATGAACGGTGTAACCAACATCGTGATGGACCACGATCGCGCGGCGCTGCTCGCTTTGAAGCATCTGTACGACTTAGGCCACCGCCGTGTCGCGTTCATGAAAGGACAGCCCCACGCCCTGGATTCGGAGGCGCGATGGGAGGGCATCCTCGCCATGGCAAATAGGGTCGGCTTAATTATCCGCAAGGACCTATGTGTTTACCTTCAGGCAAATTCATGGTCGCCTGAACTGGGTTACCCCATCGTGCGGGACCTGCTTTCACGCACACGCGAATTTACTGCAATTTTCTGTTTCAACGACATCGCAGCTATCGGTGCGATCCGAGCCATTGTCGACTGCGGGCTCCGTTGTCCTGAGGATATTTCCGTAATTGGTTTTGACGATATTGCCAGCGCAGCTTATTACACTCCGCGCCTCACAACTGTTCGGCAGCCATTGCGCAGGATGGGGGAGGTGGCCGTGCAGACTTTGCTCAAGCGAATCGAGTCTCCAAAGGACGACTATCCCGAAGGCATTACCTTCGAACCCGAATTGATGGTCCGCGAATCCACGGGCGCTGCCCCGACCGAGCCGCTACTAAAGGGACCGAGGGGGCGGCGAAACAACCTTACGTTACGTCTGCCCGCATAGCGTCAGCACACTTCAGATTCTAACTACGCATAACTTCGAAGTTTGCAGATCGCTAATCTCCACGAATGCTATTCGAACAGGAATAACGGAACCGCCTGCGCCATGGCCCTGTATCCCGGGGAGCCTGGATGCAGATGGTCGCCCGAATCATATGCCGGCAGAAGGCGCTGAGAATTTGTAGGATCTCTAGTCTCCTTGTCGAGGTCGACGACCGCGTCGAAATGACCCGGCAAGCGGATCCATGCATTGACTTGCTGACGGTCAAGTTCACTTGCAGCATCCGGATGGTAATAATCTGAGCCGCCGTCTGCCATGATGGTCGCCCCAAAGACCTTGATGCTGTGTGCATGCGCTCGCGCAATGATTTGCTCGTAAGCGCCAATCATGCCGTGCACCAGTTGATCGTGGGTGTCTTTTGTTGCGCCTTCCGTACGCCCCACTCCGCCAAGGTCATTGATACCTTCCAGAATAATGAGGTAACGCACTCCTGCCTGCGCCAGCACATCGCGATCGAAGCGCGCCAGCGCGTTCGGGCCAAGCCCATCCGTAAGCAGGTGATTGCCGCCGATGCCCTGATTCAAGACGCCTGCCTTGCGCGTGCCGACGTTGGCCTGTAGGCGCTGAGCAAGGACGTCGGTCCAGCGGTCATTGCCGTTGGTGGTCGCACCATGACCATCCGTAATCGAATCTCCCAGAGCAACGATAGCGTAGGCGTCAGATGAATTCTGCACATCCACTCCAGACAGCATGTACCAATGTTCCACTTTATTGGCCGAGGGCATATCAGTCGCTGCTGTCAGGTCACCGTGCGCATAAAACGTCGTCTGTCGTGAACCGGGGTGACCGGTTTGCTGGCCCGACTCCGCTTCCACGTGCATGGAGACTGTAAGGTCAGAGAGGGCAGCAAGAGGATATGCGACTGGGTCCGAGACATACTCTGCAGCAGGTGGAATCATCACATCTTGGCTTCCGTTAAAGAGCAACGCGTGATCTGAAGCTGGATCGATCGCACTCGAACCGGAGCCCATCGGACGCGCAACGTGGACAGAAGTGAGATGGAGTGCTCGAGTGCCAAATGTATTAGAAAAGCGCACGCGGATGGTTGATCCACCTTGCGAAACATGGACCGTCTCGCGAAGTGTAGCGTCCGTCAAATCGGCAGAATGTAGCGCATTTTGTGGTTCGGGAATCTGCTGCGATGAGGCCCACGTCCCAGCCCACGACGAAGAAGCGGCGCTCCTGCCCTGCATTGGAGACAGCAGAGCAATTGCCAGCAACAGATACATCAAAGCGCTCATTTAGCTTCCTTACTTCGGCGACGGAGCGTGGCCGATGAACTTATCTGCCCAGGCAATAAAGTATTTAACATTTGGTGCGTCGGTGTGGCCGCCATCATGCTGCCGCCACGCAAGTTGCCCATCCAGCAACCCCACATTAGCAGGCGGCATCTTCTCTGTGTGATAGTCACTCGAAACACCCAGAGTCTTCGCGTCCAGCAATTGAAAAACAGGCTGCGCAGCCACGGTCGCCATATAACTGCCCTGATGATCGAGCCACTTCGCATCTCCACGCTGAGGAATTCCATAACTGACAAACACCAATCGTGGAGCGCACAGCGCGATCAACTCGGGTGAGTCCACAGGCAGGTCACCTGCATTCTTGGACCCGAAGGACGCGTCGCTCGCGCCATACTTCATAAAATTTCCGGCCATCCAGTAATATTCGCCACCGGTCAAATTCTCAAGTACTTCCCCCCAATTGCGGCGGCTGGGCTTGACGCCACCTTCGCCCGAGGATCCGATCAAGCCCATATAGAACCGTTGATCGTATGCCTCGGTTACCAGGGCGGCTTTTCCATAGCGCGAAACGCCTTCGATCCCAACGTGCTTCCCATCGACTGCCGGCTCGGTTTCCAGGTAGTCCAGGGCGCGACTCGCGCCCCATGCCCAGGCTCGCAGCGCGCCCCAGTCATCCGGATGGCGGGGTTGTCCTTTGTTTACAAGTCCGATGATTCCACGAGTCAAACCTGCCCCATTATCAGCCTGAATGCTTGAGGGATTGATGGTCGCATAACCCCAACCGTCTGCGATCAACTGCTGAGTAGATGGAGGATCGTTGGAAGTGCCGTTGACACCGGCAGGCCCGGCCGGGGCTGTTGAGGGTGGCCCGAAAGGCGAAGCCGAAGTGGTTACAGTGACAGGCTCATACGCGGGATACTTGTCCAGAATTTCCTTGAGAGAAGGATCACTGTTGGCCAGCATGGAGCGTGACGCATCGTTAATCTTTTCCAGGTCGCCCGGACTTGGTTGTACCGGTGCTGGCAGCGCAGCACGTCCAAACATCACGAGCACCGGTACAGGACCACGCGCATTGGCGGGGAGCACCAGCACCATATCGATGTTGACGTCGATCAGTGGATAACCCGCATTATCGACGTGCCCAATCAGGTGCCTTGCGATCACTGGAATTCTGCCGACAAATTCGTGATCGGCCACCTTCACGCTCCAAGTCACCTTGGACACGTGCTGGGGAATGCGCCCGTACACCTCGCGATCGAAATCCTCCACAATCTCCGGGCGACGCTGTTGCCACCAAATCCTTGGTGTAGTGACTCTCCGGCCATTTCTTAGCAGGAGCGGATCGGGATAGTTCGGCCAGGGGTTAGCCTTCGCTTCGTCGTACTGAGCGTGATTAAGATCGTTATCGTTGCCGCTTGCCCCAGGCCGTAGAGCCTTAATGCCAAGTTGATCCAGCATGTTCTTCTGATCTTGCTCCTGAGTCCAGTTCACCGCGGGCGAAGGTAACTGCTTCTGCGGTTCAATGCCAAATTGAGCACAGAGCTTAGCCGCTGTTGTAGCAAAAAGAAAACTTATCGTGGTCAGCTTACCAATCCAACTTGCGCCCATTCGTTACTCCGTTCCTTGTTCAGACTCGCGGCCCGATAGTCATTTGGTGTATCTCTGAAGTGCTTTACCGGTAGCGATATAGACGAACCCTGTAAATCCTGCCTTGAGACAAGTCCGTAGCATAGAGCCTTAAGGCCTGCCCCTGCTAGTTCTCGTCGCCGTTGAGCCGACTTCCGGTTACCCATGCGCCATTCGCAAAGAACTGCTCGTCGATGCTCTCAATACCGACGATCGACGCTCCGATTTTATCGGAGGTGAATGTAATTTGAGCATCCCCGACGCCTGCTACGAGAAACTCATTTGGTCCTGTCTGAAAAAATATTGTGGCGATTCGAGACCCTGCGCTGGACGTTTCACCACTGCGTGTAATATTCCCGGTATTGTTGCCGAGGTTTAGTTTTGCAAAGCGCTGAGCTTCGCCCTCGATCAGTGGTGCAGTAAGGCCGCCGTTGGCCTGCATCTCCAGGATCATCGGCGCGAGCCGCGACAAAGTCGCATACACGAAAGAGATGGCATCGTTGTCCGGTAGCACCGAAGGGTTGGTAATACCAACCAGACCAAGCGGCGCGTTACCCTCATCGTCAATCCCGAAAGGGTAGAACCCAATGGCCGAAAGATGCCCGAAAGCATACAGAGCATTCGCGGCACCGATTATGCCGCCCTGCGCTTCATGTTCACGTTGTTCTCGCATGAATCATAGGCAAGCAAGGGGCTTGCAGCTCATTGCCGCTTACGCAAACACCCACTACCTGGCGAACGCTCTGAAGTTAAGAGGCGACACGCAAGATTATGCATGTATTTTGACTCGCCGGCCAGTAGTTCTAAAGCAGAATAGTTGCGTAGTCACGAAAATGATAATCCTTGCGCTTCAGACGACCAGAGCCCCATTCCGCCCTGCCCTGTATCCGTTTTACCCGCTGAATGTGGCTCTCCAAGATGCGAGACGCTCTTGCGATTTGGTTCTTGGCAAGAAGATCGGTTAGACGCGCATGTTCCTCTTGCACTTTGCTGCGATAGAGCGAGGTACTCTTCACTCTGTAGCGAAGCGCCTCTACGGTTAGCCCAATATGCTCGTAAGACTCGGTCAGATAGCGATTCTCACTCCTCCGGATGATGGCCATATGAAATTCCTTATCCAGTTCATTCGTCGCAACCTGGTCCTCGTCACGGTGAGCTTCTTTCATATTGGCCACAATGCGGCGGAGTGCCGTAACTAACGCCTTCGGTTCTCGCTTCATCGAAATGCGCAGCGCGTTCGTCTCCAGCAGGGCGCGGTAGTCGCACAGTTCCGCAACTTGTTGTGCGGTAGGGGAAAACACATACGAACCTGAGCGTGGAATGACTTCCACGAGGCCCCTCAGGCGAAGCTCCCCCAAACTTTCACGAATGGGCGCTTTACTAAGGTTCAATGCACGTGCGATTTCATTCTCCGAAAGCGGTTCACCAAGATCCAGTCGGCCCTGCACAATAGCTCGCAAGAGCTTGTCATAGGCCATTCGCGTCAGCTTAGGGCTAGGTTCGCGCTCGTCCAGGGTAGCTTCCGAAGACCGGGGCATACTATTTCTAACTATCTGAATTCGTCTTGCAGACTTGGCTTCAGTACTTGATGCCGCAGGAACTCCCGCTGTCAGCTTCTTTCGCACATTAGATCGTACGCCAGCTTTCGTCATACATAATCCTTTCTCCCTGCCACCGGGCTCCATACCGGCCGCCCAGATATTACTTTTTGGGCTTTTGTTGCGATAGTGCTAAGGTTCCGGGCGTACCGGACTCGGGACAGCAGATGACTCGGTGGCTCAACTCTCAGTTACATCACACAGGCCCAGCGGGTGAGGGCATTTACGCCCGCTAACCGGCGGTGCCGAGCGCCAGCATCACCCCTTGACGGCTCACTGATTCGTCTTTGGACTTCCCAATAATAATGCGGGATGGCAAGTGCGAATATCTCGCGCCCGCCATCCCTTGCCGTCGATCTAGAAGTAGATCGTGACCGATCCTTGGAAGTCACGATTGTCCATTACGGTCCCGATAATTTTGCCAAAGTTACTAGAGCCGGCAGCGGAGTTGGGTGTCGAAAAGTTTGGGGTGTTTAAGACGTTGAATGAATCCATCTTCAACGCAAGTTCCCTTTCGCGATACAGCTTGATCCGGCGCTGCAGGCTGATGTCCCAGTTTTTGATGCTCGGACCATAGAGGACTGACCGCGCCGAATTTCCATAGCGAACACCAGGATTGCGGAATGCGCACGGTACAGTCTGAGATGCGCCGTTAATAAGCACATTAGTCGTAGTACTCGTCGTATCAGAGCAGAACGAGGCATCAAAGAATCGGGCAGGGGTTCTGTTATTGATCCTCCCTAGCAGCAGTCTATCCGGAAACTGGCTAGACGAACCCGCGGTGTTGCTGTTCATCGTGACCGTAAATGGAAGACCAGTGGAGTAAGTTGTAATAGCGTCCAATTCGAAGCCGCCCAACACATGAGATAGGATCCCGCTCTGTAGAAAAGCGCGCCCCCCGCCAAATGGCAATTGATAACTGACACTGCTCACAAAGCGGTGCTTCACATCAAAACCGGAAGCACCGTAACCCGCGCTCAGGTTTGTGATGGTCTGGGGGTTGCCTGCTGAGCCGCCGCCCGAAGCGACCGAACCGCCGTGATCGAGGGACTTGGCATAGGTATAGTTGATCAGCGCTGTCAATCCATGGGTAAAGCGCTTTGTGTATTTCGTCTGAAGCGAGTTGTAGTTGCTTGAATTGATTGGATCTATCTGGACCCAGGTATTAATGTTGTTCAGCGGCTGGATCAAGCGTCGAGACGCAGTTGAACCGGTGCCCGGTTCGGCCTCATTAGGGTTGTAGCCAAATCCAATATGCAGGCTGTGACTCCCCGCGTACGCAACTTCAAACACGCCTCCAAGCATCTGGCGTTGAATACCCAATGAGTAGGTTTGCGTGCTGGAAGTCTTATTGATCAGGGAATGACTGATGATTGCAGGGTGCGCCGCATTCAGCCCGGCAGTCGTCATCAACACTGCAGGATCCAGAGTCACGGCTCCCAATGGAAACGGATTATTGATCTGCACCTGGCACGTTGGGGTTGTCACGGTCGTCGAGCAAATATTGCCTAGACTAAAGTTTGCCGCCAGCGGTGTATTGGAGGATGCCGAAAACGTCTGCGATACCGTGTACGGCGGGTCCTGCCCAAGTTCGTCCGAAGCCGAAGCCGGTGTAACGAAGTAAGCAATCCCAAAGCCGCTGCGAAGAATCGTCTTATTGTCACCGAATACGTCATAAGCGAGTCCAATGCGGGGGCCAAAGTCGTTATATCGCGTCCGCACCCCGGCTGACCGTGACACTCCATTTACTCCGGCGTAGATGAAGGCTTGCTGGTTAGGATCGTAGTTGGCAAGACGATTACTTTTCTCGACGTCAGGGGTGAAGACGTCGTAACGTACACCGAGATTGAGCGTCAACCGGGGGGTGGGCTTCCAGTCATCTTGAATAAAGCCCGCATACTGCACGTTTGTGATGTAGAAGGGCTTGATCAGGAAGTTGCGACTTGCGGAGTTGGGGAATCCAAGCAGCAAACCCGCCATTCCTGAACCACCTGTCCCGCCAGTTCCAATATTGGTGTAGTTATCATTGAACGCGAATGCCCCCCGAGTCGTTGTGTTCGTAAACGGTGAAGCGTAGATCCGCACGTAGCGGAAGCCAAACTTAACATTGTTGGCCCCATGCGTGACAGAGAGCGTGTTCTCGAACTGCACGTTTGTCTGCCGAGGATTTGCCGGAAGAAAGGCGGTGCCTCCCTGTAGACACGTCTCTTCCGCGCCGCAGGAACTGCCAATCTGAATATTCGGTAGACCAGTTGTGTATTGACTATTATTCAGTCCCTGGATTCCAAGTGAGGTAGAAGAATTGTGACCGAAATCGCTCTGACGGGTAAATGGATTCGTACGTGCATACCCAACACGTACTTCGTTGACAAGGCTAGGGGTGAAGATGTGTGTTTCGTTGGCTGATGCACCCTGCGCCTTCAGCGAAGTTACCTGAATGCCTGCTACGTAGGGGCCAAGATCGAACTGTGAAGCCGACGCCGGAGTCGGAAGACAACATGTTCCCTGCCCTCCAACCAGCGGGTTGGGAGCAGTTTGCTCAAAGTCTTCATAACTGAAGCGTACGAAGCCAGAGTCCTTATTCGAAGCATGGTAATCGACGCGTGTGTTCCCACCATTATCGTCGACGACTTGATTGGCAGTGGAGACGAAGTTGTTGAAGCTTCCGGAGGTTTGCGGCAGAGGATAGATGCTCGCCACGTTCAGCCCCACCTGGTTTAGCCGGTTGGGGCAAATGACGTTTGGCTGATTCCCGTTGCAGCCCATAAATTGCGAGCGCGAATAGACGGTATTTCCATTCGTGGTCGTCGCTACTGTAGAAAGTGGATCGTAAATCGGAATGATAGCGCCAGTCGACGCACTCCGGTAGTTGCTGAAATCGCCTGTGCGCTCTGCCGCAGTCGGCACCGAATTCTGGTTGGTGATTCCACGCAGCGAACGCTGGCCGTAATAGTCTGCAAAGATGAACAGCTTATCCTTGAGGATTGGAGCGGACACGGCCGCACCGAACTGACCACGCCGATATGCAGGCTTGAGAGTTGTAGCTGCAGGCTGGAAGTAGTTACGTGCGTCGAGTGCGCTGTTACGCAGGTAAGTGAACACCTCTCCATGCAGGTTATTTGAACCTGACCGAGTCGACGTTGAAAGCACGCCGGCGCCGGCACCGTATTCGGCGGAGTAGGTTCCCGTAAGCACCTTGAATTCCGCGATCGACTCAACTGACGGCTGCACCATCACAGTGTTGAAGGTGTACTCGTTATCGACGATGCCATCAACAAGATAAGCATTCGTGTTGGCTTGGCTACCCAGCGCATTGAAATTTGAAGCGGCCCGCGGATTGAACGAACTTGACCCGGATAGATTTTCACCGGGCTGCCCCGGCGTGACGCCCGGAACCAGGTACGTAAGCTGCGCGAAGTTTCGGCCGTTCAGCGGCAAGTTCTCCACCTCACGCTTACTGACAACGTCTCCAAGTTCAGAGGTGTCAGTTTTAATCAACGGAGGGGTCGTGGTGACCTCCACCGTCTCCAAAGCACCGCCCAGACTCAGTTCGAGATCGACGCGCGCCTTCTGATCGATATCAAGAACCACATTGTGGGAGACTGTCCTCTTGAACCCTGCACTCTCCACCGCGACGTCATAGGTGCCTGGAATCAGGAAAGGGATTGTGTAGTCGCCGGTAGCATTGGTTCTCACGCTCGTCGACGTTCCTTTACCCGTGTCGGTGACCGTGACCTTCGCGTTCGGGATCACAGCCCCCGTGCGGTCATGAATACTGCCAATGATGCTGCCGCTGGTGACTTGAGCCAAAGCGCCTATTCCGGTGAGCAGCAGGGAGGCAACGATGATCAAACTCCTGCACATCCTCTCAGAAAACATGACGCCCGCCTCTCCTGAAATGCTCTTTTTCATATGGTCCTTTATAGTTCTGATATTCCAGTTGGTGTGCTGGGCTCTTGTAGTTTTGGAAGTGGAGAGCTTTATATGCGGTTGTTGGAGTCGTTGTCAATGCACAAATTTTGTTTCAGGCCTTTTTTTCTACGCGTGCCAGACCTAAGACTGACATGGTAGTTTTCTATTCGCGGCTCGCGGGCCGTGAGCTTGCAGACAGGTCAGATCCGACCTCTTTTCTGTCTTGAGGCAAAAATGAACACGCGATATGGCTTGGCAATAATTTGCTTTCTATTCATTGCCACTTCGAGAGCGCAGTCTGTCATCATGGATCGCCTGGAAGACCCGCAGGCGGTCTACCTCGATGCGATGCTCCATGCCAAAGGCGACGGACACGCTGACGATACCGGCGCACTCCAGGCAGCGATCGACCACGTAGTTGACCTGCACCATGAAGGGATCGTCTTCATTCCGCCGGGACGGTACAGACTTACTCGCACCGTGTTTGTGTGGGCTGGAGTCCGCCTCATCGGTTATGGCGCAGAGCGCCCAACCTTCGTTCTTGCGGATAATACCTCCGGCTACGAAAGCCGAATCGCCTACATGCTATTCTTTGCGGGAGATCGCCCAGACCATGCTGAGGGTGTAGACCCCACCCTACCCGCGACCTTCCATCGACCACCCACCCCTCCAGGCACAGTTCCTCACCGCGCAGATGTTCCGGACGCGAACCCAGGCACCTTCTACTCCGCGCTCAGCAATGTGAACTTTCAGATCGGCGCCGGCAATGCCGGTGCCGTGGCCATCCGATTCCATGTTGCTCAACATTCAGCTCTGAGTCACATCGACTTCGACATCGGTTCGGGGTTTGCGGGCGTCCATGAAGTCGGAAATGAAGCCGAGGACCTCCACTTTCATAGAGGACAGTTTGGGATTATGTCGCGCAAGCCGTCACCTGCCTGGCAATTTACGCTGCTGGATTCAAGCTTTGATGGCCAGCGCGGAGCCTCGATTCGCGAGAATGAAGCCGGCCTGACACTTGTAAACGTCGAGTTTCGCAACGTGCCCACTGCCGTCTCGATTGATCCTGAGTTCTCCGACCAACTCTGGATCAAAAACTCCAGATTCGAGCACCTGAGCGGACCGGCGATCCTGGTCTCCAATGAAGCCAGCCGTATGACCGAGATCAACATCGAAGATGCACTTTGCCGGGACGTACCTGTGTTTGCGCAACTACGCGAGAGCGGCAAGCAGTTCAAGGGGCGGGGGCCGGAGTACACAGTCTCCACTTTCACACATGGGCTGATGCTTTCAAAAGCAGGCACTTCCTCCCGCATAGGCTCGATATTCTCTGCGAAACCCTCCCATAATTGGCTTACTCCTCGGACCGACGCCGTCTCCTCAATGCCACCTTCGAGCGAGTGGACCGACGTCCACAAGTTAGGGGTCCTGGGAGACAATCGTAGCGACGACACACAAGCTCTGCAACGCGCCATCGATACGCACAGGATTCTGTATTTCCCCACCGGCCGCTATCGCCTCACGGACACCCTCCGTCTTCAGCCAGACTCGGTGCTTATTGGCCTGCACCCCAGCACCACGCAATTTGATCTGCCCGAGGGGACACCCGCTTTTCAGGGTCCGGGTGCGCCGAAGGCAATGCTCTTAGTGCCCACGGGGGGGAACGCACAGGTACGTGGGTTAGGTATCTACAGCGGGGGACTCAACGGTCGCGCCGTGGGGCTGCTGTGGCGCTCCGGTCCGCGGTCAGTAGTAGACGACGTGCGATTTCTCGGAGGTCATGGAACGAACGACCCCGATGGCCCGCGCCGCAACCCTTACAACAATACCCACTCTGCAGATCCAGACTTGCACCAGCCGTGGAACTCGCAATATCCGAGCCTCTGGGTCGACGCCGGGGGAGGTACGTTCGCCAACATCTGGTCGCCCGACACCTACGCCCAATCCGGCATGCTGGTCTCGAACACTGACGTGCCCGGCTTCGTCTATGAGTTCTCCAGCGAACACCACGTTCAGGCAGAATTCCAGTTTAAACATGTAAGCCATTGGCAACTTTTTGCTCTGCAGACCGAAGAAGAAAGTGGTGAAAGCCAATTCGCGTCCTCGCTTGAGATTGATGACAGCCACGACCTCACAATCGCTAACTATCACGGTTACCGTGTCACGCACTCGGAGCAGCCATTCCCGTACGCGGCGCGCGTAGCCCGCTCTAACGGCATATGTTTCCGTAATCTTCATGTGGATAGCAACAGCTCCATTGCCGTGTGCGACGAGGCCGGGAGCTGCCGCCAGGGGGTCCGGCCTAACAAAGTTCCGTTTGCAAACGCCATCGTGGATGACACCCAGCGTCTGCAGATTCGTGACCGCGAGTTCGCTTCGCTTGATATCAATGATGGCTCTCCCGCCTCCCACGTCCTCGCCGAACCCGTAAATGTACGCCGACTTGCCACAGGTTTCTTCAACGCCTCCGGAGCCGCAGTGGACGCCAACGGCGAGCTTTATTTTGTAGACGCTCGCTTCCGGCGCATATACCGGTGGTCGCCTCAATCCGCGAGCGTGGAGGTAGTGCGCGACGCTCCGCTGGAACCCATAAACCTTGTCTTTGATCGTTCTGGCGATCTCATCGTGATCTCCTCCCAAGGCAAAGAACTGACTGCGTACTCCTTCCGTCCGGATCAGCCGCAATCGCCTGACGCGGACCTCAAGCTTTTGACACTTCAGCCTATGGCTGAACACTTAGGTATTTCCGTGGTAATGCCGGCTGATTACTGGTTCAACAGTGACTTTACGAACACGCTCTCCACAGAACTGCCCTACACCTACACCTCACTCCGGCAAATGTTTAACGCTAGCTTGGGGACCCCCGCTACTCATGTGTTTGTCGCACCCGATAGCTCGCTGCTTATTCCGACTAACCTGCCCATCGTGCAAGGTGAGCCATTCTTCGGTACAAAGTGGGTGCCTGTTCTCTATACATATGGACTGGTAAAAAGCGTGCCGGGTTCGATCTTCTACGCGACCAACGAGGCCGAGCAGCGTACCTACCGAGGAACGCTCCGCGCTGATGGAAGCCTCGCGAATCTGCAACCTTTTCTGGAGCGCGGCGGAGAGAGCCTCGCCGTCGACAAGCGTGGCAACATCTACATCGCCGCTGGACAAGTCTACGTTTACTCTCCGTCCGGCAACCTCTTGCGGACCATCACCTGTCCGGAGCGGCCGCACGATATCCTCTTCGGCGGCAGGGATAGCGAGACGCTCTATCTGCTCAGTGAACACAGCCTTTACGCAACCCGCGCTTATGTTGCCCGAGGTGCCAAGTAAGTGCTCCAGTAGGTCAGTTGATCGATCAAGGATGGTGAACTAACGTGCAACGAGAACTCGAAACCTTAGCCACGCCGTCAGGTGCCTTCACCCGTCCAGCGCTGCGTCAGCGATGGGTGCGCATTCTTCCAATTGTGTTTGTTACCTACAGCCTCGCCTACGTGGACCGGGCGAACTACGGCTTTGGAGCGGCCGCAGGGCTCGCTTCTACCTTGCACATTACAGAGTCGAAATCGGCTCTCCTGGGAGCACTCTTTTTTCTGGGCTACTTCCTTTGCCAAATACCTGGTGCTGCGTTTGCGCGTAAGCGCAGCGCACGTCAACTCATCTTTGTCGCCCTGCTCAGCTGGGGAGTTCTGGCGGCCTTAACCGGCGTGGTCCGTAATTTCTGGCTGCTCGCCGCCGATCGACTCCTTCTCGGTGCGTCTGAAAGCTTCATCATGCCGGGCATGCTGCTGCTTCTGACGCGCTGGTTCACGCGCGCTGAACGCTCTCGCGCCAACACTTTGCTTATCGCAGGAAATCCAGTAACCGTCCTGTGGATGTCCGCCGTCACTGGCTACATCATCCGCTCTATCGGATGGCAGAAAACCTTCATTGTCGAAGGCCTGCCCTCCCTGCTCTGGGCGGTCATATGGCTTATGTTCATACGAGACCGGCCAGAAGAAGCGGCGTGGATGGATGGCGAGAGCCGCCAAGAGCTCAACGAAGCCTTGCAACGTGAACAAGACCTGATTCCACGCGTAGTCAATGCGCGCGTTGCACTGCGGTCGCCTCTCGCGATCTGCCTAGCGTTGCAGTACTTTCTGTGGTGCGTAGGCGTGTATGGCTTCGTGCTTTGGCTGCCTACAATCATTCAGCAAGGAGCGTCGCGCGGCATCGCCATCACGGGATTGCTCAGCAGTATCCCTTACCTTGCGGCGGTCATCCTGATGTTGATAGTCTCCTCGTTTTCTGATCGCTCCGGCAATAGACCGAAGTTTATCTGGCCCCTGCTCCTCGTCGCTGGACTCGCACTCTTCGGTTCATTCGTGACCTCCCGCTTCAGCTTCACAACCTCATTCTGCTTCCTCGTCGTTGCGGGTGGTCTCATGTACGCCCCTTATGGTCCGTTCTTTGCGATGATTGCGGAGCGCCTACCGCGCAACGTCGCCGCCGAAGTAACTGCCATGGTGAACGCATGCGGCGCCCTCGGATCGTTTGCTGGAAGCTACGCTGTCGGTCTGCTGCAGGCGCGCACGGGTAACCCCCGCGCTGGGTTCCTGTTGATGTCGATCGCTGTCCTGGTCTCGGCACTGCTCATTCTGCTTTTGCCGAAGGACGGCGCGAACCATGCAGTGCCTGGCGTCGATCCTGGAGCCGCAACGATTTACGAATAAGACGAAAGAAGCCGCCCCGTGTGAGGCGGCTTCCTGGATTGGAGAAAGAGAACAAGGTCTAGCTCCCCGGCATCGTTTACCCTTTCCGCGGCTCTTTGCGCTTGGCAAGAATCGTGTCGAACTCGGGCCGGGTCATCTTCAGCTTCTCTGGGTGCTTGTCGATCCAGAGCGCCAGCGCATCGTACTTCTTCGGCGTCCAGCCCCCTTCGAACTCGGCTCCGTTGGTGCCGGAGCGATTGAGTTCGAAGTTGAAAGCATCTTCCAGGTTCGTGAACTCTGCTGACGCTATCGCATCGGCAGCGAGGATGGCCGGGATGAAAACAACGCCGTCCCGTTTGGCAAGAACAAGGTCGCCAGGCAGGACGGTCGCTCGCCCAATACGAATAGGCGCATTGATCGAGGTAAGTGTCATATCCTTCCATGCGGAGGGGTCATAGGCGCGGTACATACCGTTCAGGTTCGCAATCTCTCGATTCTCTTCCGCATCGCGAATGCCTGCGTCGAAAACAAACCCCACATGCGAATGAGCAGCAATGCCGCTGCCCAAATTGGAGCCGATCAGCGTACCTTCCACTATCTTGCCAAAGCCGTCCGCGACATACATATCACCAATCTGCAATTCATTGATAGGCCAACTATTGTTGCCGCTAACGCGTTTCTCTGCCTTACCCTCCGCCGTGATGGCACGATACATATCCGGACGCATCGGCATGTATTGCGCGGTCAGCGCTCGGCCGGCAAATGGCTTCTCGGGATGCAGCGACTGCCAGCCGCCGTCGTACTGGCAGTTGTATCCCTGATTGCGAAGGTAGTCCCAAAGGTCTTCAATAGAAACATCAAGAGCCCGGGTAAGCAATGCATCGGAGATCTTGGGGCGTCCATCCGGGAAGCGATCTCCCTTCCAATCCGAGGTGTAAAACATCATCTGATCGCGGGTCATCTTAACCTGCGCCAGCAGCGGCAACGCACTAGCGAACAAGCAACTCAGAAGAGCTGCTCTGAAGATCTTTTGCATAGTTTTCTCCCATCCGGGTCAGGCCCGGGTGTGTGTTTAGCTGAACAACTGATCGTCGAAGGACTGCTTGTCATTCCACATTGGCGTGGGCTCGAAATAGCCGACACCTGGTGCCAAATGCTGCCGCACGACCTCGTCGTTCAGCGTCACGCCAAGCCCTGGAGTATCGGGCACCTTGATAAACCCTTTGTTGATGATCGGCTTGTCCACCTCGTTCACCAGATCCTGCCACCACGGCACATCCAGTGAGTGGTTTTCAAGAGCCAGGAAGTTACGCGTCGCGGCCGCGCAGTGCACATTTGCCATGCAGGCTACCGGAGTACCGGCAAAGTGCATTGCCATAGGAACGCCATACCTGTAAGCCATGTCGCCGATCTTGTGTGTGCGCAGGATGCCGCCCGAGGTCGAAAGGTCTGGGTGAATTTTGTCCACCGCATGGGTGCTACAGAGCTTTTCGAAGTCGGCAAGCTCGTAAATGTCCTCACCTGTCAGCGTTGGTGTGGGACTCGCATCCGTAATCTCTTTGAGCAGATCGGTATACCACCACGGAATTACGTCCTCCATCCACTCCAGGTTGTACTTCTCGTACGCACGTCCCAATCGAATAATGGACTTCACGCCAAGATGACCCAGGTGATCGGTTGAAAGTGGAATCTCGTAGCCAATCGCCTCGCGAATAGCGGATATGTACTCGCAGTACACAGCTATGCCCTTGTCCGTGATCTCGTTGCCAGTAAATGGATGCGGAAGACGCTTATCGTATTCGATCGAGTTCTGCCCCGACGGCTCCATGAGTGTGCCCGGCCTGCCCTTCAACAGATCTGTCCCAATATCCACCTTGATCCAGGTCAGTCCGCGGTCCTTGCGTTCCTTGGCAATAGCAGCAAACTCCTGCGGAGTGTCAGCCTCGGGCGTGTCCGCGTAGATGCGTATGTCGTCGCGCCATTTGCCGCCCAGCATCTGGTAAATCGGCGCGCCGTACACCTTGCCCACAATGTCCCAAAGCGCCATCTCGATCGCAACCACGCCGCCGGCTTGGCGTGAGATTCCGCCGAACTGCGCGATCTTCTCAAAGAGGTAGTCGACATTCAAAGGATTTTCACCAAGAATACGACTCTTCAACGCCATAGCGTATTGGTAATTCGCCACATCGCGTACCTCGCCAAGACCATAGACGCCTTGGTTGGTGTCGATTCGAATGATTGGGCAGGGACTGGGTCCGGGCTTCTTGACCACGGTATAGCGCAGGTCAGTGATCTTCAATGTTGAAGGACTCGAATTCTTATTGACGTTCTTGACCGAAGTCTGTGCCTCAGCGAGCGGCATACCTTTACCCAGCATCCCAGTGGCGAACATCGCCATCGTGGACTTCAGAACATCACGCCTGTTTGTAAAACGATTGATGAAAGTCATAGCTCCTCTTTTCTGGTTCTGTTGTAATTCTCAGCCCCACCACGTTTCGCCTGGAGCAAGATGAGCTTTGGCTACGTCCGGATTGATCTCTACTCCCAGCCCGGGTTTGTCTTCAATCACGTAAGATCCATTTGTCCAGAACGGTCCTTCATGGATGACCAGGTCTGGCCACCAATCGATCCACTTTGCAAGTTCATGAATTCTGAAGTTATGCATGGACGCCGCGGCGTGTACGGAAGCGATCGTGCCAATTGGGCTGGCAGGGTTGTGAGCTGCGGTCCAAATGCCATAAAGATTCGCGAAATCAGAGATGCGCTTCGATTCCAGCAGACCACCCGACTTTGGAATATCAATGTGAACACCTGCGCACGCCTGACTCTCAATGAGTGTGCGGAAGCCGTGCAGGCCATAAAGATTTTCTCCCGTGCAGATGGGTGTTCGTGTCATGCGCGCAAGTTTCGCCATCGCATCCGTATTCTCAGCAGGTAGCGGATCTTCAGCCCACATCAACCGCAGATGTTCGACCGCGTTCAACAACGTCGTCGCATCGCTCACGGAGTATTTCCAATGACACTCCATGGCGAAGTCGAAGTCCGGCCCCAGCACGCCCCGAATCGCCTCCATACGAGTAACAATCCGGTCGATGTCCTTGTTCGTAAGTTGGTTCGTGTAGATGTCGTGCCCGGGCTCGGAGAATGACGGATCCGACGAAGGCGGAACCCCATCACCCTGGACCTTAAACGCCGTAAAACCATACTTGTTGTTGGCTTTGGCTTCAGCAATCTGTTGTGGCCAGGATGCGGCTTCTGCCGGCCTGTCAGGGACCTGCAGGGTACGGTAAAAACGGACGCGATCGCGAAAGCGCCCACCCAGAAGATTGCAGATTGGCGTTTGCAGTAAACGCCCTGCAAGATCCCAGAGCGCAATTTCAATACCGGATGCAGCCGTGATCGTGACACCGCCGATGGCCCCGTAACCACCACTGCGCATTAGCATTTTTGTGTAGAGGCGGTCGACATTGAGCGGATCTTCACCCACCACCAATGGCTTAAATTGGCGAAGGATCATGTCCTTCACCCCGGGGCCCCAGTATGCTTCGCCAATGCCGGAAACGCCGGCATCCGTTTCGATTTTGATGAGATTCCAGTCCCATGTGCCGCGTACAATCATGCACTTCACGTCGGTGATCTTGACCTTGCGCAGCAGTGATGCGGCCAACGCCTGGTATGGCGCGGCGAAGCATAAGCCGGCTGCTGCTCCGAGATGTTGCAGTACTCTGCGTCGCTCCATCTGTCCCTCGCTTCTACGGCCATACCGATTTCAAGTGATCGAGCACCTACATTGCGTGTGCCAACCTTATAGGTAGTTTCGGTTGGAAGTGTCAAGTGTGGAATACCAGAATGTAAAAGAAATGCAGATTTGCTCGAAGTATCGGCGGGAGTCAACCTGACCGAGGTCTTGGTCGGGGCTATGCCCCCTTGAGCGACGCGTCTACACGTCGGATAATTCTGCCAGGAAGACTGACAATCAAAGTCGTCACAGCACCCTTCTTTTCGGGCACAGAGATGGGGCGTTCCGGGGGCGGGCCAACAGATACTTTCTCGCAAGTCATGATCTGGAAGACTTCGTCGCTGTGCTTGACGGCCAAATCCACCATCATCGAAGATGATTTCAAATGCTTCGCCCGAACTTAGATGAGAAAGTTTCCTCCCTGTCAACGCCGCTGTCATGCGGCACTCAAAATCGCCTTGCAAGGCTAAACGGACTGGATCTAGGGGGCAACTGCCCTGAGCGCTTCGCGCTCGGCATATCATCCATCACTATTCGGCGGTTCTTCGCTGATCGCCTATGAGCTGCGCGTCAAAAAAAATTACGACCGAGCTACCCTTGGTTGCCGAGGTCAGCGATAGTCCGTGCTCCTGGCCGAGTAAAAATCAATAATCTCTGTCGGGCTTTGGGTAGTTTGCTAGTTCGTGTATAGCCGCACATAATCAATCAGCAATTCGGAAGGGAATGGGGTGCCTGCATTCGGGTTACCGGGATAGCCCCCTCCAATCGCGAGGTTCAGCAGGATGAAATTGCTCTGCCCTGCATCAAAAGGCCATACCGACCCGCTCAGTCCACTGATGCTTGATGTGGTGAAGGTGGCGTAAGGGTGAGCAGAATCGTCTACGTAATAGGCGACACTACCTTTACTCCAGATGATGCCATAGGTATGCCAGGTAGCCGCTGTCTGGCCGCTTGGGAAGGAGTACTTGCTCCCCAGGTTTGTGCCGGTAAATCCTGTTCCATGGATTGATCCCGCGTTCCAATCAGGCGAGAGTGCGGCGTTAACCCGCTCGAGGACATCCTGCTCACCACATGCCGGCCAATTCACAACGCTGATGTTATTGCCCATTAACCATCCGGCAGGCCAAAATCCCTGCGCCTCAGGTACCTGGGCGCGAAATTCAAGACGACCGTATTGGAAACTGAACAACCCCTGCGTCTTGAGTCGCGCTGACGTATACACCCCGGTCGACGGTTGTTGCGCAGCGATGTGCAGATACCCATCCGTACCTACGTAAGCGTTGGGTTTGGTCGTGTCGCATGGGGATGCGCTCGAGCCCCAAGCGCAGTAGTTTTCCAACTCCGCGTTCCCCCAACCTCCACCGCCCCTGTCATACCCCCATACCGCCGGATTCGGCTGAGCGCTGGCTCCGGTGGTGTTGGTGAATTCGTCCGACCAGACCAGCGTCCCGGATGCAATGTTTGGTGAGAATGTCTGACTCGTAACGCTGCTCGCGACGTTCCCAGATCCCGAAGCGACGGCCTGCAAGTTCAGGTTAGAGGCAACCAGGAAGGGTGCCAGGTAGATTTGCGATGAGGTAGTAGGAGTGCTTCCGTCGACTGTGTAGTAAATCGTGGTGCCCGCGGTTACGGCGCCCAACTTGACCAGTTGGGCGCCGTTCTGCTGCGCTGCAATGGTTATGCTCGGCGCGGCTGCCTGCGGGTTGGCGCTTAAACTTGAAGGAGTAGAACTTCCTGCACCACCGCACCCTAACAGGATCGCCAGAGATACCCCAAAAACGTCCCTGAATTTCAATTGCAAAGACTCCGACATAACAGCCCATCCTAAAATCTGAGCCTAAGTACCACGCCCTAGAGCACAACTCCAAGCAAGTCGATCTGGCGACAAAGTTGAAGTTCAGAAGTTTGGGCAGCCCGACCGCTGCTGCCTGAAATAGAACGTGAAGCGAGTGCCAACCGTGCTGGGTTGGTCTTCAAGTGCGCGGGAGAGGATGGGCTCGTCAGTTGGGCCACAATCTTGGTGGTTCCACATCGTTCAAGGCTTTCTTGACCGAAACGAGTACTAAAACTTAATCAATGAGCCTACATTCTCAACCCTTACACGTGGTACGCGCAAGGCGCGCGCCGTATAAGGAATCGACGCGCATTGTCAGGTTCCGCGAATTGAAATGAAGTGAGTCAAGGGCGACACTATTAGCCCTCTTGCAAACTTATCAAGCGCGCAGACTAACATCAACATGTGGGTTTACGCATAAGCCTAAAGTTGGCATATCGAGTCTTCAATGGCTTACTAGATCTAGTACCCCCTACGCTCAAGTTTAATATCCCATGAGCCTGAAGTTCCGCCAGGTTTTCACCCATAAGACTGAAGTTTTCACTAATGGCGAGGCATCGGCCCGATAAATCTCGCATGAATCGCCCACTAGCTCGGTGGCACATACTGCGAGGGACGGCGAGAATCGACCATGGGGGGAGATGGTCTTTCTGTGTTGACATCTAAAGCGTGAGCTGGGTGTTCGCCGTAAAACTTCCAGTTAGTCTGGAAGTCCGCTGTCAGCTTGCCATCTTTTAAAACAGCGCGAAGCATCTCGATGGGCATTGGGCCCTCATGAAGGATGGCGTCGTGAAATTCGCGATCGCTCATCTTATGCGAGTCGACGAGTTCGTGATGCATGGCGCGGAACTGCAGGCCGCCCATGAGGTAGGCGCACTGGTATAGCGGTCCGACCGAACCATCGAAGGAACGGCGTACTTCGGCAAGCGCATTTTCAGATTCGAAGCCCACGTTGTCGATGAGAAATTGTACGCACTTCTGCGGAGCCCACTTACCTAGGTGAAAGTTCATGGTAAAGATCACGCGGGCCGAGCGGTGCATGCGCCATACGAGTGCACCTACGCGCTCTTCCGGCGTGCGTTCGAAACCCTTGTCATAAAACAGCATCTCCCACCAGAGTGCGTTGCCTTCGCCCCAAAAGGGCGTAGAGAAAGGTCGGCGGTAAGTACGGTATCGCGCGTTCATATAAAACTGCAGGAAATGTCCGGGGATCATCTCGTGAAACGCCGTAGCGTGCGCGAACGGAATGTTATTGCCCCGCATGCTCATCTCGCGCTGCTCGTACGTCATGGTGTCGGTTGGGTAGGAGACGCTGATCTGATTGCCACCGGTAAAGAACGGGTTTACGAGCTGGCGTTCAGGCGTCATCATGATCATCATCCACGTCTCATCGGCCAGCGGTGGAACCGTGACGAGATTATTCTGCTTGACGAAGTCGCTGCCTTCTATCACTAGTTTGCGGATGAGTTCCGGCTGTTCCCCGGGCGCCACGTGCATCTGCTTCACCTTCTCGACGGCGGCGTGCCAATCGTCACCATAGCCCATCTCGTGTGAGGCCTTGAGCATCTCCCGCATGCACCAGTCGTACTCGGTCTGCGCGATGGCAATTAATTCTTCGGGCGTGTACGGAATCATGGAATCGGAAAGCTCGTTGAGCAGTGCCGCGCGGCCGACGGGATCGCCGATGATGGTGGTCTTGTCGTCGGACTTGATACCGACGACCTTCTCCTTGAGAAAGGAACTGTAGTTTGTCAGCGCTTTATCGGCGTCTTTGTAGGGCAAGTCTACCCACCAGCTGAAGGTGGGGTCATAACCGTTGTATTGAGTGAACCAGTTCTTGAGTTCGGCGTTAAGTTGGCGCGTAGCTTCTACAGCGCGGTTAGCGATGACCGGATCAATCTTCGATTTCGGCTCGGATACGGTGCTGTCGGTTGTGGCCGGGTCATCATGCTGCCGGGCTTCCCGTGGATTGGGGTCGAGCTGCTTGCGGGTCGCGTCGATCAGCTTCACCATTGCAGTCAGGAGTGCGGCATCTTTTTCTGCATTGGGCTGCTGCATCAGACGTTTTTTGTCCAACAGGTCTTCGATAGTTGTGGCAAAAGGGAGCAGCACCTGCATTTCTTCCACCTGGCGTTTTTCGATTGTGAGCTGATGGAGAGCGGCGGTAAGCAAGTTTTTGAGCAGGAGGTAATCGACCTTGTCCTCCTGCGACAAGGAGTTGAAGTCGATTGTCCCAAGCATGGCGAGCTCATCATGATAAAACTTCTCGAATCGCGTAACGTGGGATGGCGAGATGACAAGTGGGTAACTTCGGGTAAGGGCTATGCGGTCAGCCGTAAACTGCTCGATGACCGTCGGCATGCGGGCATCGGTGGAGTTGCGCGGAGTCGGTACGGCGCAGGCCACGTGACAGACGAGACCGGACATCACGGTCAAAGTAGATAACGCCTTGGTCGCGCTCTTGCAAATCCACATTTTTCTGTCTCACAAGGATGAATTAGCAACGACAAAACTGCCGCGGAGAGCTTCCGGGGGGCTGCCGTGTGCTTTGGGTTTATAGAAAGAGTTATACCGAAAGAGTTTACCGTTGTATACAAATCAGTATTTGTTTTAGTCTCACGTAACCATGTAATTGAATTGCGTGTCTCCCACAGAGGCACAGAGGTGAGAGCTTCCTGTGAAAAAGAACTATTCGCGAAGAGCAATACTGTCCCGCGTCGGTGCAGTCTCAGCAGGTATGTTGCTGACGCGCCGGCTTTCCTATGCAGAGATGCTTGATCCGACAACTGAACGCGCTAAGACAGAGCGAATCGCGAACGGTCCGGTAGGAATGGACGTAACGATTACCGCCGTCACGGACTCGACGCTTAGAATTTCGATCGCCGCGGTTGACGAGTTCCTGGACCGGTACTACGAGGACGGCAGCGTCGCACCGCGTAACTTTGCGAAGCCGATGTTGACACTTCGAATGGATGCCGCAGAGCAGGAGATCCCGTGGGGCGTATACACAATCCGCATCGCGACTAGGCCGCTACGCATTGCGGTCCTAAATGCCCAACACGGCTTGGTGCAGGAGTTAAACTTTCGCCCGGACCTGAATCAGATTGGTTTCGGTTATAACCACGCCCCGGTTTACGGTATGGGGCCGGGCGCACACCCGATGGACCGGCGCGGCGTGAAGGACATCATGCGAAACGGCGCCGGTGACAACCTGCGCATCTTCGGGGCACGCAATCCAATTCCGTGGCTGATGGGTAAGGGCTGGGGTCTCTACTTCCACGAGCCCGGAGGACAGTTCGACCTCTCCGGTGACATGGGATTGTTCAAACCCAGTGATGTTGCGCGCGGTCAAGATCTCTACCTATGCATCTCGCCAACACCGGCCGGACTCCTTCGCCAATATGCTGAGATAACCGGCTTCCCCCATCTTCCAGCCAAGTGGACACTCGGCTTCCAGCAATCGCACCGGACGATCGACGGCCGCGAGCAGATATTGGACGAAGCGCGGACATTTCGCGAAAAGAAATTGCCCTGCGATGCCATGATCTACCTGGGCACCGGTTTTTGTCCCTCCGGCTGGAATACGGGCCATGGCTCGTTCGTGTTCAATGAGATCGTCTTTCCGGATCCCGAAGCCATCATTCGTGAGTTTCACGACCTGCACTTCAACGTCGTACTGCATGTGGTGAACCCGCCTGAGAATCTTCATGGCAAGGTGACCGACGCGGGGCTTGCGGCATCGGTGCCGGGCGATGCTGCCAACTACTGGCAGCAGCACGTGCCCTTGATAAAGGCTGGAGTGGATGGGTGGTGGCCGGATGAAGGCGATGTGTTGCCCGTGGCTTCGCGCCTGGTACGGAACCGGATGTATTGGGAGGGTGGGCGGATGACGAGCCCGAACCGGAGACCGTTTGCCCTTCATCGCAATTGCTACGCTGGGATTCAGCGCTGGGGATGGTTGTGGTCAGGCGATACATTTTCGACATGGAAGACCCTTGAGACCCAAATTATGATGGGTATCAACGCCGGGTTGAGCGGCGTACCGTACTGGGGCACTGACATTGGCGGTTTCGTGCCAACGAAGGAGTTCACCGCTGAACTCTTCGTCCGATGGTTCCAGTTTGGCGCATTTTGCCCATCGTTTCGTTGCCATGGACGCACATGGCAGTTGCGACGGCCGTGGGGATGGAACACGGGAAGCTATGGGGCATCGGAAATGGATGCAAACGCCGAGTCCTTCCTGCCCAAGCCAGAAAATCTTCACAACGCCGCGGTAGAGCCCATCTGCCGTAAGTATCTGAACACCAGATCGCAACTGATGCCGTACTTGTACTCGGCCACCTGGGAGACTCATAAGACAGGCATCCCACTAATTCGTAGCCTCGGTCTTTCATTTCCAGACGACGCTGCCGCGTGGACCACGGCCGATGCTTATCTCTTCGGGCCAAGTTTGCTGGTTGCGCCGATCTTCGAGCCGGGAGCGACCGAACGCAAGGTATACCTGCCGGCGGGAGGATGGTACGACTTTTGGACAGCGAAGCGCATGGAGGGCGGCACGACTGTAACGGTGCCGACGTTGCTTGAAACGATGCCTCTGTTCGTACGCGCCGGCTCGATCGTGCCGACCGGACCGGTCAAGCAATTTGTAACGGAGCCTTCCTCTGAGCTAGTGCGGCTGACAGTCTATCCGGGGGCAGACGGTCGCTTTCAACTCTATGACGATGACGGTCTCAGCTTTGCCTATGAGAAGGGAGCATTTGGATCCGTCGACCTCAGGTGGGATAACGCGACGCGAACGTTGCACTATAGCATCATCAAAGATGGGCTCCTCCAAGCGAAGGATTTAATGGTCTCGCTGGTAGGTGGAGAAGCGAAACGGATTACTCCTCGGCAAACACCACAGACAATCCAACTTTAGCGAATGGGAAACAGAAAAGTCGGGCGCACCAAATCTCATCCACTGCTTGGAATGAAGAGGAATCCTGATGAACGTAGACACCGGCAACGACGCAGCATGGCAATGGGGGTACACATGCGGCTGACCACTGTTTTGTGTACGGTCCTTCTGATCACTCTCGTACCTGGGAGCCGTGCGGAGACACTGCAGAACTTCGCCAATGATTTCTGGACCTGGAGAGCTCGAGAGCAGCCCTTTAGCACTGATGACATCCCTCGCGTCGACCGACCGGCAGACCTCGCTATCGATTGGTCGCCTCAAGCAATTGACCGATATCGTGCGCAGCTCGAAAGCTTCAAGACGCGTTACGCGAAGCTCTCTGATCCCGCCGCACCTACCGCCCAGCAGGTCGACTACCGGCTGATGGGCTCGGCGCTGGCCCGCGTGCATTGGGAGTTGGACATCGACGCACGCTGGCAACGTGATCCAAGCTTCTATGTCGATCAGACTCTTGGCGCACTCTATCTCCCCCTGCTGCCTCCGCCGCCTTTCACGACCGAGCGGCAGGCGATGCTCGTGTCACGCCTCGAGTCAATTCCAACGACGCTTCAAGCGGCCCGTAAGAATCTTACGGACACGCGCAAGCCCTTTGCTGATCTTGCTGTCGAAGAACTCGCAGACATTAGCGCGCGACTCCGTATCGTGGTTTCGGAAGTAAAGCCGCAGTTGGATGCGGATCACGCACGCGCCCTGGAAGTTGCGCTTCCTGCGGCCACCACAACCCTGGAAGACTTCCGCTCATGGCTGATGCAGCAACATAACTCGAACATGAATACGGCGATCGGCCGAGACAACTACCTCTACTTTCTCCACCAGGTCGCTATCATTCCGTATACGCCAGAGCAAATGCTCCTGATGGCGCACCAGGAAGTGAACCGCACAATTGCCTTTTCCGTTTACGATGCGACTCGCACAGGTAGTGTGCCAGTGATGTCTGTCTTCAAAACAGCCGAAGACCAGATGGAACGCGAGCGGACTGATGAGATCGCAATCCGTACCTATTTGCAGGCTCACCAGATTTTGACGATTCCGGAATGGGTCAAACACTACCGCAATCTGCCTCTACCCGCATATATTGCTCCACTCGAAGAGATGGGACCAACCGACGATCTGACTTCGCCGGTACGCCTCGATCAAAATGGCACAAGCTACGTTGCGGCGCCTCGGCCGGGTCCGCAGGGCTTCTTCGCTACTTCGCTCGACCCTCGTCCCATCATTCTCCATGAAGGGGTGCCGGGCCACTACTTGCAAAAGGTGCTTAGCTTCGCCAACCCTGATTCCATTCGCACGCACTATTACGACTCAGGTCCGAATGAAGGCATCGGCTTTTATTCGGAAGAGATGATGATGATGGCCGGGCTCTTCGACAGTGATCCAGCAACTCGCCAACTCATCTACAACTTCATGAAGCTGCGAGCCCTGCGGGTCGAAGTTGATGTGAGGTTGGCACTGGGCGAGTTCACCATGGAACAGGCCATCGAATACCTCTCGAAGAATGTTCCCATAAGTTCGTCCACCGCGCATGACGAGGTCGCGCTATTCGCGACTACCCCTGGACAAGCGATCACCTACCAGATCGGCAAGCTGCAGATCATGAGCCTGCTCGCGGACATAAAGACGAAGCAGGGGAACCGCTTCTCGCTGCGGAACTTCCACGACTACGTGTGGCGGAATGGTAATGTCCCGCTTTCACTCCAGCGATGGGAGTTGCTCGACAACCAAAGCGAAGTTCCACCCCTGGAACTTCGGTGACTTAGTCGCGTGATCTGGGATCCGTGTGGACTGCATACTTGCCCCTGGATAGACTCCTCTTACGAATGTTCGAAATTGGATACAACCATGTATACTTCGCTAACCCAACAGTGAACTCGTTCACTAGGAGCCCTCCATGACTCTCGCCATGCGAACATCACCCCGCTACTCCACAGCGGCCGCGGCCATCGGCCTGATAACGATTACTTCCGTTCTTTATGCGCAGGGAACTCTCCCGGACTACCAGCGCGCGCATGACCTGAGGGTCAAAGTCCGGGACCTGGTCGTGAACACCCCGGGAGCGGTAACGTGGATAGGCGATTTCGAACACTTCTGGTATCCGATGTCGGTCAAGGGCGGAACTGAATTCGTCCTAGTAGATGCGGACGCGGGCTCCAAGAGGGCTGCCTTCGATCAGGACAAACTTGCCGCCGCCATTTCGAGCGTGATCGGGCGTCCATACACCGGGCTTAAGCTTCCCTTCGCACCGATGCAGGGACGTCCTGGCGGTCGTCCGGCACAGGAGGCCCTTGGGACAACCGCTCCGCTGACCTTTCTCGACGGCGAGCGTTCCATTCAGTTCGGCATCGACGGCTCGCTATACAAGTGCACCCTCTTGGACTACGTCTGCACCAAGGGCGGTCCCATCCCGCGGGGTGGCCGAGGGGGTCGTGGCGCTGCGCCTGAGGATCTGTCGCTATCCAATCTGGAAGCCAGCCTCGAAGGTGCCGGCGGTGACCCAATCGATGGACTCGAATATCATCCACCCGCTTCGCAGGCTGACGATGAAGGCAGTTATATACGGAGAACGCGGGGCTGCGCGCCATCGCCGCCGTCTCAGCCTCTCGCCCCTCGTGTCGGCGCGGTGGGCCAGCAGCATCCGCCGCTTCCGGCTGACGTCTGCACCTCGTTTGATGGCAACTACCAGGCGTTCGTTCAGAACTTCAACGTCTTCCTGAAACCGAAAGGCGATCTTCCCGCATTTCCGATCAGTTTCGACGGCTCGGAGAACAACTACTATTCCCTGCGAACGTTCGCCTGGTCGCCCGACTCCAAGAAGTTGGCCGCCTACCATACGCGGCCCGGCTACGACCGCGAGGTCATGCAGATCGAATCCTCACCGGCAGATCAGATTCAGCCGAAGCACAGCACCTTCAACTACTCCAAGCCTGGCGACACCTTGGACATCGCCTTTCCAGCCCTATTCGACATCGCAACGAAGCAGGAGACGGAGATTGATCATGCCCTGTTCCCGAATCCTTACGACATCAGCGCACCCGTCTGGTGGAAGGACAATCGCGGCTTCACCTTCGAGTACAACCAGCGCGGTCACCAGGCCTACACCGTGATCGAGGTCGACGCGCAGACGGGCAAGACGCGTCCTTTGATCGCGGAGCAGACCAAAACATTCTTCTATTACAGTGACCTCGGTCCGGGTCTTTCTGCCGGCAGGAAATATCGGCATGACGTCAACGATGGCAAGGAGATTATCTGGGCATCGGAGCGCGATGGCTGGGAGCATCTGTACCTCTACGACGGCGTCTCCGGCAAAGTGAAGAACCAGATTACGAAGGGAAACTGGCTGGTACGTAACGTGGATTACGTCGACGACCAAAAGCGCCAGATCTGGTTTGAAACCGGAGGCATTGTTCCCGGGCAGGACCCCTACTTCACCCAGCTATACCGCATCAACCTTGACGGTACCGGACTGACCAAACTAACCGACGCAGATGGCATGCACACAGTCACCTTCTCGAAAGACCATAAGTTCTACGTCGACACCTGGCAACGCGTGGACCTCGCGCCGGTTGCTCAGCTGCGCCGCATATCGGATCAGGCAATCGTCATGGATCTCGACAAGGGTGACACTTCGGCTCTACTGGCGGCGGGCTTCAAGGCTCCTGAGGTGTTCGTGGCTAAGGGACGAGATGGACAAACAGATATCTGGGGCACCATCACGCGGCCGATGAACTTTGATCCGTCGAAGAAATACCCCGTCATCGAGAATATCTATGCCGGTCCACAGGGTTCGTTTGTTCCCAAGACCTTCAGCGCGATCGCCCCCGACCAGGCCCTCGCCGAACTCGGTTTTATCGTCGTTCACATCGATGGTATGGGTACCAGCAATCGTTCAAAGGCGTTCCACGACGTGGCCTTCAAGAACCTCGGAGACGCCGGTTTTCCTGACCGCATTCTCTGGCACAAGGCCGCAGCAGCAAAATACCCGTACTACGACATCTCGCGCGTTGGGATCTTCGGCACCTCAGCCGGCGGCCAGAGTTCGCTCGGCGGCGCTCTATTTCATCCGGAGTTCTACAAGGTCGTTGTCACCAACAGCGGATGCCACGATAACCGCATGGACAAAATTTGGTGGAATGAGCAGTGGATGAGTTGGCCGCTGGGACCCCAGTACGCGGCGTCTTCAAACGTTGACAATGCCTACCGCTTGCAAGGCAAAGCTCTGATTATCGTCGGCGAAATGGATACCAATGTGGATCCGGCCTCTTCCCTGCAGGTGGTCAACGCGCTGGTGAAAGCTCACAAGCACTTCGACATGCTCTACATTCCTGGCCAGAACCACGGCGTGGGGATTCTATCCGACGAGCACTATCGCGATGACTACTTCGTCCATAATCTGCTTGGCGTGGAGCCCCCAGATTGGAACAAGATCTCCCTGCCAGTCGACGACGCCACAGAGAACTAAGAGGTTCCATGAGCTATAGCCACAAACGGAATTTCGTGATGACCGGATGCGTGGCCCTGATGTTGCTGGGCGTCCCCCCTGCACGGGCGCAGTACAGACAAGAACAGGGACACTCCATAGGCACCGTCACCAGGCAGGGCAATCTCATCGTGCTCACGCTGAACGAGGACGTTCTCGGTAAGGCCAACCTATTCAACCTGGCCCATCACACCCTGCGCTTCACACCAGAGGGCTCCCGCTATCGCGTGGAAAATATTCCATTACAGTGGAACCCCGATTTCGGTCCGGAGATGCCTGGCAGCGACGCAAGCCTCAAGAACTTCGCCTTCCCTTTTTCCGGCGAGAACTGGACCTCATTCTCCATCGGCCTCACCGGATCAATTACCTTCGGCACGCAAGCGGGGCCTGCAGAACGAGCGCGTTCCGTCGTCGACGCTAATCGGACCGGCGGCCTCTCCGTCGATCGCTTTGCGGAGTTACAACAAGCCGCCCCGGCGCTCATCAACACCGTTCCGGCGATTAGTGTCTTCTTCAAGCCGCGCCTGTCCGGTACCCGTTATCTTAAAGAGTCTGCAGACCGCGCAGTTGTCACATGGAGCCTGACCGAACCGGTGGGCGGCGTCCAGGATATGACCTGGACCCCTACCGTAAATCGCTTTCAGGCAGTCCTGCATAAGGACGGCACGATCGACCTCAGTTACGACGAGGTCCATGCACAGGACGCCATCGTGGGCATCTACCCGATAGTGGATGAAGGGAACGAAACGGAGATTACTACCATTGCTGCAGAAGCGAATGCCGCGGTAGCTCCGCACCTCGACATTAAAAGCGTGAAGTTGTCCGCAGTCGATGGCCTCTTCCTGAAGGTGATCATTGAGACCCGCGGGCCTGTGCTTCCGGAGAATGATCCTGCCATCACGGGCATTACCTATCGGGTCTGTCTCGATATAGAAAGACCGGCAGCGGGCTGCACCCAAAACGGCGGCACGGTGTGGACGATTCAGGGAGGAGTTGGACGCGGGCGCGGTGGCCCTGGAACACCTCGCTACAGTGCATTCGGCCCCGGCGTCTTGCCCTTAGTTAAAGTCATCGGAAATACGATTTCCATGAAAGGTACACTGCCCGCCAGCTATAAAGCGGGGGACCAGATATTCCTATCCGCCACGGTTCAAACACCCGGCACGCCGCCGGTCATCGTGGACCAGATGTTGCCGCACCCAATCAAACTGGTCGGCCTTGTAAGCCCAGAGGTCCATCTGGCTTCACTTCAGAAACACGACGGCCCTTTCTCAGTTGTGTTTGAAAGTTTCCACTATCTGAAGCCATCCCGTGCGGTCGATCTCACCTGCTCGATCATCAATGCCCTCGGCGACAAGTTCGACATGCTCGCCTACTATTCGGATTTCCGTATCGACAACCCCGAGGCCGGTACCTCCAGCACTGGGCCGCTGGGCGGAGGTCCCACCGGCGGCGCGGTAACCGGCATCGGCGCCAATCAAACAAACCTCGCCGGCTTCTGTACGCAGGGCCGCTTTCAATGGCAATTTATCCAGCCCGTCTATGTTGGCGCCAACCAGATGCAGCAGTATCCGCCGGACGGTTTCACAGAGACGAATACCCATAACGTCGTCGCCTATACCCATCAACTCGCAGAACGGACCGCAAACGGAAAGATCCCTCCGTACGACTACGCGATGTCACAAATTGGGCACGAGATGGGCCATCGCTGGTCTGCGTTCGTCTCGGCAAAAGTCGGCGACGAGACGATCCAACTCGGTCCCACACACTGGGCTAGGGGATTGCAGGCTCCTGTCGCCTTCCCGTACCAGCGACCCACAGAGGCATCAGCCATGGGAGGCGGCGTGTGGCAGGACAACTTTGATGGCACCTTCACTCAGCTCGACGATGACTACTACGTCCCCGCCACGGGCTGGTCGCACCTGGATCTCTACCTTATGGGCATGATTTCTCCAGCCGAAGTGCCAGACTTCTTTATCTTGCGAAATCTGGTGGCGGCAGGCCACGACGCCGGGGGCCACCCGATCTTCAAGGCTGACCGAACCAAGGTCACCATCCAGGATGTGATCGCAGCCGAAGGTGCCAGGCTGCCTGCGGTTGATCGCGCGCAGAAAAACTTCAACACAGGCATGGTGCTGGTCATTGAGCATGGCAAAACACCGAGCCCGAAACTCATTGAGAGCGTCAGCGGTATCCGCGAGCGCTGGATAGACTACTGGGCCACCACTACGGGCCATCGCTCTACGATGACGGCGGATCCTCAGTAGAGGAGAGCTTATACAGCCCGAAATCACAACACTAATGCGGCGGATTATCCAAGAAAGGCATACGACTTGAAATCGAATAGAGGTTGGCTGTTCGGCAGCATGGCATTCTTACTAACAATGTCCGCGCTCCTTGTCGCGGCCCAGGTAACACCACCCACGAGTGATCCACAACTTCCACCGGCACTTTCGGGTGGGGACAAAGTGCTTGGTGGATATGGGCCTTATCGCGCGAACAATGACCTTCTGCACTATAACCTGCACGTGCGCGTGGATCCAGCCACGCAGTTTTTGAGTGGCATGAATGCCATCCGCTTCCAGATGTTGGAGGATGGCAAACGTATTCAGATCGACCTCGTGCCGACGTTCCGTATTGATGGGATCTCTCTCGAAAATACCCATGGCGCGCCGACTCCATTGACCTATCACCGTGAGACTGGCCGGACCGTTTACATCGATTTTCCGACGACGTTGCGCAAGGGACATGTATACACCGTGGACTTCCACTACTCGGGACATCCAGTGGAGATGGGACGATTCGGCGGCTTTGTATTCCGCAAAGATCCGATGGGCAGACCGCTGGTGAATACGGCATGCGAAGAAGAAGGCGCGAGCGTATGGTGGCCCAACAAGGACCAATGGCGCGATGAAGTCGAATCGATGGACATCAGCGTTGAAGCGCCCAGCGATCTGACGGAAGTTTCGAACGGACGATTTCAGCGCAAGACCGATCTGCACGACGGATTCACGCGCTGGGAGTGGAAGGTGCAATACCCCATCAACAATTATGACGTTTCGCTCAACATCGGAACGTACACGCACTTCAGCGACACTTACAAAGGCCTCGACCTCGATTACTACGTCTTCCCCGAGGACCTCGAAAAGGCGAAACATCAGTTCGTCCAGGTTAAAGACATGCTGAAGGCGTACGACCGATTCTTCGGCGAGTATCCCTTTCCCAAAGATGGATACAAGCTGGTGCAGGCGTTATATTCAGGCGTGGAAAACCAGACGGCGATTACATATGGCAATCACTTCGAGAATGGCTACCTTGGCAGGCCGAAGACCGGCATCGGCACGCGATTCGATTTCATTATTGTCCACGAGAGCGCGCATGAATGGTTTGGCAACAGCATCACGGCACGGGATCGCTCGGATATGTGGATTCACGAAGGCTGGGCGAACTACTGCGAAAGCCTTTTTGTCGAGGACATGTGGGGCAAAGAGGATGGATTGACGTATCTCAACACCGGAAAAGAGGGCGTTAAGAATGCGGTGCCCGTGATTTCGGAAGAAGGCTTCTACGCGACGCCACCGACGGATCAATACAAGAAGGGCGCGTTGTTCCTTAACACTGTCCGCAGCGTAGTAAACGATGATGCAGTGTGGTTCAAACTCCTCCACGACTACTATCAGCACTTCAAGTATCAAACCATCATGACCACAGATATGGCAGCATTTTTCAACGCGCAGACGGGCCTTAATCTAACGCCAATCTTCAATCAGTATCTTCGCCACGCCGCGATTCCTACGCTGGAACTCCGATTCGATGATGCGGCACACACCGTCTCCTACCGGTGGCAGGCCGAAGAGCCTGGCTTTGCGATGCAGATCCGAATAGGTCGCAGCGACGACTGGCAGATGGTGCAGCCGACGACAACGGAATGGAAGGTGCTCTCGACGCAGGTGAAGAAAGAGGATTTCGAAGTGGCGACCGACTTCTACTATGTCAACGTAAGCAAGCTCTAGCGGTATTCGGGTCATTTAATCAACCAGCGCACTTCGCGTCGGTCCAAGAAATCGCGAATACTCGCCTTCTACCAACTGCCGCGCTCGCCGAAAATCTCGATAACGTGACCAAGTCTCTCCGACCCTTTCAGCCAGTTGACTTGCAAACCCGTCTCGACCCGGTCGGGATCCCCGGCCAGGATGCCACGGATCACTTCATCATGCTCTGCAACAGAGAGATACAAGTCCTTGATAATCGAGCTGGCATACAGCCTCCAATAGCGCTCGGTCTGCGGTTCAATGGCTTTGTGCAGCGTGGTCATGCGCGCTCCCGCACCGTACTTGATGATGAGACGGTGGAAAGAGCGGTCGTTCTCAAAAATCTCTCCCGGCGGCGCGTCGCGATCTTTTGAAATGACTTGAAGCCGGTCGTTGAGTTCCTGCAGTTGGGCGCAGAGTTCTTTTCGCTCAGCCACCGGCAGGACAGCGACGCCTCGACCGGCGATGCCCTCAAGTCTTCCAATGATGATGTAAAGCTCATTTGCGTCCTCTTTGGTAAGAGGAGCCACGATCATGCGCGACTTCTTAACATTACGGTGCTCGAGTATGTATCCTTCGCGCTGAAGCCAGTGGATCGCTCCGCGGACCGGTGTCCTGCTCATGTTCAAGCGTTCAGCGAGTTCCGCTTCGAGTATCCATGTGCCGGGCGACAGCCTGCCGTGTACGATCAATTCCCGTATCTCACGAAACGCCGTAAGCAAACTCGTGCCATGTTCAGCCTTTGCCCTGGGGCTGGCCGCGCTTAAACTAAGTTTCTTTTTCATCGATAATTTGGCTGCTGCCGGCAATGGAATTATGCTCCAGACACACTGTATCGTCTTTTCGTTCCAAATGTTGAGTCAATTTTCGTTTTAGAATGTATTCAAAATAGTCGACAACGCGGTATTATTACTCACCATGGAGCTTCGCGAGCCTGTTCATGTAATCGACTCCCACACTGAGGGTGAGCCCACTCGAGTTGTCATCTCCGGTGGGCCCGATCTCGGCTCCGGATCTATCCACGAGCGGATGCAGCGGTTTTGCAAACAATTCGATCACTTTCGTTCCGGGATCGTCTGCGAACCGCGTGGATCTGAAGTAGTTGTGGGTGCATTACTGCTCGACCCTGTCCAGCCCGATTCTTCCGCGGCCGTCATTTTCTTCAACGATGTCGGTTATCTCGGTATGTGTGGCCACGGAACCATTGGCGTGCTGACTACGCTCGCCCACCTAGGCCGGGTCGCCCCGGGACTGCACAGGATTGAAACTCCGGTGGGCACCGTAGAAGCGACGCTGCACGAGGACGGAAGCGTGACCGTCGAAAACGTGCCGAGCTATCGCTACCGGACCAAGGTCGAGGTGGAAGTGCCTGGATATGGACCTGTTACCGGAGATGTTGCGTGGGGCGGCAACTGGTTTTTCCTGGTAGCTGATCCCCCATGTGAGCTGACAGCGGCTAACCGTATCGAGTTGATAGCCGCGTCAACTTCCATTCGCGCCGCTCTGCACGCCAACGGAGTGACTGGGCGCGACGGAGCCTATATCGACCACGTCGAGTTCTTCTCTGAGGCTAAGGACCAGGAGAATTCCTCGCGTAATTTCGTTCTTTGCCCAGGCGCCTCGTTCGATCGATCGCCATGCGGCACTGGAACCAGCGCGAAAATGGCTTGCCTCTATGACGATGGCAAGCTCGCTCCCGGGACCACATGGAAACAGGAAGGTATTCTGGGGACCGTATTTCAGGGTTCGGTTCGGGAGGGGAGCGACGGACAGGTCAACCCCAGCATTCGAGGACATGCGTGGGTAACTGGCGAATCTAAACTTCTCTTTGCCGTCGACGATCCGTTTTCGCGGGGGATTAAGTTCTAAGATGAAGCCCTTCGACATCCTCATTGTAGGTGCTGGCATTGTCGGAAGTGCCGTGGCTCGGGAGTGCGCCCTTATTGGCTGGCGGGTTGGCGTAATCGAAGGTGGTACTCCCGCCGGAGGGGCGACCGCCGCAGGTATGGGTCATGTGGTTGTAATGGATGATTCACCGGCGCAGCTTGCACTGACGGCATTCTCTCGCTCACTTTGGCAACGGGATTCGGGGAAGCTGCCGAAGTCGGTCGAATACGAGACTTGCGGCACAATATGGGTGGCAGCGGACGATGAAGAAATGGTCGAGGTTCACGCTCGGCGAGAGGTTTATGAAGAGGCTGGCGTCGAAACACGCGTGCTCACGGCTGCAGCACTCGCCAACAAAGAACCGAATCTCCGCCGCGGCCTTGCAGGAGGACTTCTGGTGCCGGGCGATGGCGTGGTTTATCCGCCGGCAGCCGCCGCCTTCTATCTCGCGGAGGCTCGACGACTTGGGGCGGAATTTTTCCAGGCAAGGGCGATGTCAGCTTCGCAGGGACAAGTACTGCTCAGCGATGGCGTGTCTCTTGTTGCCGATCGCATTGTGCTGGCGGTGGGAACGGAGTGCGATCTCCTGCCATCTCTGCCGATTCAAAAACGCAAAGGGCATCTCGTAATCACAGATCGCTATCCAGGCTTTCTCCACCATCAGCTTGTCGAACTCGGCTATCTCAAGAGTGCGCACAAAATAGCAGACGACTCGGTGGCGTTCAACATCCAGCCAAGGCAGACCGGGCAACTACTGCTTGGCTCTTCACGGCAGTATGGCAACGAAGGCCCGGAGGCAGAACCCGAGATGTTGAGGCGCATGATCGACCGCGCGAAGCAGTACATGCCTGGACTCGAAAATCTGTCAGTGCTGCGTGTGTGGACCGGCTTTCGAGCCGCGACATTCGACAAGCTGCCTCTGATTGGTCCAGCCGCAGGGCTTTCCGAGGATCGCTCCCTATGGCTAGCCGCCGGCTTTGAAGGACTTGGCATTACGAACGCGCCGGGTGCCGCCCGATTGCTGGTGGATGCAATGCTTGGGCGCAAGTCGGCGATCGACGCTGAACCTTATCTGCCGGCGCGGCTGATGGAACCGGCAAGGCTTGCTCATGCGTGAGACCTTTCCGGTCACGATAAACGGGGCGACCAGGCAGATAGCGCGTGGTACAACCGTCGCGGTGGCCATGTTGCTCGCGGAACAACCATGCCGGCTCTCAGTCTCGGGAGAGCCACGAGGAGCTTTATGCGGCATGGGAATCTGCTTTGAGTGCCGCGCCGTGGTGAATGGGATACCGCATCGCCGCACATGCCAGATTTTGTGCGAGCAGGATATGACGGTGGAGACAAACCGATGACACGCACGGAGGTCCTGGTGATCGGTGCCGGTCCCGCCGGGATTGCTGCGGCGACGGCGGCGGCCGAGAACGGACGCCAGGTGATCGTGCTCGACGATAACCTGAACGCCGGTGGCCAGATCTGGCGCGGAGCCACCGTTGAGAAAGCTGGCTCCTCGCACCAGGGCAATGCCGCAAAACGCCGAGCGATGACCAGACTTCAGCAGTCCGGAGCGCAGGTGCTCGGAGGCCGATGCGTGTTCAGCGTCGAGGCGTCGGGAACGTTGCAAACCCTACAGGAGACGGGTTCCGACAGCCTCGTAGAGCAATTCCAGTTCGATCAACTAATTCTCGCGACTGGGGCTCGGGAACGCTTTTTGCCATTTCCAGGCTGGACATTGGCTGGAGTCTTCGGTGCGGGCGGTTTGCAGGCTCTCGTGAAGGGCGGCTATCCCGTCGCGGGTAAGCGGGTAATTGTGGCGGGAACGGGTCCGCTGCTGCTCGCAGTGGCCGCGCACCTGGCACAGGATGGCGCCGCTGTTTCGAGCGTCCTGGAGCAGGCAACCTTGGCGCAGCTCGCACCCTTTGCCACGTCACTTTGGGCGAATCCTGCGAAGCTGGTTCAAGGCGCACGCTATCGAGGCAAGTTGTGGAAGACTCCTTACCGAACCGGTTCCTGGATAATCGAGGCGATTGCTGGCAGCGATGGTCGAAAGCTCGGCGCAGTTCGTGTAACCAACGGCACTCGCACCTGGGAAGAACCCTGTGATCTGCTGGCGTGCGGGTATCACCTCGTGCCGAACACGGAGATCGCGGCGCTGCTCGGGTGTACGTTCCGCGGAGCCTTCGTGCAGGTCGACGACGCACAACGCACCTCGCTGCCGAACGTATTCTGCGCGGGCGAACCGACGGGAATCGCCGGCCTGGAAGCCGCGATGGTGCAGGGTGAGATCGCCGGATTATCCTGTGCTGGCCTTATCGGCACTTCTTTGCAAAAACGTGCTGTGGTGGAGCGCGCCTTCGCACGACGCATGGAGAAAGCATTCTCCCTTCGCCCTGAACTGCGTTCTCTTCCACGCGCGGACACGATCGTCTGCCGCTGTGAAGATGTCGCGTTCGGCAGTCTGCACGGCCGCACGAGCTGGACCGATGCCAAGCTTCAGACGCGATGCGGCATGGGCCCGTGCCAGGGCCGAACCTGCGGCCCGGCAGTGGAGTATCTCTTGGGATGGAGACCTGTCTCAGTACGGCAACCTCTCTTTCCTGTACCTCTCCAAGCGTTTTGCTCGCACGATGAACGCGTAGAAATCAACCAACTAAAGGAAAAAGTATGAACTGGTCTGGCGTAATGCCCGCAATGACAACCCCCTTCGACACCAACATGAAGGTTGATCACGGATTTCTGGCGCAGCACGCAGCGTGGCAGCTTGGCAATGGCTGCGTGGGACTAGTGATGCTTGGCTCGCTGGGAGAGGGCGCGACCCTGGAGCATGAGGAAAAGATCGCGATCCTGAAGACTGCTGTCCGTGTCGCAGGCAAAGCGCCTGTGGTGGCAGCAATCTCTTCGCTCTCTACCAAAGGCGCTGTGCAGTTGGCAAAGGAAGCGGAAGACGCGGGCTGCTCCGGTTTGATGGTGCTGCCTCCCTACGTCTATACCTCCGACTGGTACGAGATGAAGAAGCATGTGTCGACGGTGATTGGTTCCACCAAACTCGACTGCATGCTGTACAACAATCCGGTCGCGTACAAGACTGACTTCTTGCCCAACGAGATTGCAGAACTTGCCGCTGAGCATTCGAACCTGGCAGCCGTTAAAGAATCCAGCGCGGATGTCAGGCGGGTTTCCGCTCTACGCGAAGTGCTCGCCGACCGGCTGCGTATCTTCGTGGGCGTCGACGATGTGCTGGTGGAGGGCGTTGGCGCTGGCGCAGTGGGTTGGATCGCGGGTCTCGTCAATGCTTATCCGGCAGAGTCGGTTCAGCTCTTCGAACTCGCAAAAGCAGGTAAGCGGGACGAGACTTTCGAGCTCTATCGTTGGTTCCTTCCACTGCTGCGTATGGATACAGTTCCGAAGTTTGTGCAACTCATTAAGTGGGTTCAAGAAAAGGCGGGCGTTGGCTCGGCCCGCGTGCGTGGTCCACGCCTCGAACTGCACGGCGAAGAGTTGAAAGTGGCGACCGCCGCGCTTGAGAAAGCTTTGGCTGAGCGTCCAGCCAAAAGTGAAAAGCCATTCGCGACGTTTGCAGGCGCATAAGCCCTTTCGTCCTTCTGATATAGTCTGCTGCCATAGACCCCCCCCCGGGGGTATCCATTCATGCATAATCCTACAAACAAGACACTTACCGGTTGTTGAAACTGCAAGATATTGAAAACAAAGCAAATAGTTTGGTAAATATATACTTGACTAACCAGAGCGGATTAGGTATTCTCTCTTTATGGCATACCCCACCACTCTCGTAGACGCTGTTAAGTACTTTAGCAATGAGCAAGTTTGCATTGATGAAGTGGCTTCGATGCGCTGGCCCGATGGTGAAGCGTTCTGCCCTAGCTGCGGCGAGGTTGGCAATACGCTTTGGCTGGCAATTCAGAAACGTTGGAAGTGCCGGGGCTGCAAAAAGCAGTTCTCTGTCAAGGTTGGAACCATTTTCCATGACTCTCCACTTGGCCTTGATAAGTGGATGGTAGCCATGTGGATGCTGGCGAATTGCCGCAATGGTGTATCGTCTTGCGAATTGGCCCGTACCATCGGGATCACTCAAAAAAGCGCATGGCACATGCTTCACCGGATTCGCAGGGTTATGACCGACACAAGCGCCAGCAAGTTGGGCGGCAACGGCCCGGTTGAAATTGACGAGACGTTCGTGGGCGGCAAGGTGAAGAACATGCATCGCAGCCGCCGGGTGAAGGGCTTGAACTACTCCGCTGGCAATGGCAAGGCCATCGTTATGGGCATGCTAGAGCGCGGCGGTAAGGTTCGCGCTGGCGTGATCG
>JANYLK010000035.1 GCA_025357875.1 Granulicella sp.
TTTGGGCTGCGGACCGTAACGGTGGAGGTTCCCTGTGGCAATTTTAGCCAGCCGGGAACGGAAATCTTGTTCCAGTTGTTCCCCCAATGGTCGTTGCCCTCGGGAATGGTGACTTTGATCGTGTCTCGCGCACCGGCGATCTCGATCTGGCTGCCTGGTGCGCCGCTTACCAGCACATCTACGGAATACTCGCCGGCCTGCGGGACTTGAACCTTCCACGCGAATGTCTGCTGCGGATCGCTCCAGCTCTGAATCCACATACCTTTCGCCGCGCTTTCCGTCGTAGATACGCTTCGTGCGGCCAAATTGGCCTTCAACGCATTCACCGTGTTGGGATTGAGCGGGAGGGGATTTGCGCCGCTCTGCGCAATGGTCTGAGGCTCGGCGTCGGATTGCTGCGCGGCAGCGGGGGAGTGCGCCCCAATGAGAAGCACTGCGATGAATAGGATTCCAGCTTGCGGTTTGGTCATATGGTCTCCCGTCTACTCCATATGATCGACATCCACAAACTCCCAGATTTTTTTGACCGCTCGATACTGTTCGAGGAAGAGACAAGACCTTCGCCGGTTTCTAATTGGGAGGAGGGTTTCGCAGGTCTGATCTCCGCGCGAGTGGCCTGGAACAGTTGCAGCGTCTGTGGTGAAATGGTTCCGTCTTGATAGACCTCGACGTCAATCAGCGGAACCATCTTGCGGCTCAGGGCGTCTTTGAGTTTCAGCATGAGGTCCGGGTCCTCGGGTATCGAATACGCTGACATTTAGTTCTCCTTGTTAACTCCGCTATGTGAGCGCCAGCTTCATTCCACAGCTCCACCTTGGGCAACGGGAGCCAGCCGGGCACCGCAATCTATTCCAGTTATTGCCCCAGTGATCGTTTCCTTCCGGAATTTCCACGCTGAGCTTGTTAGAAGGACCGGCAATCTCAATTCGGCTTCTAGGAGCGCCACTCACCAGAACATCAATCGAGTACTCGTCCGCCTGTTGCGATTCCACATTCCATTGGAACTGCTGCTGCACGTCGTTCCAGCCCTGAATCCACATGCCGCTCGGCTTGCTCTCGGTGGTCGATGTGCTTCTATTCGGCAAACTGGCCTTCAGCAAATTCACTGCATTCCCCTTGATCACGACCGTGTGAGCAGTGACCTGCGAAGGAATTTGGGACTCATCGTGAATCGGCGGAGCAGCATTCAGTGAATGCGATCCGATGAGAAGCAAGGTCGTGCATAAGATTGCAACCAGTTTTCGCGACAAATCGTTCTCCTTTACTTAAGGGTGAGTTTGACGGTGGACTCCTGCTGATAGCGAAGAATCGTAATGGTCACCGGAGTTCCCTTGCCGGCATGCAGCGAAAATTGAATCAGATCCTTCGTATCACTGACCGCCTTGCTGTTGAATGAGAGAATTACATCGCCATCCATGAGCCCAGCTTTGCCCGCCTCGCTCCCTGCTGGCACCTCCAACACTGTCACTCCGGTTTCACCGGGGGTTCCCGCGGCGGAAACTTCGTCGAGCCCAACGATGTTTCGCACCTTTGCTCCCTCCCACGGCACGACTTCGCTGCTGCGGGTCCCGTCCAGAGTTACAGGTTTTGCCCCAACGACGGTAGGAAGTTCTGGTGTTCTGGCGATAGCCTTCAGTTCCGGCGACTGTACACCGAAACTCTGCATGTCAAAGTTTACAAAGCCGAGAGAAACTGCTGGCGACGTCGACTTCACTCGATACTCGCCGGTAGATGCATCGGTGAACTGCGCCTCTGCGTCGAGGGAATGCAGATCCTCCGCGCTCAGATCCTGGAGAGATTTGGCCGGAACGGCCGATCTCCGTCCTGGCTCGTGCAGCAAGTTGAAGTCAATCTCCTGCGTCCACTTTCGCATCCTGATCGGTCGGTAGGGCGCAAACACGATGTTGCTACGGAAGATGTCGTGACTGTCGGTGAACCAAACATGGGCATGCAAAGTATTGTTCACGAGAACATTGTTCTCACAGGTGCGGAAGAAACCCTCGCGAAGCTTCAACCCTCCATTCAGACATAGATTGTTATAAATGCGATAGTTCGAGCTGCCGTCGTCCAGGTCGATATCCCAACCGTGATCGCAACGCCATCTCGAATTGGAAAGTATGTTCGGCTCGGCGGCATCGAGAATCGG
>JANYLK010000054.1 GCA_025357875.1 Granulicella sp.
CATCGCCGGCATCATCGGCGGCCCCGTCTCCGGCTACATCATGCACGCCCTCGCCAGCCGCCACGGCATTGCCGGATGGCAATGGCTCTTCATCCTCGAAGCCATCCCCGCAGTCATCCTCGGCGTCATCGTCTTCTTCTCCTTCGACGATCGCGTCGCCAACGCGAAGTGGCTCACCCCCGAAGAGAAGTCGATCGTCGCCGCCGATATCATCGAAGAAGCCCGCGCGAAAACCCTCCAGACCATCCTTTCCGTCTTCACCAGCCCACGCGTCTGGCTTATGTCCTCCATCTACTTCGGCATCGAGATGGGGTCCTACGCAATCGGCTTCTGGCTCCCCACCATCATCCGCGAAACCGGCGTCAAAGACGCCTTCCAGATCGGACTGCGCACCATCGTCCCCTACAGCCTCGCGCTGATTTTCATGGTCCTCGTCAGCCGCCACTCCGACCGAACCCGCGAACGCCGGTGGCACCTCATCATTCCCTGCATCATCGCCGCCATCGGCTTCGTCCTATGCACCCAGGGAGCAACCAGCGCAGTCCTCGCGATGATCGGAATGAACATGGCCGTAGTTGGAGTAGTTACCGCAGTCCCCATGTTCTGGGCGCTCCCAACATCCTTCCTCGGTGGAGCAGCCGCAGCAGCCGGCATCGCCCTGGTGAATTGCACTGGCAACCTTGGAGGGTTCTTCAGCCCCACCATCATCGGCATTCTCAAGACCCACACCGGCACCCTCAATTCCGGCCTTCTCCTCATCGCCGCATGCATGCTGGCCTCCGTGATCCTGATCTTCACCCTGGTCCCCGCAAAGCTGGTCAACCGATGAGTGTGTCGTCATTCCCCCATCCACGTCGTCATTCTGACTCGAAGAGTCAGAATCTCCGTAGTTGTTCTTAGCCCACCAACCGAAGTCCCGGACGCAGCCACAACACGATGACCACCAAACCCAAACCCGAAACCGGCCTCCACAAAGGCCTCACCAGCTACGGCGACACCGCCTTCTCCCTCTTCCTGCGCAAAGCTTTCATCAAGGCTGCTGGCTACTCCGACGACGCACTCTCGCGCCCCATTGTCGGCATCACCAACACCCACAGCGACTACAACCCATGCCACGGAAACGTCCCGGACCTCATCGACTCGGTCAAGCGCGGAGTCCTCCTCGCCGGTGCCCTGCCCATGGTCTTTCCCACCATCTCCATCGCCGAAAGCTTCGCCCATCCCACCTCGATGTTCCTCCGCAACCTCATGGCGATGGACACCGAAGAGATGATCCGCTCCCAGCCCATGGACTCAGTCGTCGTCATCGGCGGCTGCGACAAAACTCTCCCCGCGCAACTCATGGCCATCGCCAGCGTAGACCTCCCCGCCATCGTTTTACCCACCGGCCCCATGCTCGTCGGCAACTATAAAGGAGAAGTCCTCGGCGCATGCACCGATTGCCGCCGCTTCTGGGCGCAGCACCGAGCCGGCACCATAGACGTTGCTGAAACCGAACTCATCAGCGGCCGTCTCTGTCCCTCGGTCGGAACCTGCAGCGTCATGGGCACAGCCAGTACCATGGCCTGCATCGTCGAAGCCCTCGGCCTCGCATTGCCCTTATCCGCCGCCGCTCCCGCCGTCCACGCCGATCGCCGCCGCATCGCAGAAGCCACCGGCAAGCGAGCGGCCGAAATTGCGATCTCCGCCACCCCCACACCATGCGCCCTCATTACCGCAGCGTCCATCCGAAACGCCAGCATTATCCTGCAAGCCATCGGCGGATCAACCAACGCCCTCATCCATCTCATTGCAATCGCCAATCGCGCCGGCGTTCCCTTCGACCTCAAAGCCTTCGACCAACTCAGCCGCGAAGTCCCCGTCCTCCTTAATCTCAAACCCTCCGGCGCGCACTACATGGAGCACTTCCACCACGCCGGAGGCCTGCCCGCCCTCCTCCGCGAACTAGCCCCGCTTCTGGACACCACCGCCCCCACTATCGCGGGCCAAACCATCGCCGAAATCATCGCCGACGCCGAGTACGTTTCCAACCAGGATGTAATCCGCACCCTCGCCTCGCCGCTCAAACAAGAAGGCGCCATGGCCATCCTCCATGGCAACCTCGCCCCAGACTCCGCGGTCATAAAACACTCCGCCGCCTCACCTCATCTCCTGCAACACACCGGCCGCGCCGTAGTTTTCGACGGAATCGAAGACATGGCTGCGCGCATCGACTCGCCCGACCTCGACGTCAACCCCGACGACGTCCTCGTCCTCCGCAACGCTGGCCCCAAGGGCGCGCCCGGCATGCCCGAGGCTGGCTATCTCCCCATCCCCCTCAAGCTCGCCCGCCAAGGCGTCAAAGACATGGTCCGCATCTCCGACGCCCGTATGAGCGGCACCGCCTTCGGCACCATCGTCCTCCACATTGCACCTGAAGCGGCCATCGGAGGCCCACTCGCTATCGTCCGCACCGGCGACAACATTGCCCTCGATGTAGAAGCCCGCGGCATCGATCTCCTCATCGAACCCTCCGAACTTGCCCGCCGCTTAGCCGCCTGGCAAGCCTCGCCACCGCACCGCGAAATCCCAACCCGTGGCTACGCCCGCCTCTTCGAAGATCACGTCCTCCAGGCCGACCAGGGCTGCGACTTCGACTTCCTCCTCCGCGATGGCCGCGTCAAGCCAGACCCCAGCACCGCCTCCGACTAGCCCACAATCTGGCCGGAATCGAGAACAGCAATAGCGCCAAGTTCCGGGTTTGCATCCCATAAAAGCCTCATGAAAATAAATGAGTAAATTATGAGCAAACAAGCCCTGAAGATATTTGTCCTCTCACTCGCCTGCATCACCTCACCCAGCCTGTCGATAGGTCAGGATGTAGCCACCGAACCCCCAGACGTGATTCTTCAAAGCTCGATCCAATCTCCAACTCAAACTGCACGTTCTCCCAGACCCGCCGACTTTAACACCGAGATCTATTACAAGAATAAACTCGAGCTCTCTCTCGAGTCGGGATACCTTCCCTTCAACATCCCTTTCGTCTACGACTTCTTCGTAGGCGGCGATTACTCCAAAAATCCGCTTGACTACACTGTGGTTCCAATCTTCCCGTCGCTCCGCTGGCAAATGGGCAACGTCAGCGGTTCAAAGTTCCTGCGTGGCAACACTGATCTAACCGCCACTGTGTCCGTAACCCTAATTCCCCGCGGCCCTGAAAACCACTATGCGGCGTTCGATCTCGGTCTGCGGCGCAACTTCGTCCAGCCCAACTCGAGAGTAGCTCCCTACTTCGAAGCCCGCGTGGGCGCCGGATTCATCGACGCGCAGGAACCCAACGGCAATTCCTACGCTCAGGGACAGAACTTTACCTTCACACTGATGACCGGCGCTGGTGCGAGGTACAACTTCAACGGCCGCTACAGTATGGCACTTGGAGCCACTTACTTTCACGTCTCCAACGCCTATCTCTCCGAGCCAAAGTACGACGACAACGGAATTAATGTCTGGGGTCCTCTCTTCGGCTTCAACATGCGCCTGGGCAAACCACGAAGATAACTGCGACACTCTCCTGCGGCAACACCGAACCGATTCCTGTTAACATCCTCACCATGCCCACCCGCCGCAGCTTCCTCTCTCTTGGAGCAATGACCGCCGCTGGCATCGTGACCGTCCCCGACGCCACCTCTGCACAAGCCATCGATGCGCTCAAGCAGATGAAGCCCCCAGCTAAACCTGTCATCGTCACCCGGGTAACCGGCGATAACACCATCCAGGACGCATACAAGATGCTGCTCGATGGAGCCGACACGCTCTCTGCCGCCCACCACGTCTGCCTCGGTCGCGAGAATGATCCCACTGACCACAGCGTCGGCATCGGAGGCCTGCCCAACGAGGAAGGCGTCGTCGAACTCGACTCCTGCTGCATGCATGGGCCTACCCGCTCCGCCGGATCGGTCGGTGGTGTCCAAAACATTAAGAACGTCTGCTTGGTCGCGCGCAAGGTCTTCGAACACACCTCGCACGTCATGCTGGTCGGCAAAGGGGCAGAGCGCTTCGCCGTCGACCTCGGCTTCCCCAGCGAAAACCTCCTAACCGAAGACGCTCGCAAGGTCTGGATGCTCTGGAAAGAAGGCAATTCGCAGATGGACTGGTGGGGTCCCGGCATAACCGGCCCGCAATGGAAGGACCCCTACGGGGACCGCCCCGCGCCCAAACCGACAATGGATCTGCACGGGCCGACATCGCAACTCCGGCCCGGCACTATCCCGCGTCACCCCACACCAGACTGGGCTGAATTCATTCGCGCCCGCGCCCTCACGCTAGCCCGCATGGCCGACGACCTCGACATCCCCGCCGCCAACCGACAGTTCGCCGTCGAGCAGATCCTCTGGCCCTCCACCGGCACCATCCACGTCTCCGCCATCAATCCCAAGGGCGAAATCTCTGGCGCGACCACCACCTCCGGCCTCGCGTGGAAAATCCCCGGCCGCCTCGGTGATTCGCCAGTCATCGGAGCAGGCTGCTACACCGATCAGGATATTGGGTCCGCTGGTGCCACTGGTTCTGGCGAAGAGAACATCAAGGTCGCCGGCGCGCACACCATCGTCGAGCTTATGCGCCAAGGTCTCACACCACACGATGCCGGCATGGAAACCCTGCGCCGCATCGTCCGCAATCACAACGGCGACATGACCAGAATCCGCCTGCTCGACATGGAGTACTACATCCTTCGCAAAGACGGTGCCTACGCTGGCTGTTCCCTTTGGAGCACAAGCCCAACCGGCAAGCCGCGAGCCTTTGCCGTTCACGACGGCACCTACCGCGTAGAGAAGTGTGCCTACCTCTTCGAAGGCTCCTCAATCGCCTGGCCCCCGTTCTAATCCGGGCCCGATAAACCGTGTCCAACCCGGCTCCCCAAACCGGATCCAAAATCGGATGCTCCATGTTTGACCGCCTTATCGTCAACCATGGGATTACTCCCTCGCCCTCCGGGTTTACCTCGTGGCGCGTGCCCGGTGCGGAATGGTTGCCGGGTTGCCAGGCCTCTACCTTGCTATCCTGAACCGGAACGGAGCTACACCATGAAACCGCTCGACCATACCGCCAAGGGCGTCTACTCCATCGCCGTAACTCCGTTCACGCCCGACGGCGTAGTCGACACCGCCTCTATTGATCGCATGACCGACTTCTATCTCTCCTGCGGAGTCTCGGGCCTCACCATCCTCGGCATGATGGGCGAAGCGCCCAAACTCGATCCCGCCGAATCGATCGCCGTAGCCAAACAAGTAGTCCGCCGCGCCAACTTACCAATCATTGTTGGAGTCTCCGCCCCAGGCTTCGTCGCCATGCGCTCCCTCGCCCGCAGCGTGATGGACGCCGGAGCCGTCGGCGTCATGATCGCCCCGCCATCCGCCCTCCGTGCCGACGACCAGATCATCAACTACTTCGCGCAGGCCGTCGCCGCCATCGGCCCCGACATCCCGTGGGTTCTCCAGGATTATCCGCTAATCCTCAGCGTCGTGATGACGCCCAAAGTCATTCGCCAGATCGTCACCGACAACCCATCCTGCGTGATGCTGAAGCACGAAGACTGGCCGGGCCTCGAGAAAATTTCCACGCTGAGAGCCTTTCAGAGCGACGGATCGCTGCGCCCGATCTCTATCCTCACCGGCAACGGAGGCCTCTTCCTCGACTTCGAGATGGAGCGCGGAGCCGACGGCGCGATGACCGGCTATGCCTTCCCTGACATGCTAGTAGACGTAGTCAACTTCATGCAGCAAGGCAACCGCGACACCGCACACGACCTCTTCGACGCCCACCTTCCTCTCATCCGCTACGAGCAGCAACAAGGCGTTGGCTTGGCCGTTCGCAAATATGTTCTCCAAAAACGCGGAGCCATCGCCCACGACACCCAGCGCGCACCCGCCGCCTCGCTCACCGCAGCAGCGCGAGCAGAGATCGACTATCTGCTCACCCGTTTGGCCCACCAAGACCCACGCGCCGCCTTCGCTACTTCAGCCCCAGCAGCCGCGCCGGATTCACCTTCGACATCTGGTCGATCTGGTCCTCAGTGATGCCCTGCTTCTTCAGGCCGTCGAACAGCATCAGTAGTCCATCCGGATGCAGAGGGTTCCCCACCTGACCCATATCCGACGAGAGGATGCAGTGCTCCGCCCCCACAGCGCGAATCGCTTTCGCATAATCCGTAAAGTCGAACTGCTTCGCGCCGCCAATCAGCCCGTTGTAGACGAACTCAATATAAGCACCCAGCTTTGCCGCCTCCTGCATCTGGCCAATTGTCATTGAGGTCGGCGACAACATCGCATGAGTCACAACCATCTCTTTCACGCCTTGCGCACGAGCCTCGCGCAGCAATAGCAAGTCGTCCTCCGGAGAGTTGTGTCCAGTCGCCATCACCAGATCGTAGCGAGATATCACCCCGATCACGTTCTTCGTCTCCGGCAGCAACTCGCCATCGCGCGACACCGCAACGAACGGTCGCCGATCGCCAGACTTCATCACCTGCGCCCGCGTGTCGTAAGTCGCCATCCAGACCAGCTTCCCAAGATGACCCGCAGTCAGCGCCATCTTCTCTACCGCAATCGGATTCATCCCGCCAACACTCAGATTCAAGTCGATCCCGCCAAATACCTGAATTCCCGGAACGACCTTATGCACAAGGTAAGCGACGGAAGCAGTCGGCTCATAGTGATTCTTCAGCACCATAGCGCGCATCCCTCGACTCTCCGCCAGCTTCGCCAAGTCGATCGCATCAAGACTCCGCGGCACCGAATCCGGAGCCGTATGAACATGGATGTCAATCACCTTATCAAGCGGCTTCACCTGAGCCTGAGCGCTCAACGCGATCAGCCCAACGCACACTAGCATCGCAACTCGCACGTGTCTCAAACGCAAACCTCGTTCCCCTTCTCGCAGCTCGCAACCGCAGATTCCTCGCATAGGTAACCCAACGGACCAAGCCGATAACCCGGAATCATACGAGCAGCTTTCGGTTATTCTAGCGTCGTCCATTGCCAGACCCACGACACGCGCTCGGAGAAACAGACTCCAATGATGGAACATGACATGCAAATCGCAATGCCGGACGGAATCGCTGATGCCGTCCTGTTCTCGCCAGATCCGTCGACGCCTTTGCCCGGAGTACTGCACTTCCCAGACATTGCCAGCATCCGCGAGGCACACCGCGCCATGGCCCGCCGACTCGCCTCCCAAGGCCATGCTGTCCTCATGCCCAATCCGTTCCACCGCACCGCGCGCCCACCCGTGTGGGACTTTCCCCGCAAGATGGGCGATCCCCGCACCATGCAGCGCTTCGCCGAACTTATCGACCCACTCACCCCAGAAGCGCAGCATCGAGACGCGACCGCCTACGTAAAGTTTCTGACGGCGCAGCCAGCGGTCCGCACCGGACCAATCGGAGTCGTGGGTTATTGCTTCGGCGGCGCAATGGCGTTGCGAATAGCGGCTGCTTTCCCAGGACTAGTCGCCGCAGCAGCATCGTTCCACGGCGGGGGGCTGTACAAGTCGCACGATGCCAACAGCCCACACCTTCTGCTCTCACAGATCACGGCACAACTCTATTTCGGCCACGCCGTCGATGACCGCAGCATGACCGCCGAAGACATCGTCAACCTCGAACAGTCGCTCGCCGCGTGGAACGGAAAATACGAAAGCGAAACCTACGTGGGCACCTCGCATGGTTGGACCGTCTCCGACAATCCTGCTTTCAAGCCGCCGCAGGCCGAGCGGGCCTTTGCCAAGCTGATCCAGTTGTTCGCGCAAACGCTACTGTAGTGATGCCGAGGTCCGCACGTGAAGCGCTCAACCACCCTGCTGCTGCTCCTGATCGCAGCCACCTTTGCGTGGCGACGGATGAGACCAGAACGACTGGTAGTCTCGTCCGGCGAAGTAACCCTGCCCGCCGACGGTGCGCAGCATCGAGGACTGCAGCTGCACCTCTCACGCGGCGGCAGCATCGATCCATCCGCAATCCTCGCGACCGGTATCCCCGCCCGCGTGTTTGTAGAAGCCGGCCACTCAGTAATCATTGAGATTCAATCGCCGGTGAATCCCTCCACACAGCGACTCACCGTGAGGTATCGCGACGTTTCAACCATCGTCACCTTGCATTTCACTTCAGATTCCGGAGACCGCTTCGGCGACGGAACACCCGACTTCCTCCGCCTGCACACAGCCGCCGACCGCGCAGCCTTCCGCGCATGGTTCACCGCACTCGCCGATACCGCAGCCGCGCTTCCCCCCGAACGCCTGCCGCACGAGATCGACGACTGTGCCGCCCTGCTCCGCTGGTGCTACCGCGGTGCGTTGCATGCCCACGATGAACCCTGGCAGGCGACGACGCCAATGGACACGCTGCCGCCGCACCCATCGATCGCGCAGTATTCATACCCGTTCACCCCCCTAGGAGCCAATCTGTTCCGCGTCCGGTCAGGCCCCTACACCTTGGACGATCCAGCCAACGGAAGCTTCGCCCAATTTGCCGACGCGAAGACACTATGGCAGCGCAACACGTTCTTCGTCACGCGTGACGTCCGCGCCGCGCGCTCCGGCGACCTGCTCTTCTACCGCCAGTTGGAGCAGAACTCGCCATTCCACTCCATGATCCTCACCGGCCCGGCGCACAATTCGGCTGTCTATCACACCGGCCCGATCGGCACTGGCCCGGGCGAAGTCCGCCGCGTGACCCTCGACGACCTGCTGCATCACCCCGATATCCGCTGGCGGCCAATCCCGGGGAACAGCAACTTCCTCGGCGTGTATCGTTGGAATGTTCTTCGCGAGGATCTTCGATGAGGCTGCGCGCTGTCCCGCTCCTGGCTTTGCTCTTCATAGTCATTCCTGCCGTCCACGCGCAGGGTCATTCCGTTTCGTTCAATATCAGCACCAGCAAGACATTCGCTCCCGGCGAGCAACCGAAGATCCATCTCTATGCTCACAACGTCGACGCACTCGAGTTTCGCGTCTACCGCATCAATAATCCCGTCAAGTTCATGGAGAATCTTCGCGAGTTGCATTCGTTCGGTCCCGAAGCCAGCCTGCTCGACAAGGAGCGGATCGACGAACGCACCTGGCTGGAGAAGTTTCACGATTGGAAGGCCAGCCTTTGGTCGAGTATTCGCGACTTCTTCCGCCACCAGTTCTCCCACGAAGCGCGTAGCTTCCTGCGCGAGCATCAGAGCTCCCTCAAGCGCCGCAGTCGCATCGTTAGCGAGGCGCAGTTTGCACAGATCCCAATCCTCAACCAGTCGCAGCTTGTGTCGCGCTGGCACCAACTTGTACCAGCCACCTACATCTCCGACACCAACGATCTAGCCGTTCCGAAGCTCACCGCAGGCCTCTATCTGATCGAGGCAACCGACGGCCGCTTCAAGGCATACACGCTTTTGATGGTCACGCAGATGGCACTGGTCACGCGCACTTCATCGGGCAACGTCATCACCTACGTCGTCGATCGCAGCACAGGCCAGCCCATCGCTGGAGCAAAAGTTGACGCTGGCTTTAGCCAAAGGCTTGTCGCGACTGCTATCACCGACGCCAACGGAACCGCCCAACTCGCAGTTACCGTCGATAAATCCTCGCAGGATAATTTCTGGGTCATCGCAAGCAAGGGAGCTGAATTCGCTGCATCCACGCCCGGAACCTGGTCCCTGACCATGTCTTCAAGTGGCAAGTACGCTGGCTACGTCTACACCGAACGCCCGGTCTACCGCCCGACACACACGGTTCATTGGAAGGCTATCCTTCGCGAACACAACGGCAATTCTCTCACGCTGCCAAAACCCGGCAACGTCCGCGTTGTAATCTCCGACGAGAACGACAAGACCGTCTTCGACAAACCGCTGCCGCTCTCCGCCACCGGCGACGTGACCGGCGACTTCGGTTTGCCGAAGGATGCGGCGCTTGGCTACTACTCTCTTCGCGTTGGCGACACCAATGAAAACGCCATCTCCGGCGGCTTCCATGTAGAGGACTACCGCAAACCCGAGTACCGCGTGCAGGTCACAGCGTCGCAAAAGCGAGTGCTCGAAGGCGCGACCATGCCAGTCACTATCGATTCGCGCTACTTCTTCGGCGAGCCAGTGGCCAACGCCACGTTCAAGTATCGCGTCTACCAGGAGCGCCACTACTGGTGGGGAAAACAAGCAAATGACTCGGCCGCCACCACCGACAGCGCCGATGCCAACACCAGCGATTCAGCAGGCTATGCCGGAGACGAACAGGCCGAGAAAACTGGCAAGCTCAACGCAAACGGTACCCTGATCATCCAGGTTCCCACTCACGTTGATACGCAGGGCCAGTCGCACCCGGACTTTGACTACACCGTAGAAGCCGGCGTCACCGACTCAGCGAATCGCGAGATCACTGGCCGAGGCAAATTCCTCGCAACCTACAGCACCTTCCGCGTGAACGTCGAACCCGTGAGCTATGCGGTTCACCCCGGCGAGATGGCCAAGTTCCGCGTCACAGCGGTCGACTATGACGACAAGCCAGTAAGCACACACGTCCATGTCCAGCTCGTCTTCCACCACTATCAAAGCGGCAAGACGCAGACCACTCTCGGCGCCACCGTAGACGTAAACACCGATGCAACCGGCCACGCAACCGGTTCAATTCCGATTGGTAATCCCCAGTACAGCAGCGCCGATCTTGAGGCGACCGCGACAGCGGTGCAACCCGGCACGCGTAATCCTGTCGACTCGAGCTATCTCTGGATCATGGGCGCAGGCGAAATGGGCTGGAACGATAGCACGCAGACAACCCAAATCATCTCCGACAAAAAGACCTACGCACCCGGCGACACGGCGCACCTAAGCATCGTGTCCGAGACTGGCAGCTTTTATGCTCTCGTGGTGGCTCAGGGATACACAGTGCAGAAGCGCGAGGTAATGCATACGGACGGCAAGACACTTTCCTTCGAACTGCCAATTACTACCGACTCACAGCCGAATGTCACCGTCGACGCACTCTATATAAAGAACAACATTCTGTATCAGGCGACCAAGGTCCTCAAGGTTCCGCCTGTCCAGCAACAGTTGCAAGTCGACATTACGCCGGCGAAGGATCTCTTCCAACCCCAACAGACAGCCACCTACGACGTTGTCACGCGCGACTTCGCAGGCAAACCGGTAAGCGCTGATCTCAGCTTCGGAGTTGTGGACGAAGCGATCTATTCGCTCTATCCAGACAGCAGCGGCGATATGGTGGCGGCGCTCTATCCACAGCGCTACGTAGAGTCGCAAGTAGATTCCTCGCTTGACTACTACTTCAGCGGCGAGGCTGGCACAAAGTCACCGCTACTCGCACAGCGTAATGCACGCTATCGTCCGCAACTTGCGCAGGTGAAGCCCGGCAACGAGGCCAAGCCGCGCGTACGCAAGGCCTTCCCCGATACCGCCTTCTGGGCGCCTGACATGCATACCGACGCCACCGGTCACGCGCACGTCTCACTCACCTTCCCGGACTCGCTCACCACGTGGCGAGCGACAGTCCGCGCGATCACGCCAAATTCGAAATCGGGCTCAGCGATCAGCCGCGTGCTCGTCCGCAAGAACGTGCTGGTGCGCATGGGCACGCCGCGCTTCATGCTCAAAGGCGATGAGATCACGCTACCCGTAATCGTCCACAACTATCTCGACACAGCGAAGCAGGCGACTATCTCGCTCAAAGTAGAAGGCCTGGACACGCTGAGCGGCTCAGGACAAAGCGTCACTATAGACAGCAATGGGGAAGCAACGCTGCTGTGGCGTCTCCGCGCATCGCAGGTCGGCATGGCGAAGCTTACCGCCTCTGCAATCACAGACGCAGAATCCGACGCACTGGAATTAAGCTTTCCAGTCGAGCCCGCGGGTGTCGCCAAAACGCTGGCGCAAAGTGGCGTGCTCGCACAGACTGCTGCCGAGGCCACAGCGAACATAGCATTCCCCACCAACACCGATGCCGCTGCGCACACACTGCACATCGAACTGAGCCCGTCCATCGCGGGCTCGCTCTTCTCCGCGCTCGACTATCTCAGCACCTATCCCTACGGCTGCACCGAACAGACCATGTCGAGCTATCTGCCCAACGTGATCGTCGCCGAGACGCTGAACCGTCTGAAGGCAAGCAGCCCCATCGACAAAGCGGATCTGCGCGCCAAAATGCAGGCCGGTCTCGCTCGCCTGAAGGACTACCAGCACGAAGACGGCGGCTGGGGTTGGTGGAAGGAAGACGCCAGCCGCATCTACATGACGGCGTATGTGGTCAGTGGCGTGGGCATAAGTGCGCAGTTCATTCCGCTATCCAACGAGCAGGAGAACATGCTGAATCAAGGTAAGCAGTATCTGCACACCAATCTCGACCAGCATCCGCACATGCGTCCTGAGTTGCGCGCGGCCGTGGTCTACGCGCTCGCTGAGGCCGGCGATACTAATCTTTCCGTCGCTCTTGATGCGCAATGGTCGCGCCGCAAAGATCTGCAACCTGAGGCACTTGCTATGACCGGTCTTGCCATGCTGCAGGTCCACGACACTCGTGTCTCCGACATAGCAACGCTACTCGCCTCTGAAGCCGTGCATCAAGGGGACCTGGTCTCATGGAAGAGTTCGTATGTTCCCATGCTCGACGCGGAATACAGCAACGGGGCCGAAGCAACCGCCTACGCCTTACGTCTTCTCGCCAAGGTCGATCCCAACAACACGCTGCTAAGCGGCGCGGCACAGTGGCTAATGCTGGCCCGCAACGGAGGCGTGTGGTGGGATTCGACCGAGCAGACCGCGATGGTGCTCTTCGGGCTCGTCGACTATCTCGCGGCATCACACGAACTTGAGGCCGACTTCACCGCGGACGTGCTTATCAACGGACACTCCGTTGGCCAACATCATTTCACTTCAGCAGATGCGATCGCAGGCGCTTCGTTCGCAGTCGACGTCAAAGGCGCGCAGCTCCAACCCGGAAACAATCGTGTGCAAATACTCCGTCACAGTGGCACGGGCCGTATTTATTGGTCCGCCCAAGGTCTTTACTACTCCACTGAGAAGAAGGATTTTCAGTCCGGCACCATGTCCCTCAACCTCACTCGCGACTACTACAAACTCGTGCCAACGCAGAAGGACGGCAAGATGGTCTACACGCTGCAGCCGCTCAACGGTACTGCACAGGTCGGCGATGTACTGGCTGTCCACGAGGCCATCAACGGAACTCCGATGCGCTATCTGCTACTCGAAGACCCCATCCCTGCTGGCGTCGAGTTCATCCAGAGCGAGGACAGCTATCCCATCGACCATCGGCCCGGCGCTTGGTACGACTGGTTCACGCGCCGTGAGTTCCACGACGACCACGCTGCCTTCTTTGCCAGCGACTTCACCGGGAGACAAGAGATCTTCTACCTGATCCGCGTCGTCAATCCAGGCACATTCCAGATCAGTCCCGCTCGCGTGCAGCCGATGTATCAGCAAGGCGTCCGGGCCACCAGCGATGCTCTGCAACTGCAGGTGCCCTCACCGGCCCCGCAAGGAGGTCCGCAATGACCCGTTCACCGTCGATCATGCAGCATGCTCTTGCGCTCTTCAATGTTCGCCTCGTGCTCCAGCAGATCGGCCTGGCACTTCTTGTCTTCGCACTCTCCGTTATCTGGCTACGAATCCCAGACGCCAGTGCAATCGATGTCGCGGCTTCAATCCTGCTGGCTTTCATCGTGATTGGTATTGCAGGTGCTGGAGAATCAGCGCTAATCCTGCGCCTTGCGGATCAGGAACGTACACTGGGCAGGCTCGTGCGTGGAACCCTGTTTCTACTCCTAGCCGTGATGCTGTGGATCGCGTGCGATACGTTACTTAACCATCTACAAGCCAGCGACTCCCTTCGTGCAGGCTATCTGAATTCGCAGTTTCGGCACTCGCGGCGCAACGTCTTCTCCTACGAACACGTCCTACTCTGGCTTGGCTGGTTGTGGACTCTGCTCCAGTCTTTCTGCATTGGACTAATCGCTCTCATAACGGTAACTTCAACCGCAAGCTGCAACCCGGGACGCGCCATCAAGCGCATCCTGCATTCCGTTGCATACTGGATCGCCATCGTCGTTGGCATACCGTGCGCAATCGTACTTACGAACGGATTGATGCAATGGACACCTGCCCACGGTTTTCGGATTGAGACACTGAGCCTGGTGCTTCGTCTCGGTATTAGCTTGCTCGCAGATAGTGTGATCGCGTGTCTTCTACTGGCAATTCTGATTGCGTATGTACGTCAAGAGAACGTGCGGGAATTTTTGTCCGGCGATACCAGCAAAGCCGACCGCTCCACGCCCGCAGGCATGCCGGAAGAAAGCCAGCCTCGCACGGCCGACAGCCCGTAACGCGCAATCAAACTCACCACCAGTGCGGTTGCTGCAAGATGGGCGGCTTCGCTCTCTCGAAGCGAGTCTGCATGAATCAGCGCCCTGTCAATCACCGCCGCCGGCATTGCATTCACCGAAATCCTTTCTTTGAGTTCGTCGGCCAAGACCTCTACCAAGCCCTCACGCAGCCACATCGGTGCCTTCACGCTTGCCTCATCTTCAACGAGCACATGCAGCATTTCGTGCAGCAGCGTGCCTGAAGCGTCGCGCCCATTCGCGCGCAGCACAACGTCCGGCTGCAGCACGATCGTACTGCCACGCGTACTCGCCAACGCCCATCCCGGCTGGTTTGTCAGTTGCCGAAACATCTCGGACGTCGGTGCGAGCACAATCTGCGGAATGATTGTACGTCGCGGGGGAAAGCGCCTCTGTGCGTCGCTCCAGAGCTGTACAATCATTGACTTTCGCTCCGCGGAAAATGGCTGCGTGGAACGCAACGTGAGTGCGCCGACACTCGCCTCCTGCCAGCCTTCGTCGACGGGCAGAATACGTACTATCGTTCCCGGAAAGTAGAATGCAAGAATTCGGCGCGTATTCCTACCTTCAGAAGCCATCTCCGCCGCACCTGCCTGGCAAAATCCGACCCCGTGGCCGTGGCCGCGCCCATCGAAGACAAGCGCGCCGTTACGCACACCGATTTCGTACGCATCGCTGCGCACATAATTCCAACCCAGAGCGCGACCGATACCGAAGCGCAAAGCACTTGCCGCCACAATTGAAATGGTCCCGTCGTCGCTCGTAAATGCAACTCTCAACGCACGATGTGAAACGCTGCGTTCCATCACATTCGCCGACAAAATATTCGCAGGCACGCGCCAACCCTGCGTCTGTGCGATTTCCGTAAGTTTCGCTAGCGGCAACTCGGCGTGCCACTGAGCCGTACCGCGCCGCACACAATATGGATCAGCATGACTTGGCAAGTAATGTAAGCCGCGAAGATTGGGCCAAACCGCGCCTGCATCTTCGATTAGCCCGCCGCAGCTCTGGCTGAAGAAAACTTCCGCGCGCCGCTCCCCAAACCACAACGTCTCGCCGGCGGTCGCTCGTACCGCATCTTCGTTAGCCTGTGAGACAGGTCCAAGGTTTACTGCCTCACATTCCGTGCTGTCGCATAGATTAGCCGTAAGGTGGCCACGCCGAACCACAAAGTGGCTTCCGTTCAAAGCGTAACTCCGAGCTACGATTGCCAGTGCTCGCAGCGACTCCGCCGGTTCCCCCGATGCAGCTTCCGCATTCAGCACAGCCGCAACATAGCGCTCGCTCGGTAGCGTCAGCACGACATCGATCTCTAACGCGTCTCCGCGACCGCTGGCCCTCAGGTGCCACAGGCCAACACCCGCTCGCACATCTCGAGTCGCATCCTCAGTGACGCGTAATGCTCCTCCCGCGAAAATCTCCGTCGCTCCGGCAATATGTAATGCTGCCGTCAACGGCTCGTGGGCACATCGCGCACAGCGTGCAATCCAGGAATTCGCCCCGACAGGCGTCACTGTCACAGCGTGCAGACGATGCGTGGAGAACAGCGCGACGGACACATCCCGTCCGCCCCCATCGCTCATCGGCGCGGCAGACAGTCCAAAGCTCGCGCCCATCACCGCAATTAGTAACACCAAGCCAAATGGAGGTTTCACCGCAACTTGCCCTCTCCCAACATCGCCCGGAAGAATGTCTGCGCCAGCCGCGCCGCAGTTCCCCCGTCGCTATGCGGCACGTAGACCACAATTACGAAGCGCCCAGGCATCGCGCCCGCAAACCAACCGTGCGTCCAGGTCTCCCCAGCTTCGCTCGCGGTCCCGGTCTTGCCTATAATTCTCACACCTGACACTGCCGCCGAGTTCGCCATGCCGTAGTTCACCGAGCCCTCCAGCCCGCGCGCCACCGGGCCATCTGGTGGGGCACGCTGCACTAGATCGCGATACGCTCGCGCAAGTTCGATCGGCGAAGTGGACACACCATCGAGTCCTAGTACAACAAGTTGACGCTCTCCCACGCGAGCCCGGTTCATGGGTTTATGCAGCAGGCGTATTGCCTGCAGCGCCGCCTCCAATTCAGGTCCTGAGAATCGGCGCGCCACCTCTGCAAACCACGTGTTGCACGATTCCGCCAGCGCACTTTCCGCATTGAACACTGGATGATCAGCCGGATGAGTGCAAGCTAGGGCGCGGCCACCTATGTGCAAAGTGCGATGGCAATAAACTTCCGTCTCCGGCCGAACGATGCCGTGCTCCAATGCGTATTCGAGTAGCAGGGGCTTTATCGTCGAACCCGGAGCGCCCCGGCGTGAGATCCCTTCCGAAGCAATCACCACACCGGTTTTCATATCGACCACGACGCCCGAGGCCTGGGTTCGTCGAAGCGCCAGTACCAGCGCATCCGTGACGGGTGATGCGCTCGCGGAAATGCACACGTAGAAAAAAGTCGCGACTGTCATCCACGCCAACACCCACTTCTTTAAGCCGATTTGCACACCTGAATTATCCACTACAAACAGAGGGATAGCAGATTTCCGGTTTGCGATCCACCACACGCAGCAACATCCACAAACGCTATCCCCCGAGGAGCTGACGCGACGCGCTACTGCGGAAACGGCACAAATTTCTCCGCACACGAGCCGGCCTTACCCTCAGAATGTTTGCCGGTTAGAGTCGCGTCAATTCCAGTCGGCATCTCGAGATTGCTGCCTCCAGGGCCATACGTGACATCGGCATGATCGAAAGTGTATGTGTATGCTTTGGACGATGTGGCAACGTCAGTCAGGTACACCGCGTCCAAGACGATCTGCGCTCGGTGGTCATGATCATAGCCATCGAAGAGAAGTTTTCCCCCGCCTGATACTCGAACATTGTGCAGAGTGATATCGCGAAACGTGGGCGGTGAGTCGCCTTTGACCGGCCCGTTGGCAGCGTAAGCCGCCGTTATATCGATCGGTCGAGCTGAGTTGCGGATGCAAATGTCGTCGTACACAACGTCGTGCACCAAGCCGCCACGAGTTCCCATGGACTTGATGCGAATGCCGGAATCCGGTCCGTCCAATGAAAGATCGAAAACCCGTATCCCACTGACTCCGCCATTCGTCTCACTGCCAATCGACATACCGTGTCCCCAATAAAAATGGTTATGGCTGACCGTCATGTTGGTGACCCCGCCGGGTCCCCCTTTGATCGCAACGTTATCGTCACCTTCGCGCAGGTAGCTATGCGTGATCGTAATATTCTTCGAGCCTGAGCCAGGATCGATGCCGTCGGTATTGCGCGCCAGCCGCTGCGGCGTATCGATCTTTACACCCCAAACAGTAAAGCCGTCGCCATTGTTATATACAACGTGGAAATTCGGGGAGTTCTTCAGCGTGATGCGATACAGCGTGAAATTGTCAGCGTGATCCGCAACAATCAGACGGCTCACCTTTTGGCTGCCTCCTGCCCTTGCCTGCTCGGCAAGCTCCCACGAGCTCACCCCCTTGCCCAGCAACTTCACGCCGCCGCGACCGTCGATGACTCCGTCGCCCATCACCCCCGCACTTGACACGTGGCTCACCGAGATCAGCGGCTTGCAACCCCGGCCGGGAACATTGTTCACCACACCACAGCTCCCAGGCGTGAGTTCAAGCATCTGCGGATCGATCGTCTCGTACAGCGTCACGCCCTTATCTATGGCCAGCGTGACTCCTTCGCGAAGCTCGAGCGGTCCACTCAGAAACGCATTCGACGCGCCATGCACCTGCAGTACGGCTGCCTGGCCCTTTGCACAGCCATCAATCGCCTTCTGAATACGCTGCGTGTCCAGCTTCGACTCGTCGGCCGGAAGAAGGCCTCCGCGAACCGAAGTCAATTGAGCATCCAGCTTCGCGCAGGAAGCAGGGATCGTCGGCTCGACTACCGTACGGCTATCCTGCGCTACCGCCATGGAACCCAGAAAAATCGCAAAGACACTACAACGGGACAGCAACCGCGACATAAAAACTCCTTCTCAGCGTGCAAGGCGCAATTTTACAACGTGCCCGACACTGGCTATAGGGGAGCTTCTCTATAATCGAGCCAACCGGATACCACGCGGCCATCTGGAGTTGACTCATGCAAGTGGCCTTCGCTTTTGGCAAGACAGGTCTAATGCTCTCCCTGCCGAGGGGCCGAGACTATACCCTCGTCGAAAGCCGCTCCGCTGGCCCACTCCCGGACATCTCAGCCTCGCTCGCAAAAGCCCTCGACCATCCCATCGGAAGCAAGCCCTTAGCTGAACTTGCTGTCGGAAAGCGTGCCGCCGCGATCTCTGTCTGCGACATCACCCGGCCCGCACCCAATAACCTGACGCTGCCGCCCCTGCTTCAGCGGCTCCACTCCGCAGGCATCCCGGAAGACGGCATCACCATCCTCATCGCAACCGGACTCCATCGCGCAGCAACAGACTCGGAGATTCGCTCAATTCTCGGTGCCGACATCGCATCGCGCTATCGTGTGATCAACCACGACGCCCGCGCGTTCAGCGATCATCAGCCGCTCGGCTCAACCGTTCGCGGCACGCCTGTATATATCGACAAACGCTTCATCAAAGCCGATCTCCACATCACTCTCGGCTTTATCGAGCAGCACCTTATGCTCGGCTTTTCCGGCGGACGCAAACTGATTGCGCCGGGCCTCGCCGCGCAGGAGACCATAAAGGTCATCCACTCCCCACGCTTCATGCGCGAGCCGATGGCAACCGAAGGTTCGATCGACGAGAATCCACTGCACGCGGAGTTGCTCGAGATCGCCCGCATGGCACGCCACGACTTCATCCTCGACGTGACACTCACTCAACACCGGGAAATCTCCGGAGTCTTCGCCGGAGACCCCGTCGCCGCCCATGCTGCCGGAGTCGATTTCCTTCGGTCCACTTCGCTGGCATCGGCGCCCGCTCTTGCTGACGTGGTCATCACAAGTGGAGCCGGCTATCCGCTCGACCTCACCTGCTACCAAATCCTGAAAGGCATCACTGCCGCGCAACACATAGTCAAGCCAGGCGGCAGAATCCTGATCGTCGCCGAATGTGCCGAGGGTGTCGGCTCACCGGAGTTCGCTCACCTACTCCGAAACTTCGCAGGCAATCAAGAGTACCTGAATGAAATCGCCAGTACACCAGTCATCGCCGATCAGTGGCAGCTTGAAAAGCTGGCCCTCGTCGGCCTCGCGAACGAGTTGTATTTCTACGCTCCCGGCGTCTCACCGAAAGACCTCGGCGCGCTCGGACCCCGCTGCTTCTCTGATCCGAACGCCGCGATCAATAGTGTCTTTGAAGGCCTTCCCAACGAAGCCCGCATTTCCCTGATACCCGAAGGTCCATACTGTTTCGCCCGAGTCGCTGTCTGACTCTACGTCAGTGATTCGCACCCGCAATTGGATACCCCTGCCAAACATATTCCAAAGCCTCAGGCAGAAGCTGCGCCTTCACCGCCCGATCCGTATGCCCCGCATTGCGCGCAAATACAAACTGATAGTGATACCCCTTCGCAGTCAGGACCTTCGCCATATTCTCATTCGCTGTTACCCAATCATGCATGTGGTCATCCAGCGCATTCGGATTGTAGTTATCTCGGTCGCCAACATCCATCCATATCCGCAACGACTTCGCCGGACTCTTCGGGATCAGATGCTCATGAAACTCCCAGGCTCCATGCGGACTAGCATCGTTATGCGGCCACTGCTGATTCACAAATGTTCCCGACCGCGTCAGAACCCGGTGATACCACTCCGGGTGATACCACGCCATTGCCATCGCGGCCGACCCGCCTGAGCTCGCGCCCATAGTCGCATGCCCATCCGGATCCTTCGTCAGCTTCACGTTGTACTGCTTCTCGACAAGCGGCAAAACCTCGTGCTCGACGAACTCCGCATAAAGCCCCGACATCGTGTCGTACTCCAGCCCGCGTTCGCTCCCCTGCGCATCACCGCTACCGTTGCCAATCGAAATCGCAATCATCACCGGCACGCGATGCTGCGCAATCAAATTATCCAGCACTGTAAACAATCCGTTGTCGATCCCGTCCGCACCGACGATGAATGGCGCAGGTGTCCCCGGAACATACTGCTTGGGCACGTAGACTCCCACGTGCCGCGTATAAGGAGCAGGATGGCTCGTCGTTACCACCATCCGCGTCGGGTCCTTTGGATCAGCCGTGCCAAACGTATTCGCATCCCGCGCGATGCCCAGATAAATTTTGCTGTCCGCCGAACTCATTGTGAACTCATGTACTGTTCCCTGCGGCACGCCAGGATCGGCCGCCATCTCCGGCGCGGGATTGTGAATCGCGCCAATAATAAAATTCCCGTCCACATTCGCTGGAGGAATCGCGCCATCCGGCAACTCCGTGGCCTTAACGAATCCCGGCGTATGCGGATCGCGAGTTGGCGCGGGCGGCAACGGCGGCCGCGTAGCAGCGGCCGGCGGTATCGGTGCTGCGGGCGCGGCTATCTCCGGCGGCATCGAGTCAGTCGCCGTTTGCGGAATCTGCCCAACAAGCGCAACCGCCCCCGCTCCCATTCCGATCGACATCGCAACCATCAGAACTCGCTGCATGAAAACTCCTTGCACTCCCTGTTTCTAGCGCGGGAACCTGCGTTCACTTCTGCGATTTAGTGCGAAGCGGCTCAACCACAGCCGACATATCCTGATCCCCATATCCCTCCGCTGCCGCCTGCTCAAACAGCCTCCGCGCATTTGCCGCCGTGGTCAACTCCACACCGCTGGCCGCCGCCGCTTCTCCTGCATACTGCAAATCCTTCGACATAAGTTTCAGATAAAAATTCACCGTGTAATCCCGGCTTGTCATGCGCGCGGACAGATTCGCAAGCAGCGGACTACCCGGCGCACCACGCTTCAGCAAATCAATCGCCTTGTCCCGGTCCAGTCCACTCCGCTCGAGCCACGCAATCCCTTCCGCCAGCGACGCAGCCTGCACGCCACACAAAAAGTTGTTCAGCAGCTTCATCGTCACGCCCGAACCCACAGGCCCGAGATGCACAATCTCCTTGCTCATCGTCTCCAGTACCGGCCTCGCGATCGCCAGCGCCTCCTCCGATCCGCCCACCAGGAACGAAAGCTGCCCGCCCGCCGCCTGCATTCGACTGCCCGTGACCGGTGCATCCAGCAGTTGCAAATTACGAGCCTCAGCCGCCTTCGCCAACTCCGCAATCCAAAACGGGCTAACCGTGCTGCATTCCACCAGCACCGAGCCATTCGCGGCCCCTGCGAGCCCGCCATTCTCCGCCAGCCACACCGCGCGCGAAGCCGCGTCATCCGCCAGCATCGATAGAATCACTCCCGCCCCCTTGACGGCGTCCGCCGGAGTCTCTGCAACTCGCGCCCCTTGCGCCGCGAAGATCTCCGCCTTCGCGCGACTGCGGTTATATACCGTCAGCGAAATTCCAGCCTTCAGCAGATTCGCCGCCATGCCCGCGCCCATCGTCCCCAACCCCAGTAACGCTACAGACTGCTTCATCATCCCATCTCCCTTGGTCCAATCGCCTGCCTCTTCACCGCCATTAATTCAACGAGCGAATCTTTAAGGGCGCACTCAACTTAATCTCTTCGCGAATCGGATTGCGAAGCGCACGGCCAAATCCATCGAACCGCACCTCGGCGACGTCCCCATCCCGCAACGCCATTCCATCGCCACACGACAAAGCATCCGCGCCCAAAAAATGCACATGCACACTGCCCGGCTGGCGATGCCCTGCAAACTTGAAGTGATGATGCTCCAGGTTCGCCATGCTATGACACATATTCTGTTCACCGCTAGCGATGTTCTTATGCCAAACCGTCTCGTCGCCGCGCTCGATCCGCACCTCACCCCGTACATCGCCGAACTCAGGTCCCACAACCAGTTCCGGCCCAATGCTGCACGCCCGCAACTTCGATCCGGCAAGATTTAGATAATTGCGCTTCTCAAACTTGTGATCCGAAAATTCGTTCCCCTGCGTCATTCCAATGCGGCACGGACTACCCTCATCGTCGATCACGTACACCCCTGCAAGTTCCGCCTCTTCCCCACCATCTTCTGCGTAACCTGGAATCTCCAGCGCCTCAAACGGACGACGCAGTACCGACCCATCGCCCTTGTAGAACCACTCCGGAGCAATCCCAATCAAGCTCTCGGCCGGACGCCCGTTCTCCACACCCCACTGAAACATCCGCATGCTATCTGTAGTCGCCTCTGCCGCTTTCGCCTGAGCACCTATGTGCATCGCCTGCCGTTCTCGCGCGCTGCCCAGATGCGTCAACCCGGTCCCACTTACAAGCACCCGCGAAGGTTGTCCCGGAACATCAATCGGAGCCATTAAACTCCATGCAGACTTTCCCGCATACACAGCGTCATACGCCAACGATTCGCCAGTCGCCAGCGATCGCACATAATCAGTCAGCGATCCCGCGCTGCGCAAACACCGCTGCGCCAACTCATAGATCGATGTAACAGCTACCAAACATCGCAGCTCCGGCTCTTCCACCACGGCAACCCGCCGGCGAGTTCCATCCGCAATCTGAACCAGGTGCATCTGTTCCTCTCTGTCCACCGCGCTATTCCGTAATCTTGAAGCGCTTCAGCGACTCTTCATTCACTGTCAGCCCAAGCCCCGGCATATTTTCATCCAGATCGATATACCCATCCTTAGGAACGGGCTCGCCATCGAAGATGTACCAGAACAATTCGTTACCCACCTCAACATCTACCTTGGGAAAGAACTCCGCAATCGGCGAATTCAAGCTCGCCATTACCACGTGATAGTTGTGCATCTGCCCCGCATGAGGCACCACCGGAACCTGGAACGATTCTGCCAGAGCCGAGATTTTGCGCGCTTGGCTGATCCCGCCAACCCGATTCGTATCGAACTGTATATAGTCCAGCGCATCGGCCTCCAGCAGGTCGCGGAAGCCAAAGATCGTGAACTCATGCTCTCCGCCCGCAATCGGCACGCGTCCATAGCTCTTCAACTCCTTGTAGCCGCGCGTGTCATCCGGAATCACCGGCTCCTCCAGCCAGCGCAGATGGAACGGCTCCAGCAGCGGCAGCATCCGTTTCGCATAGTCTAAAGTCCATCCCATATACGCGTCGGCCATCAGGTCGACGCCATCGCCCACCACTTCGCGCACGTTGCGAATCAGCTCAATATTTTTCTGCATCCCCGCCGCGCCATCGATCGGTCCCCACCCGAACCGCAGCTTCATCATCGTGTAGCCTTCGTCTTTATACTTCTGCGCCTCCAGCCGCAGCGCCGGAATCGGCATCGCATACAGCCGGCTCGCATACACCGGAATCCGCTCCTTCGTGCGCCCTCCAAGCAGCCGATACACAGGCTGTTTCGCATCCTTGCCGAGCAGATCCCACAAGGCAATGTCCACCGCCGAGATCGCCGTCATCGCAACGCCCTTACGCCCGAACGCCATCGTCCGCCGATACATCTGCTGCCACAAAAACTCCGTGTCCCACGGATCGGCTCCAATCAACAAAGGCTTTAGATACGTATCGATCAGCGTCTTCGTCACTCGCGGAGCCAGCGCCGCATTGCCTAGCCCGATCAGTCCCGTGTCGGTGAAAATCTCCACCAGCACCCATCCATGGAACGCAAAGTTCCCCATCGACGCATCGCCGAACGTCACCAGGTCCATCGGGTTCGTACAGAAATGCGGAGGCAACGGAACTGTCGCGCCCTCCCACTCCACAACGCGTGTGCGAACTTCAGTGATCTTCATGCTCTGCTCTCTATCTCCCTTAGATCATCCGCGCGAAGCGGCTGAATCTTACCCGCAAACAAAACGATCGCCGCATATCCAATCAAGTGAAACGTCCCCACCAGCACAAACAGCGTCCCGTAGCCAAATCCGTGCCCCAGCAGTTGTCCAGCGGCAACGCCGAAGATTGCGCCGCCAATCGCTCCGCCAAAGCCTACCAGACCCGACACAGTGCCCACCGCAGACAGTGGAAAGATGTCCGCCGGCAACGTCATAATCAATCCCGACCACGACTGCTGACAGAAGAATACGACGCTGAACAGAACAATGGAAAGCTCCACCGGAACCAGCGGCACAAGCATTACCAGCGGCATGAACGCAGCGCTCAGTCCCAGCGCAATCTTCCGTGCCCGATTCAGCGAACGCCCGTTTCGCAGCAGCCTGCTAGAGTATGCCCCGCCGACAAAACTCCCCACACCCGAAGCCGCATATGGAATCCACGCGTAGTAACTCACATGCTTCACATCGAAGTGGCGCACATCGTAAAGGTACTTCGGCAGCCAGAACAGCAGGAAGTACCAGGCCGAATCGCTCATGAACTTCGCGAACACAATCGACCGCACACTGCCCATCCCAATCACTTCACCGAACGTCAGTTCCCGCGCCAGCGCCCGTGAATCCAGCGTGTTCGACGATACCGCCGGCCCGCTGCTTCGATACGACGCCCACCACCAAATCACCCACAAAATGCCCAGCCCACCAGCAAGAAAAAATACCGCGCGCCAACCCACCGTCAGCACCACCAACCCCACCAGCGGCGCCGCAAGCACCGACCCCACCGCCGTCCCCGCGTTGATCACCCCCATCGCGGTCGAGCGCTCTTCCGGCGCAACCCATTCCGCAACCACGCGCACCGCAGCGGGAAACGCACCACCCTCCCCCATCCCCAACAGAAATCTCGCCGCCAACAGCAAAGTGAATCCCGACGCCAGCCCATGCAGCGCGCACGCGATCGACCACCACACCATGATTGCCATGAACCCGCGCCGAGTTCCCAGGCGATCCAGCAAACGCCCGCCCACCACATACATCGCGGCGTACGACAGCAGAAACGCTGTCTGCAAATAAGAAAACTGCTGATTCGAAATCGGAATATTCCGCTGAATCGCAGAGATCGCTACTGGCAGCGTCTGCCGATCGAAGTAGCTGATCGCAATCGCCGCCGTAACCATCAACACGAAATACCAGCGAAGCTCCATCCCGCCTTGCCCCGCGCCGCCCCACCTCTCCTGCTTGAGATTGCTCATCATCGATCGACCGGCAGGCCTTCTTGTGCAGGAGTAGATGCTCGTCTTAATAAACCATCCCAGGCTAGCCTTATGCAAATTGAAGCCCACGCGGACGACCAGACGCCCCTCAGTCATTTCCGCTTCAAACTGAGTAAAAAGTTGCATTGCCTATGACCCCGGCAAAGCTGTATACCTAGGCGCGCACGGAGAATGCCGTTCGTACCGCTTCGTGTTCGTCTACTGTCACCAGCAGAGATAAGGCTCCCATGTCCAGCCTCACCCGGTTTGCGCGCGTCTCCCTTGGTTTCTCAGTCTTAGCCCTACTGGCCGGATGCAATGGGGCGATTCCTGCAAATATGACGTCACCCGCCGCCACCACCCTCCACGGCGTTGTTCACGGCGGCCAGCAGCCCGTTACCGGCGCAACTATTCAGCTATACGCAGTCGGCACCACCGGCGACTCATCCGCCGCCACACTCCTGACTTTGCCCGTCCAGTCCGATTTGGCCGGCAACTTTTCCATCACTGGAACGTATACCTGCCCGACCGGCGCCGCTCAAGTCTACCTCGTATCCACCGGAGGCAATCCCGGTCTTACCGCCGGCACTAATAACACCGCGATCGCCATGATGGCAGCTCTCGGCCAGTGCGGCTCGCTGACTTCCTCCTCCTTCATCTCCGTCGACGAAGTCACAACCGTCGGCTCCATCGCCGCCCTCTATCCCTACATGACCTCGGCGACCTCGCTCGGCTCCGGCGCAAGCGACGCAGCCAACTTCGCCACGGCGTTCGGCAATGTTGCCAAGTACACCGACACCTCAACCGGCACCGCACCCGGACCGACCCTGCCTCTAGGCTTTTACGCCTCCAGCACGGAAATCAATACTCTCGGCAACATCATCGCCTCCTGCATCAACTCCACCGGCGGCATCGCCGGCGACGGCACCGCCTGCGGCAACCTCTTCAACCTGACTAAGTCGGGCGGCGTAGCCCCCACCAACACTATCGGGGCGATGCTCAACATTCTCAACAACCCCACCCAGAACGACGCCGCCCTCTTCAGCCTTCCGGAACCGATTGCTCCCTTCCAGCCCGCGCTCAGCGCCGCACCATCGTCATGGACGTTGCCCATTCTTCCCATTGCGGCCACACCCTTCTTATCTGTCGCTAGTGGTACTTACAGCTCGGCGCAGTTTATTACCCTCACTGATGCGACCGCCGGTGCCGTCTTTCACTACACCACCGACGGCTCGACCCCGACCTCCAGTTCCGCAGTCGCCTCCGGCACCATCACGGTCTCCTCCACGGAAATGCTCAAAGTCATCGCCCAGTCCAGCGGGTATGCCTCCAGTGCCGTAGCATCAGCCTCCTACACCATCACTGGCTCGGCGACGACATACAACATCAACGGACAAACCTCTCTATCGAACGGATGCGGTAGTACCGTTCCTCCGATTACAGTCACCCTCAGCTTCGGCGGCACCATAGTCCAAACCACAACCACCGATGCCAGCGGCAACTTCTCGTTCTCAAACGTCCCCAACGATACCTACACTATTACTCCGTCCATTGTCGGACCGACGTCTGCTTTCTCTCCCACCACCCAGACTGCGATCGTAAGCGGTAGTAACTTCAATGCAACGTCCTTCGCCACAACCCTGGGCTATACCGTCTCCGGCACGGTCGCCTATACCGGCTCGCAAACCGGCCCGATCTACCTCGTGCTCAACCCCGGTAGCTGCGGCGGGGGAGGAACCGAAGGTACCAGCATCTCCTCCAAAGGAGCCTTCACCATCCGTGGCGTACCGCCCGGCACATTTACCCTGCAGGCCTTCATGGACAACCAGAGTCTAGGGACCCCGAACGGCTCCAATCCAACAGGCAACAAATCCGTGGCAGTTGCTACCTCAAACTACAGCGGTGCTAATGTCACGCTGACCGATCCCGGAATAGTCACTATCACCTCAGCCCCCACTATCCAGGGCGCATCCGGATTCAATACTGGGGCGGTTGTCCAATTCAAGGCAGTCACCAGCAGCGGCATCGAGCAACCGACTTCATATACGCTTCAGTGGAGTACTAGTCCCACCTTCGCAACTGTCACCGGCACCAAGACCTTTGCCGCGAACGGCACCAAGGCCGATGCATGGTTTTTGAATGGTCTCGCCGACACCAGCGTCTATTATTTCCGCGCATTCGGCTCATCGGCAGGAACCGCCATAGGCCCGCTCTCCTCGATCTACGGTCCAGTGACCATTGGCCCGCCGACCGGCGGCAACGCGGTCTCGGGCTCTGTCATCTTCTCTACCGTCCCCACCGGACCCCTGTACGTGGGATTCCTCAGCCAGACCACCGGCAACTTCTATGCGGAATACATTGCCAGCCCGGCCAGCGCGCAGGCCTATACGATTCAACTTCCTGCCGACAGTTACAACTTCTTTGCCATCCTGGATCAGAATAGCGACGGCCTGATCGATGCGGGCGACATCCAGAACGCCTCGGATAGCGGGGGCAACAAAGCTCCAACAATCATCTCCGGACCCACCTCCAGTCTTAATCTGACGTTGCCCAGCGCCAACGCCGCCGCCGTAGTTACAACGTCCCACTTCAATTCAACCAACTCGGGAAGCAGTATCCAAGGCTACAACCTCAGCTTCCAGGTGAACGGCCTTATCAAACAGCCAGTCGCAGTCACGTTGATCTCCGGTCCCAACGTAATCAACCCCGTCGACATCGCCCTATGCGGCGGAGTCGGAAGCAGTTGCGGCCATGGCTTCCAGATCTTTTTCGGTACAGGCACCACCGTCCCGTCCATCGGCGATACTTACACATTCAACGTCACCTACACCGATACCACCACCACCACGATAACTGCCGTTATCACCGGCGTCCTGAACGCCTTCGCCACCAGTCTTTCGCCGCAGACCGGCACCAGCACCAGCACAACACCCACGTTCGCCTGGACCTACCCCCTCACCCCAGCTAATTATGTCTATTCGTTCGGCATTTGCTGCTCTAGCAACTCGGATATCTGGGATATTCCCGCAAACAACTCCCAAACAAACGGGTTTACCAGCGCGCAAATCCCGACAGCACAAATCCCATGGAACACAGATCCCACAGGCAGCGGCAGCACGCCATCGATTGGTAGCTTAGTACATGGCACAACCTACTCCTGGCAAATTCAAGTTCAGGACAGCAACGGCAACTCGGCTCAGACCCAGGTTCAATATCAACCGTAATGTCGGCGAATTCGTCTCTGCTTTCACCTAGTCGACATGTTCGTCCCTTATTTTCGAAAGGAATCGACCGCATCGCCTTCAGTTGCCATCACACTTGATTAGGAAGTGTAGGGTTAGAACAATGGCAAGAAAATCGGTAGTGGTGATAGGGGCAGGGCCCGGTGGCCTAGCCTCGGCAATGTTGCTTGCGAAGCGTGGCTTTAAAGTACAGGTGTTTGAGAAGGCCCCGCGCATCGGAGGCCGGACCGCCGAGGTAGCCTTGGGCCCCTACCGTTTCGACCTCGGCCCCACCTTCCTTATGATGAAGTACCTGCTCGATGACCTGTTCCTCGGAGCAGAAAGGAAGACCAGCGACTATCTTGACCTGCGCGCACTCGATCCGATGTACCGCCTCAACTTCTTCGATAAGACCATGCTCGTCCGCTCCAATCCATCCGACATGCGCGATGAAATTGAGCGCGTCTTTCCCGGTGAAGGCGCAGGCCTAGACAAGTTCCTCGCCACTGAAAAAGTTCGCTTTAAAAAGCTCTACCCCTGCCTGCAGAAGGAGTACGCCAGCCCCTTAGCCTTCCTGCACAAAACCCTAATCACGGCGCTCCCTCACATTGCTATCGGCAAGTCCCTCTACGACGTCCTCTCCACCTACTTCCGCTCCGAAGAACTCCGCCTTGCCTTCACCTTCCAATCGAAATATCTCGGCATGTCGCCATGGGATTGTCCCGGCCTGTTCGCCATGATCCCCTACACCGAACACGCCCACGGCATTTACCACGTCATGGGCGGCCTTTCGCAAATTCCCCAGGCTTTCGCCAAAGTAGCCCGCGAAGAAGGCGCCGAGATCCACACCTCATGCGGCGTCAAGCAAGTCCTCCTGGAAGGCGGCAAAGCCTGCGGAGTCGAACTCGAATCCGGCCAGAAAATTCGGTCCGACGATGTGGTCATTAACGCAGACTTCGGGCACGCGATGACCACCCTCTTCCCCGGCAGCAACCTCGGGAAGTACAGTCCCGCCGCGCTAGAAAAGCGGAAGTACTCCTGCTCTACCTTCATGATGTACCTCGGCCTTGACTGCACCTTTCCCAACGCCGAGCATCACATGATCGTCTTCGCGCAGGACTACAAGAAATGCCTCGAACACATCACCAAAACCAAGACGCTCTCCGACGACCTCTCCGTTTACATCCGCAACGCAGTAACGCTCGATCCCTCCTGCGCGCCGGATGGGCATTCCGCTCTCTACATCCTCGCTCCAGTACCGAACAACACCAGCGGCATCGACTGGGAGCAACAAAAAGTTGCTTTTCGCGACTCGCTTCTTCAGCTTCTCGAAGAGCGGACGCCCTATAAAAATCTCCGTGCCCACATCCGCGAGGAGCTGATCCTCACTCCAGCCGACTGGGAGAAGCAAGTCGGCGTCTTCCTCGGCGCAACGTTCAACATGGGCCACAGCTGGGACCAGATGCTCTACTTCCGCCCCCACAATAAATTCGAGCTGTTCGACAACACTTACCTCGTCGGTGGTGGCACCCACCCCGGCAGCGGCCTGCCCACCATCTTTGAATCGGCGCGCATCTCCTCCAACCTCATCAGCCGCAAGTACGGCGTTCCCCACCCAGCACCCACACCCTTCGCGGAACTAGGAATCGAATGACCAGCGATGTCGCACGAGACCGCCTAACCCGCGCTCGAACTGCGCAGATTGGTTGGGCCAAGCTCCCTGCACACGAACGCGCCCGAGCATTGCGCCCGTTGCGCCACATCATCACCCAGCGCATCGACCAAATCATCACCACTATCTCCGACGAAGTCGGCAAGCCGCCCATGGACGCGCTCGCTGGCGACATCATGGTCACGCTCGAGCACCTCCGCTTCTACGAACGCCGCGCACCTCACATCCTGCGAATCAAGAAAATCGGCAAGTCGCGCCTCCTTTTCAGTGGAACCAGCTTCGTCGAAATCATGGAACCCCACGGCGTAGTCCTCATCTGCGCTCCGTGGAATTACCCGCTTCAGTTATCCGTCGTGCCTATGGTGACCGCCCTGTTCGCCGGTAACGCAGTCCTCCTCAAATGTAGCGAGCAAGCTCCTCGTACCGCCCAACTCGTCGCGGACATCTGCACTGCCGCAGGCCTGCCACCCGATCTGGTCCAGGTCTCCTGCGAATCCCCCGACGAAGCCGCAGCCCTACTCGACGCCAGCCCCGACTTAGTCTTCTTCACCGGCAGCAATCGCAATGGCCGCATCGTCGCCGCCAAGGCCGCGACCCTGATGATCCCCACTGTAATGGAACTAGGCGGCAAAGATCCCGCCCTGGTCTTTGCATCCTGTGATCTACAGCGCACTGTCAACGGTATCGCCTACGGAAGCTTCTCCAACTCCGGCCAGGTCTGCGTTGGCATCAAAAGAATCTACGTCCAACAACCCATCTACGAGAACTTCCTAAGCCTCTTCCTCGGCCGAGTCGCTCAACTCCGCTCCGGCACAGCTATTGAGAGTGACCTCGGACCAATCCGCCTCGATTCAGTCCGCCAGCGCCTGCATGAGCAAGTAAACGACGCCGTCGCCCGTGGCGCAAAGCTACATACGCCGCTACTCGCCGACTCCAAAACATCCGCCCCAATCGTCCTGACCGAAGTCTCCGCCGATGCCTCTCTCCTGCTCGACGAGAGCTTCGGCCCCGTAGTCTGCATCGCTCCGTTTCAAACCGAGACCGACGCGATCGCCGCAGCCAACTCCTCCGCCTTCGCACTAAGCGCCAGCGTATGGACCGGCGACAAAGCCCAAGCCCAACGCGTAGCTCTCCAACTCCAATCCGGCACTTGTGCCATCAACGACGTGATCCGCAACATAGGAAATCCACACGCCGCCTTCGGTGGAAATAAATCCAGCGGCCACGGCCGATACCACGGTGCCGAAGGCCTACGAACATTCTCCCGCGTGAAAACAATCATGACCGCAACCCACCCTCACCCAACCGAAATCCACTGGTTCCCATTCAAGGCCAGCACCTTCTCGCGCCTGCGCGCCATCCTCCAATTCCGCCACCGCAACGGCATCCGAAGCAGAATCAAAGCCCTCACCGGCCTATGGATGATGCTCCCATTCCTGATCTGCGGAGCCTGTATCGCCGAGTCCGCCACTACCTCCAATCCGCAAGGATCGCTCGCAGTAGAAGTCACCCTGCCACCACATGCCCGCGGACAGATCGCCTACCTCATCTTCGCATCCCCCCGCGGTTTTCCTGACAACCCTAACCAAGCCATGCGCCATGACTTTGTTCCCGTAGCCCCATCAAATTCAACCCAGCAACGCATCACCATCGGACCCATCCCGCCCGGCCGATATGCCGTTAGCCTTTACCTAGACGAGAACAGCAATCGCATGCTGGATAAGAGTTGGCTAGGCCTTCCGAGGGAAGCCGTAGGCGTCTCCAACAATCCGAGGAAAATCCTCGGCCCTCCACACTTCAATGACGCCGCCTTCTTCCACGGCCAAACCTCCGAAACAATTCCCGTAACCCTGGTCTACTGCTGCAAGCCATGACAAATTCCACCCCCAATCCTCCCACTCGAAATCGTGTCGTCGTCATCGGTGCCGGCCTCGGCGGCATGACCGCAGCGATCCAGCTCGCCCACGCAGGCTACTCCGTCGACCTTCTCGAAAAGAACGGCAACGTCGGCGGCAAGCTCAACGTCCACAAGGAAGCCGGCTTCAGCTTCGACCTCGGCCCATCCATCTTTACTCTTCCCCAAATCTTCCGCCCCGTCTTCGAGCACGATGGCAAGAAGCTTGAAGACTACATCCACCTCCAACGTGTCGATCCGCAGTGGCGCAACTTCTTTGAAGATGGCACGGTCGTCGATCTCTGGGAAGACGACGCCGCCATGCAGCTTCAACTCGCGAAGTTAGGCCAAGACGCTATCGAAGACTACGCAGATTTCCGCAAATATTCCAAGCTCCAGTACGACATCACCAAACGCGGCTACTTCGACAAAGGCCTCGACACCTTCTGGGACTTCGTCAAGTTCTACGGCCTGCGAGACGGGCGCGGCCTTGACTACATGACCACCATGTCTCGTGGAATTGAAAAGCGGGTCCGCAATCCCTACCTCCGCGACATCTTCGAATACTTCATCAAGTACGTCGGCTCCTCCGCGAAGGACGCTCCCGGCTTCATGAACCTCATGCCCAACATCCAGCTCGAATTCGGTCTCTGGTACGTCGGTGGAGGTCTCTATGAACTCGCCCGCGCCTTCGAGCAACGCATGCAGGAGACCGGCGTCCGCGTCCACCTGAACCATCGCGTCACTGAAATCATCAAGCATGGCACAAACGTCTCCGGCGTCATCGCACAGCCTACCGATGGGCCCGCTGTCACTCTCCCCGCCGACTTCGTCATCTCCAACATGGAAGTCGTACCTGCAACCGCGCAACTCCTCCGCGAACCTCCCCGCGTCATGAAGCGCCTCAACCGCTACGAGCCATCCTGCTCCGGCATCGTCCTCCACCTAGGCCTCGACCGCGTCTACCCGCAACTCGCGCACCACAACTTCTTCTACTCCGCCGACCAAAAAAGTCACTTCGATCGCGTATTCAAAGCCAAGCTCTTACCCAACGATCCCACCATCTATCTCGTCGCTCCCACTCGCACGGACTCATCGCAGGCGCCGCCCGGCTGCGACAACATCAAGATCCTTCCCCATATCCCCTACCTGAACGACAAGCATCCTTACACGCGCGAAGATTGCGTCGCCCTCAAGGAGCTTTGCCTCGATAAGCTCGAACGCATGGGCCTCACCGACCTGCGCAAGCACATCCTCGTCGAAGACTTCTGGACACCCTTCGACATCGAAGAAAAATACCTCTCCAACCGAGGCTCCATCTATGGCGTCGTAAGCGACATGCGCAAAAACTTCGCCTTCAAAGCCCCCAAGCGCAGTCCCGACTATCGCAACCTGTTCTTCGTCGGCGGCACCGTCAACCCCGGCGGCGGCATGCCCATGGTCACCCTCTGCGGCCAGCATGTAGCCCGACTGGTAATGGAACAAGCCGAGCGCGTCTGATTTCATGCTCATCCTCACCCTGCTCATGATCGGCGGCCTCATCGCAGGGATCCTCCTCCTGCGAATAGTCCCCATCGTCACTCCGCGCGCACCAACAACCTCGATCCAACCTGTAGTCAGCATCATCATCCCCGCGCGCAACGAAGCCACCAACCTCCCTCCCCTGCTCGAATCCCTCCGCAACTCCGCAATCGCCCCGTCCCAAATCCTCGCAGTCGACGACGGCTCAACCGACAACACCTCCGCCATCGCAATCCAACACGGCGCAACCGTAATCGCATCGGCCCCGCTGCCCGCAGGTTGGACCGGCAAAACCTGGGCCTGCCATCAAGGCGCACTCGCCGCGACCAGCGACGCCCTCTTCTTCCTCGACGCCGACACCTACTTCACCCCTACCGGCTACACCCGCATCGTCGAACACTTCGCCACACTCCCACCCAACACTGCGCTCTCGCTCCTACCCTTCCACCGCACCCAGCTCTGGTACGAAGAACTTTCTCTCTTCTTCAATATTCTCGTAGCGATGGGCGCAGGGGGATTCGGAAAACTCGACCCTCCACATCTCTTCGGCCAATCGCTTTTAATCCCGCGCGCTCTTTACGATCAAGCCGGCGGCCATGCAGCGGTCAAGCGCGAGATCCTGGAAAATCTCCACTTCGCCAACCACATTCGCACCGCCAACGGCCTCCCTGCTACGCTCGCCGGTCGCGGCACACTCGAGATGCGTATGTTCCCCCACGGCCTAACCCAACTCCGCGAGAGCTGGCAGAAAGCATTCTCCACCGGAGCCGGCGTAACCTCACCCCTCGTCCTCGCGCTCTCCATCTACTGGCTCGCAGCCGCCATGCTCACCGCGCTCCTCCTCGCAGCAATACACAATCCGCTGTGGTCCACGATCGCCACTCTTTATCTCCTCAACGCCATCCAGATCGCTTGGTACGCCCGCCAACTCGGCACCTTCCGCTGGATCACCGCACTCCTCTATCCCATCCCGCTAGCCTTCTACTTCGTAATCTTCGCGCAATCAATCTGGCGCCAGACCCGTCGCCAACCCGTAACCTGGCGAGGCCGCCAGCTATGAGCGCAACAATCCTCACCCTCATAGCGGTCAACACCCTAGGCTGGCTCGTCCTCCAACTCTCCATCGCCGCCGCCGCCACCCGGATGAGTTCCACCCACTTCGCCACGGACACGCTCCTCTATTGCACCTACGCCTGGGAAATTCCCTTCTATCGAAAATGGTTACAAATTCGCCGGTGGAAGGGCCTCCTGCCCGACGGCGCGCCCTGGGTCGGCGGCACATTCCGCAAGAAACGTCTCGAAGGCCGCAACCCGACCTACCTCCGCCAGTTCGCCCTCGAAACTCGCCGCGGAGAAGCCGCCCACTGGCTCATGCTGGCCTGCTTCCCCATCTTCTTCCTCTGGAATCCTCCATGGGCCTGCATCGTCATAGCCCTATACGCGATCGCCGCAAACCTTCCCTGCATCGTAGTCCAGCGCTACAACCGCCAAATGGTCCAACGCCTGCTCGTGCGGCAACGTTAGAAAGCCCTCGCCTTTCGGGGTAGCAGCGGGCTTTAGTCCGCGGTGGGACATGCAGAAAAGCAAGGGGCTTTAGCCCGGGCCCTCGACCGCTATTTGGCGGGATCCCGCGTGGAATCAACTTAAGACAGTTCACAAAGTGTCCCAATTGCGCGCCTGTCGGTTCCCATCACACTATGATCGGCTCATGCTCAGGATCGGCACTTGGCGGGTACTGAATACGACGATCCTCTGGGCCGTTGCATCTGTGTGCGCATTGGCTCAGACGGAGCTTAGGTCTACGCATCAGATTCGTCTCCCCGTATCCTCCTCGCGCGGGTCGTATGACCATTTCCCCTACTCCGGTATG
>JANYLK010000129.1 GCA_025357875.1 Granulicella sp.
CGCATCTGCTTCAGCGCAGCCACGGAGGTGTTCCCATCGTCGAACCCGCACCGGCCCACGCCGGCCGCGGCCATCCATTCGCAGGCCGTTGTCACTACTGGCTTAGTCGCGATTATGACCTTCGTCCCCACCGCCTCCGCCTTTGCCTGCGAGGTGTAGCGGCCATCGGTAAACAGCACGGCGCGACTGCCAATGAGCACCAGCGCCGCATTCGATCCGGTAAATCCACACAGCCAGCGCACATCGGGGAGATGCGTCACCAGCAGCGCATCTACGCCCGCCGCTTTTGCCGCCGCCGCTGCTTGCTTGATACGCCCGCTCAGACTCATCCGACCCATTCTACCCAAGCGCGCTCACCGGCTCATCTTTGAAGATCGAGCGGGTAAGGGAATCAGTCCAATCAGCGACTTGCCGCGGGTAAACCCGATATCATGCACTATGACCGGAAACGTGGCCGATCAGCCTTTGATAGAGCAGAAATCCCGCCTTACCCGGCGCAATTTCCTGCGCGGTTCCGCGATCACAGCCGCAGGTCTCGCTCTATATTCCGGCGAGATTGCACGCCACGAGCTCAGCGTTCTCACCCACCCCGTCGCAATTCGCAATCTCCCCGACGCCTTTCACAACTTCCGCGTCGTGCAGATCTCCGACATACACTTCGAAGGATTCACGGAGCCATCCTTTCTTCGCCGAGTCATCGCCGAAGTCAATTCGCTGCAGCCGGACCTGGTGCTGCTGACGGGTGACTACATCAGCTTTACCCCGATGTCGCGGGACTTCGTTCTGGGAGCTATGCACCGATGCGCCGACTTGCTGCGCGCGATCGCCTGCCCGCAGCGCTTTGCCGTCATGGGCAATCATGACTCTTTCCTTGGCGCACCTACAATTGGTCAGATTCTGGCTGCCGTCGACATCCCACTGCTGGTAAATCAATATGTGCCCATTGAGCGCGCCGGCAAGCGGCTCTGGGTCTGTGGTGTGGATGATCCAGTCACCCATGTGCCCGACCTTGACAGCGCGATTCCCGAGAGGCCCGATGGCCCTGTGCTGCTTATGTGCCACGGCCCTGATTATGCCGACGAGGTTATAGTGCACCGGCGTGGCCAGCTGGTCGACGTCATGCTCTCGGGCCACACCCACGGAGGCCAAGTCCGCATCCCTTTCCTCCCGCCTTATCATCTTCCAGCTGGAGGACGGAAATACGTGGAAGGCTTCTTCCAATTCAACCAGATGCAGCTTTATGTAAACCGAGGCATCGGGTCCGTTGGCATGCCCCTTCGTCTCAACTGCCCGCCGGAAATCACCGTCTTCACCCTGCGAAGGGCCTAGATTCTCAGACCCGTCGTGGTATACCAATCCATGCGCCTTCCCGTCGCCTCTCGCCTCCTCGCTCAGTTAATCGCCGTGATGCCGCTGGTAGCGACAGCAACGCCGACGTTCGCGCAGCAAACTCAAACTTTGCTCGCAACCCCCACCACCGTAGCCTGGGGATATTACTGGTCTGCCGCCAAACCGGTGCTTACCGTGCATTCCGGCGATACGGTCATCATGCAGACATTGTCGACCTGTGGATCGCCGGAGCGTCTCCAATCTCTCGGTGTCCCTGCCGCGGATATTCCTCCCTATGAAGCTGCCATCTACGCGGGCGTCTCCGAATCGGATCGCGGACCCGGAGGCCACATCCTTACGGGTCCGGTCGCAATCGCCGAGGCCGAACCCGGCGACGTCCTCGAAGTTCGCATTCAGAAGATCCAGATAGACGCGCCGTTCGCCTGCAACTCCTTCGGCGCTGGCCGCGGCTTCCTTCCCAATGACTTTCCTTACTCGCGCACCAAAATCATTCCACTCGACCGCCAGAAGATGACGGCCGACTTCGCCCCCGATGTCACGCTTCCTCTCCACCCATTCTTTGGCTCGATGGGTGTGGCCCCGGCGACGACGGCTAAGTACAACTCCGCGCCACCATGGATGCACGCCGGCAACATCGACAACAAGGAGATGGTCGCCGGCACAACGCTTTACATTCCCGTCAACGCCAAGGGCGCACTCTTTGAGGCGGGTGATGGCCACGCGGGTCAAGGCAATGGCGAAGTCGACATCACTGCGCTTGAGACGTTCTTGACCGGCACATTTCAATTCATCGTGCACAAGGGGTCGCTCAGCGACCAGCATCGCCTCGTATGGCCGCGCGCTGAGACGCCTACGGCTTACATCTCCATGGGCTTCAGCGAAGATCTGAAGACTGCCACCGAGATGGCCGTCCGCAACATGATCACATTCCTGTCCGAGCAGAATCCCGACTACGCGCATCTCTCGCGTGAAGACGCTTACTCGCTCGTCTCAGTGGCCTGCGATGTGGACATCACCCAACTCGTCGACACCAACAGCGGCGTCCACGTCCTCTGCCCGAAGAGCATATTCACCGGTCCGCGCACGCACCCGAACGCGCCGTAAACGCAACCTCGAACCGCGGCCTATTGCAACGTCGCGTCCGCGGTTCCTTCGCGTCCAGTCTGGTTGATCCGCACCACGAAGCGCACCCGTACTGCCTTTAGATCGTGGTCGAGTTGGATGGGAATAACGACCGGCCGCTCGATTCGACCGCGAGGCGGCACCGTCGCAGGAGCGTCCACCTTGACCACCTTCGCAACCTCTTTCAGAACCTTACCCTTCTTGTCGAAGGTCATGGTCACGAAGACAAAATTGGCATGTCGCGGCTCAGTATCGGTAGCGAAGGTCCATACCAGGCCCTTCGGCTCGACGCGCAGCTGGAAGGAGTCGTGATCGTTCGGGTTCGGAATAAGCGTCAGAGGAACCGCATCATAGGTCATCGTGCTGGTCGCAGCCGAGTTGAGGTCAAACATAAGTTGCCGCGACGGATTAAGTGGGTTTACACGTGCCGGGCCCATCGCCACGTAGTATCCCAGGCGAGTCGTCGCCGTCAGACCCGGCCGATCGACCGTCACCTTGATCTTCCTGAACTTTTTCGGGTCCATCGCACCCGTCGTCGGCCGGTAGGTCAGCGTGTAAAAGTTCTCGCCATCCCGTGCGCTCGCGCCGATCTCGGCGTCCACGTCGTTTCTTCCGTAGATCGACTTGCCGCCGGTCGCCCGAGCGAGCTTCGAGAAGTCGTAATTGCCGCCGAACGGGTCCAGATCGGCAGCTTCATTGCCATACTTTTCGATCGGGTCCACCACCAGGCCGGCCGGATCGACCGCATATAGAGTAACCCGCGCATCACGCAACATATTGACGCACTGCTGGACATAGTTCTCGACGCGACGCGACGAATCCACGGAAGCATTCGCCAGGTTGATGCTGGGAAAGCCGCGCCCAATCCAGATCATGTTCTTATGCCCAGGATGCCCAACGGTCGCCTCGGCAACCCGTTCCAGGGTTATAAAGGCTGTGGAGAGTCGCTCTGGTACCCACGAATTTCCTCGATTTCGCCATGGATTGTCCGCAAAGTGATGATCAAGGGCCTGCAGGACCGCCTGCTTATCCTGGGTGTAGTCGTTCAGCACCGTGAATTTGTCGATGCCCACCGCCAACAGCATGGTTGGAGTTGTCAGCTTATCCGGCTGCTTCTCCAGATATTTCTTCAGGGAATACCGCGCAAACGCCTCATCTTCGAACAACGTATTGAACTCGTCCAACAGAATGATGTTGACCGGCGCATCCGGCGCCAGCCTGTCCAGGTCCGCCGTCGAATTGATGGTGACCTCAGGCTTCACCATATGCACGACCGAAGTGTCGAAGTTGGTGATCGTCTGCGGCTCCTGCGCGTCGGTCACCTTGAAATCATCCTTGGTCAAACCGGTGACCACGTTGCCTTTCGCATCCGTCACGACCACATCCAGCACCACCCGCGTCACATAGACACGTACGGTTGGCACTGGTGCCGGCGGCCCGGTTTCAGGGTTTGGAGTTCCTGACTGCTGCGTTGCCAGCGAGGTTTGTGTTCCGGGCTGATTCGGCGCAGGCTGGGAAATCGCGGAGGGCGTGAGGCAAACGAGCACGGCGGACGAAAGCAGCAGAGACGCTGCGAAAATCTTCATGAAAGCACCTGTTCAGGTTAAAACCCGAATCGAAACAGTATGTTGCACTTTTGACACTGCCACACTGAAGTCGGGTAGCCTACCGCGCCCGTGCGGCTGGTTTCTTCTGTCTCGGCATCACCGACACATTGGAAACAGCCTTCGGCCCACTCATCTTCACCATCCACGCATCCAGCAGACTACGCTTGAACCGCCAGCGATTGCCCAGCTTGAACGCAGGTATGAATCCCTCCGAGGCGTAACGATAAAGCGTGTCGCCGCTTATGCCCAGATAGTCCGCGGCCTGCCGGATATCCATCACTTCGCGCATCATCTGCTGGACCGCACCTGCCATCGGAGGACACCCCTGAAACCCGAAGATAACCGGCAATACAGCCCGGATAACCTTTGTATCCTCAAACCTCCTGCCGCACAACAGATTTCTGTCGGTGTTTGGAGAATTCGCGTCGACGCTACTAACTGACTGATAAACAAGGGCTAACTGAATTGTAAACAAAAGGGCGGCAGCTCCCGGTTAGGACACTGCCGCCAACTTTGCACCGACAACTGTTCCTACTTCTTGGGTTGCAGTCCCTTGATCACATCGAAGTACTCCTCGCCTACCGTGCGCGTGGCCGCAATCGCATCCGCAATCGGAATGCTGCTGATCGTCGTGCCCTTCAGCACTACGAGCTGGCCGAACTTGCCTGCATGCACCAGGTCGATCGCCGCGATGCCATAACGAGTCGCCAACATGCGGTCGTACGCCGTCGGAGTTCCGCCCCGCTGCGTATGTCCCAGGTTGACCGACCGCGTCTCAAGCCCGGTCCGCTTCTCGATCTCCTCAGCCAGCGCCTGCCCAATCCCGCTGAGCCGCGCGTGTCCGAACGAGTCCTTCTTGTCGCCGGTCGTCAACTGGCCTTCGATGTGCGCAAACTGTGCGCCCTCGGCAACCACGACGATGGCGAACTTCTTGCTGCTCGCGAAGCGCGCCTTCACCAGTCGCACCACCTCGTCGATGTCGATCTCCTTCTCGGGAGCAAGCACCACGTCCGCGCCGCCCGCGATCCCGGCCGTCACTGCGATCCAGCCAGCATCGCGACCCATCACCTCAACTACCTGCACACGACTATGCGACTCGGTGGTGGAGTGCAGCCGATCAACCGCCTCGGTCGCAATCGTCACTGCGGTATCAAAACCAAAGCAAGCGTCCGTGCCGCTCAGATCGTTGTCGATCGTCTTCGGCACGCCCACGCAGTTCACGCCGCGCTTGGCGAGTTCCAGAGAAATCGACTGCGTATCGTCGCCACCGAGCGCGATCAGAGCATCCAGCTTCTCGTTCTGGATCACCTTCAAGCACTGCTCAAACCCGCCCGGAATCTTCTTCACATTGGTGCGCGAAGACTTCAGAATCGTCCCGCCGCGGTGGAGAATCCCGCTGGTCGTCTCCAGCGTCAAGGGCATCGTTACGTCGTCCAGCACTCCGCGCCAGCCCTGCATGAATCCAATAAACTCATCGTCATAGTGCAGGATTCCCTTGCGTACAACCGCACGAATCACAGCATTCAGGCCGGGGCAGTCCCCGCCCCCCGTCAACATACCAATCCGCATCTCAAATCCTCTCAATTCAGGAAATTCTCAATCCTCTGAATCATACGTGACCCCAGTCCCGCCTCCGGTGCGTTACGTCACAATGCTTTCTACGGGCAATCACCCTGGGGAGAAAAAGGTAGCAGAGCCGAAGACATAAGCCGCCGGCCTGCAGGAATCCGTTGTGGTCGATTACTTCGTGCTGGCGGAAAGTGACGGCGCCTGCCCGGATGCACCCATGGAAGGCATGGCAGCATTGTTTGACATGCCATGCGTCGGGACACCACTCGAGGGCAGGCAGCAATTCGCGGAGGAACTACCGTCTGCGCAAATACTCTGAGCGCAGGTCATGGTCGCCAAGGCAGGCTGAACAGCAAGCATCGCCGCAAATGCCAGAGCAACGGACTGAGAATCCTTTTCATGACTGGAAGAAGTATGTCCCTGCTCCACGAAGTCCGTCTGTGATCTGCGTCACGACAACCAGGTAACGATGTACCCGCGATTCCAAGGTTCGAGTGCGCGCATCCAATCCGCATGTCAACGTTTCTCTCCGGCGACAAGGCCATCCGCATCGACATTCATGAACCTGCCAGCCCCGGCCCACACCCGGCAATCGTCCTGCTACATGGCTCTGGCGGCAATGCCAGCTTCTGGACCGAGCGCATCGCGCCTCACATAGCCGGCCGCAATATCGCTCTCTATGTCCTCCACTACTTCGACCGCACCGGCACAACCAGGGCCTCGTATAACGACATCATCGATGGCTATCACTTTCCCGCGTGGCTCGGCACCATCGCAGATGGTCTCGCCTACATCCGCACACGTCCCAATGTCGACTCCAGCCGCATTGCCCTGGTGGGATTCTCGCTCGGAGCTTTTCTCGGGCTTTCCCTTGCCACCGACCCGGCAACGAAAATCCGCGCAATTGTCGAGATCTCAGGTGGCCTGCCTGACCCCTATGCCGCGAAGGCAACGTCGGACTTTCCGCCGACCCTCATCTTTCACGGAGGCGCGGATACCTACGTCACCGTCAGCGATGCCGAAAAACTGGACGCGCAACTTGCTGCCCTCAACGTTCCCCACGAAACCCACATCTTTCCAAAGCAGACCCACTTCTTCAACGCCGTAACCCAACTTCAGATTCTGATGGCCACCACTAAATTTCTGGGGAAGTATCTGTAGTCGCATCCGAACTGGCACCAACGCGGTCTTGCAAGTTGATCGGTGCAATCGTTGGCATTGGTGCTAATTCATAAGACTACCGCCACCAATCCGAGCGCATCTCGACCCCACGCACAATCTCGGTCGGAACGCCAGGCTTCGGCGCCCACAATTTGAGTCCTTCTGCCTCGGCAATCTCCACCAACCGCTCAATCGGCTGCGTCCATGCATGCAGTGCAAGATCAAATAATCCCCAGTGGATCGGCATCAACAGCCCGCGTCCACCCATCGCACAGAAAGCTCGGACCGCCAAATCCGGGCCCAGGTGAATCTGCTTCCAAAGCTCGTTGTACGCGCCAATTTCCAGCATGGTCAGATCGAACGGCCCGTATGCCGCATCGATCTCGGCAAAGCCGTCCCACCATCCCGAATCGGCCCCGAAGTAAATCTTGTGGTCAGCACCGCGCAGCACAAATGACGCCCACAGCGTTTCGAACCGGTTGAAACTTCGTCCGGAAAAATGACGAGAGGGAAGGGAAGTGATCTCGCACTTTGCCCCATCTGCCCCGGCCACCTGCACCGTATCGGTCCAGTCCAGTTCGGTAATTCGTTGCGCGCGCGCGCCGAACCTGCGCAGAATCGCACCCACTCCAAGCGACGTCACCCAATTTGCTTCGGGCTGCAACCCGGAAAGTTTCCGCACCGTACCCGCCGCGAGGTGGTCGTAGTGGTCATGCGACACCAGCACCACATCGATTCGCGGCAGATCCTCGAGCGCAAGCGGTGCCGCAAAGAAACGCTTCGGTCCCGCCCACTCAACCGGTGAAGCCCTCTCATTCCACACCGGATCAATCAACACCCGCACACCATCGATCTCCACCAGCATCGACGAGTGGCCCATCCACGTCACTCGTAACCCACTCGCAGGCGGCTTGGTGTAAATTGAAGCATCTGTCCGGAAAGGTCCCAGCGGAGTACGCGGCACCCGATCTTCTCTATTCGACAGGAAACGCGGTAGTAACTTAAAAACCAGGCCCAATCCGCCTATTGCCGTCGGCACTGCATTCTGAAACTTTTTACCCACCTTCTCCGCGTGCCGCAACATACTCATATACCTATTTCGATGCGCCACCCGCTTCCACGACGCATTTGCACGGCTAAAACACTAACTCCATGAACACGTTCGCCCTCGCATAGACCGAAGGCTTTACCCGTTCCGGAGGCAGATGCTGGAATCCCAGCGCCTCATAGAGATGGATCGCATCGAGCAGGCTGTCATTCGTCTCCAGATAGAGCGATGTTGCACCCAGCGCCTTAGCCTGTGCAATCGTGTACTTCAGTAGCTTGCGACCCAATCCTCGGCCACGATAGTTCTCCGCCACAGTCATCTTCGCCGCCTCAAACACACCCGGCCGCAGCAAGATCAGCGCGCAGCATCCCACCGCAGTCTCGCCGTCTACCGCCATAAAAATGTGACCACCCTTGGCGAGAATCTTTTCCTTTGGATCGCCCAGGGTGATTCGATCTTTCTCTTCAATTCCAAAATGTTGCTCGATCCAGGCCTCGTTCAGCACGCGAAACGCCTCACCATCCCCCGCGCGGAATAGCCTGAATTCGATCCCGGCAGACTCAAGCCCCGAATTCGCTTCCACCATAAAAACTCCAATGCCTTTGTTGGAATACACCCGACTTAGAGCGCTACTTCGTAGCGGTCGACTCATCTTTATAGAATGCCGCAATTTCGGCGGCGTACTTCTTCTCCACCACGCGACGCTTCAGCTTCATGCTGGGCGTCAGTTCGTCAGTCTCAATCGACCACTCCCCTGCGACCACCGCCAGGCGCTTGATTGACTCAAATGGTGCCAGCGTCGCGTTCACCTCGTCGATAATGCGCTGGTACCTCTCCACCACCTGCGCATTTTTTACCAGAGCCGCATGGTCGCTGGTCACAATGCCATGCACCTTTGCCCAGCCCTCCAACGCCGCAAAGTTCGGAGAGATCAGCACGCACGCAAATTTGTGCTTGTCGCCCACCAGCGCTGCGCTGCCCACCAACACATTCGCCTTCAGCTTGTTCTCGATCGGCTGCGGAGCAATCAGCTTTCCGCCGCTCGTCTTCAGCAACTCCTTCTTTCGATCCGTGATGGACAGGAATCCATCGCTATCTATATTCCCTATATCGCCGGTCCGCAGCCAGCCATCCTCGGTGAATGAGTCCGCCGTCTCCTGCGGTTTGTTCCAGTAGCCTTTAGAGACCGACGGCCCGCGAACCTCTAACTCGCCGTCCGCCGCGAACCTTACCTGCACATTTGCGAGCACCGGCCCGACCGTACCAATGCGGCTTCGCTGCGGAGTATTCAGCCCGATCACCGGCGAAGTCTCGGTGAGGCCATATCCCTCCAGCACCCGAATCCCCACATCCGCGAACCACCCTGCCGTATCCATTCCCAGGGGCGCGCCTCCCGACACAAACGTCTTCACCCGCCCGCCAAACGCCTCGCGAATCTTCGAAAACACCAGCTTGTCCGCCAGCCTCCAACTCAATCCGCCCGGCTGCTTGCCCTCAAGCGTCTCCTGACGATGCGCCTTTCCCACGCCAACAGCCCAGTTCAAAATCCGCTTCTTCGCCCCATGCGACTTGCCCTCAACCCCGTGGCGAATCTTCTCGTACACCCGCGGCACCGCCACCAGAATGGTCGGCCTAACCGCCTGCATCGCGTCCTTCAACTGATCAAACTTCGGGCAATAAGCCAGCACTGTCTCATCACACATCAGCCCATAGTCCAGATGCCGAGCCGTCACATGCGACAGCGGCAGAAACGAAATACAAGTATCCGTTTCATTGAACCCGAACGGCTTGGTCGACAGCGAAAAATTGCTCGCAAGATTGCCATGCGTCAACACCACTCCCTTCGGCTCGCCCGTCGTCCCCGACGTATAAATGATGGTCGCCAGATCCTCCGGCTTCACCTCCCGTACCCGCGCATCGAACTCCGCATCCCGCACCTGCATGGCCGCAGCCCCCGCCATGATCGCGCCAAAACTCTCGTAGCTGGCCCGCCCCAAATCTCCGGCGACCCCATCCTTCGCAGTCTCATCGCGAAGGGTCGACGAACTCATCTTCTTTACTGACCCCAAATCTCCGGGTGCCCCATCCTTCGCAGTCTCATCGCGAAGGGTGGGAGACGAAAAGTTCGGCATCTCGTCCATCACCACAACATGCTCCAGCGCGGGCAACTCACCCGCCGCGAGCACCTTCTCGTACTGCTCGCGATTCGATACCACCGCAACCTTTGCGCCGGAATCGCGCAGCATGTATCCAACCTGCTCCACCGTCAGCGTCAGGTACAGCGGCACGCCGACCGCTCCCAGCGCGAGCACGGCGTAATCCGTCACTGGCCACTCCCAGCGGTTTTCGCTCAGCAGAGCAACGCGATCGCCCTTGCCTACACCCCACCCGGCCATCGCCCCCGCCAGCGCACGCACCCGCCCATACATCTGCGCCGAAGTGATCGGCTTCCATTTGCCGTCCTTATCCTGCCACCGCCACACCACCGCATCGCCGCGCCCGCCCACCTTCAGGAACGCCTCATTCACCGTCGCCACTTGCCACATGCCAAACCCCTCCTCGAATACCAACAACAACGGTCCAACGCGAAGTGAACTCCCGGTCACTCTAATGAATGTCCGAGGAGAATGCCAGTTTTAGGCCCGGCCCGGCAAGCCTCGAGAGTAGACTGTCCCCATGAACTTCGCGCTCAACGAAATCGAACTCCCGGTGCGCCTCCGCTTCGAACGCCCGATGACGGACGACGAGTTGATGCGCTTCTGTGCAGACAATGACGTCCTGCGCGTGGAGCGAGAGCCGAATGGAGAGATTCTCGTAATGACCCCGGCGAACAGCAAGACCAGCAAGATGAATCTGCGCATCGGACGTTTGCTTGACGAATGGGCCGAAGTCGACGGCCGAGGGATTGCCACCGGCCCCGATGGCGGATACACCCTTCCCGACAGTTCTATGCGTGCGCCGGACGCCGCCTGGGTTCTAAACCAGCGCTGGCATGCTCTCTCAGAGAAGGATCAAGGTCGATTTGCTCCCATCTGCCCCGACTTTGTCATTGAACTCCGCTCCCCCAGCGACCGCCTCTCGGACCTCAAGGCCAAATTGGACCAGTGGATCGCCAACGGTGCACAGGTCGGCTGGCTGATCGATCCCATCGAGAAGGCCGTCACCATCTACCGCCCCGGCGACGAGCCCGAACACCTCGCTCAACCTACCTCCGTGCAGGGTACCGGCCCCATCGCCGGCTTCGAACTGGTGATGTCGCGAATTTGGGAGTAGATAGTCGGGCACTAACCTAATTGAGATAACAATGAACCTACAGGAACAAATAGACGCGAGGCTTTGGGCCTCAGTGCAGAAGTCGTTCGAAGACGGGGATTTTGCTGGGTCAATTCGGGAATGTTTCTACTTTTTGAGCGACCTAATTCGCAGCAAAAGCGGATGCGAGTCGGACGGAGTTGCCCTAATTGGCGCAGCCTTCGGAGGCGCAAATCCTGTAGTAAAGATAAATCCCTTTCAGACTGAGACAGAGCAGTCAGAACAGCGCGGGATGGAACAACTACTAAGGGGACTTTACGCAGCAATCCGAAACCCGAGAAGCCACGAGAAGCGATCGGACTCGGTTGAAACTGCGGAAGCGGTCATCACATTCATTGGCTTACTGATAAGTATGATCGATAAATCCCGTTCGCCATATGACGCAGACCAGATAGTCGGAAAGGCTTTCGATAAACACTTCGTATCGAAAACCCAATATGCCGATGTACTTGCCTCCAAGATTCCTCCCGGCAAGCGCTATGACGTTCTGAATCGGCTATTCCAAAGGAGAATGGAGGGGAAGATACAGCACGTGGCGCTTTTCACACGCGCTATCTTGGCCTCCGTCAGTGACGAACTCAGGAGCTCATACTGGGAGATGATTTCCGCTGCTCTCGAAGACGCAGATGCGGACTCTGAATTCCGAACAGCGGTCTATCTACCGGCCAAGATTGGGGGAGGCTTACGGAGATAGCGAGACTGCGGACAGAAAATCGGCTGATCGCATCGATCCGGGGAGGCGAATGTGAGTCTGAGGCGCAGATATGCACGAAAGGAACTCTTGGCACTTGGGCTTCGGGCCTCACCTCTCATTTTTCAATGAAGAATGAACTTATGGATGCCCTAACCGAGAGAGTTGAATCCGGAGATGCTGCGGTAGCCTACGCACTCAAGTACTTCTCGATGGAACTATTCGATCGCAAATCGCCGCCAGGATGGAGATTGACTAATGCCTTGAAGGGCAGATTGAATTTGTGGAGACAGACGATTAGGGCGATTGCCATGAAGAATGGAATAAGAAGTTAGGCGAAGCGGTAAAGAGTTTTCGAGAGCGGAATCCGGACGAGATTCCAGAGGAAATACCGTTCTAACCTTGCGAAACTCTGGACAATCTGACATACTATTCTGAGTGCCTCCGCCCTGTGCGGTGGTCAGTCACATCACCACGGCCGAACGGCTCATCCAGCCAGCAGTTGAGTAAAAGCAATTCGGGATGAGTTCAGCGATAAACAGCGCTGCTAGGTTCGTGCGGTGGGAGACGAGGAAAAATGGCAAAGAAGCTCTCAAAGAATATGGTGAAGGCGCGCGCGCTCGTTGAGCCCCGTCCATACACACTGATCGACGCGGTTCCTCTACTCAAGAAGGCCAAGTATGCGAAATTCGACGAGACCGTCGACCTGAACATCCGTCTTGGCGTCGACCCTAAGCACGCCGACCAGATGGTTCGCGGGACTGTAGTGCTCCCGCATGGTTTGGGTAAGTCAAAGATCGTCGCCGTCATCGCCTCAGGCGACAAGATCGCGGACGCGCTGGCAGCCGGAGCAGAGTTCGCCGGTGGCGATGAGCTGGTTGAGAAGATTCAGAAAGAAGGCTGGACCGCCTTCGACGCCCTGATCGCGACACCCGACATGATGAAATCTGTCGGCCGCCTGGGCAAGGTGCTCGGACCCAAGGGCCTGATGCCCAACCCGAAGACTGGAACCGTCACCACCGACGTCGTCTCCGCCATCAAGGAGATCAAGGCCGGTAAAGTCGAGTTCCGCACTGACAAGACGGCGCTCGTACACGTTCCCGTCGGCAAACTTTCATTTGATCCGCAGAAGCTGGTCGACAACGCCATGACCGTCATCATCTCGGTGCTGAAGGCCAAGCCGTCCGCTGCCAAGGGCAAATACGTCAAGGGCATCACGCTCAGCTCGACCATGGGCCCCGGCATCCAGCTCGATTCGACCGTCATGGAGTTGGCAGGCAAGGCTTAAGCACAGCCACTAGCTATTAGCTCTTAGCTAGGACAGGCATCAATTTCAGTCGCAATTGCGGCGCATTTCAAGCTAGCAGCTAAAAGCTAGCAGCTAAAGGCTAGGTTTCTATGGCATTGACAAGAGCAAAGAAGACGCAGAAAGTGACGGTGCTCGCCAGCGAGCTCGAACACTCCACGTCTGCCATTATCGGCACATTCAAGGGACTCACCGCAGCGAAGGACTTCTCACTGCGCAAGGCTGTTCGCGACGCTGGCGGAAGCTATCACGTCGTCAAGAACAAGCTCGCCGCTCGCGCCTCTCAGGGCACAAAGATTGAAGCAGCGCTACAAGGCCTCAAGGGCGTCTCGTCGGTTGCGTACACGTCGGGCGATCCGGTCGCGCTCGCCAAAGCCCTCTCCACCTGGGTCAAGGAGAATGCCGAGTTCACCTTCAAGCTGGGCATCGTCGAAGGCAAGGTCATCACCGTCGAGGAGATTACCGCCCTCGCCTCTATGCCGGGCAAGGAAGAGCTCTTCTCGAAGCTCCTCTTTCTGATTCAATCCCCCGCGCAGCGCTTGGCCACGGTCATTGCGGCAGCCGGCCGCGACCTCGCCGTCGTCATCAATCAGGCCGTCGAACAGGGCAAGTTTGCCGGTCCCGCCGCAGCGCCCGAAGCTTCCGCTCCAGTTGCTGAAGCAGCCGCTGCCGAGTCACCGGTAACTAAAGCGCCCGCAGTTGAAGTGCCAGCCGCCGAGACCCCGGTAGCTGAAGCGCCAGTCGTGGAAGCGCCAGTTATCGAGACGGTTCACGCAGAAGAGGCAGCCGCAGGCGAGCAGCCTTCGGGCGCAGCACAGCCCGAGAACGCAACCGCATCGCAGGCCGGCGAAGCTGCCTCCTCCGATCCAGTCGAAGGCGCATAAACTTTCGCCTCATCCCACGGGTGCGCTTGTCTGGGCGCAACGGAAACCCGGCGGGATAAGGCAGTCGAAGGGCATTCAGCCTTCGGGAACACAAATAAGTACCACGCACCACAAGTTCTGAATCAACTTTTAGGAGAAATAACATGGCAGACATTCAACAGTTGGAAGATCAGATCGTATCCCTCAGCCTGCTCGAGGCTTCGGCATTGGTAAAGAAGCTTGAAGAGCGTCTCGGCGTCTCGGCAGCAGCAGCCGTCGCAGCCCCGGCAGCCGGCGGCGGAGCAGCAGCAGCGGCTCCAGTCGAAGAGAAGACCGAATTTACCGTCATCCTCAAGGATGCTGGCGCCAACAAGATTTCCACCATTAAGGCTGTTCGCGAAGTCACCGCCCTGGGCTTGAAAGAAGCCAAGGATCTGGTCGACGGTGCGCCCAAGGCCCTGAAAGAGAACATCTCGAAGGAAGACGCGGCTGCAATCGCCAAGAAGTTCGAAGGCATTGCGACCGTCGAAATCAAGTAGTTCCGTAAAAAAGCGGCATTTTTCGGATTGGCCGGGGCATCGCGCCCCGGCGCTTTCCCTGTCCGCTTGACACGCTATCGCAAGAAGTTGTACTCTTCTCGTTGGAGAACCGCCTCTGCCTTGGTGTGCTGATAGGCAGACGGCGCTTCCGGACACTGTAAATTCGTTTTAGCCACGGTAATCTTCCGGTCCATCCCGCGTGTGCGGGCTACGGGGCCGGCCATCATGCGATCTGGCGGCGGACACGCATGGTGACACAGGAACCAGTAGCGGCAGCAAAACCTTGAAGCTAGGCGAGCTTCAAAGGGTGGCAAGCATCTATTCAGTTACAGAAACAGTGCACAAGTCGATTATTGCGCTCACAGGAGGTGCTGTCCCTGCGAGCGCCTTTCTGCGTGGTAGCGCACAACTCTACAAGCTCCATATAGAAGCCCCGAAAGTCCTTCGTACGCGCACTTTATAGCAGTTCCCGCAGTCCGGCGAAAGTTAAATATTCCGCCGCTCGGCAAGTTGATTAGAAACATGCACAGGCGCGCAGGCTGAACCGCATCGAGGGCGGCGAGGCGAAACAAGCGCAATGGAAGCAAACCCGGAGAGCTGCAACGCGGCTTTCCACCTTTGGATGCGGTCGGACGCCCACACAGCGGCTACAACCCAGCAAAGGCCTCGAACAGAAGTTCAGGAGAAGAACCATGTCTAGCGAAATGCGCGCGATCCGCACCCGCCTCGATTTTTCCAAGATTCCCACTTCGATCCAGATTCCTAACCTTATCGAAGTCCAGCGCCGCAGCTATGAGCGCTTCCTTCAGATGGACAAGCTGCCCCAGGAGCGCGAAGACAACGGCCTCCAGTCCGTCTTTACCTCCGTGTTCCCGATCACCGACTTCCGCAATGTGTCGGAGCTCGAGTTCGTCGACTTCTCCATCGGCAACTGGGAGTGCAAGTGCGGCTACCTCAAAGGTCTCAACCACTTGCGTACCGCCTGCTCCAATTGCGGCCACATGGTCATCACCGACCCGTTCCACCCGGGCGACGTTCTCTGCAGTTTCTGCGGTACCTATAACAAGAATACTCCTGACTTCTGCACCAAGTGCGGCGATCCCGTGGGTCTGCAGCTGAAGTACGACCAGGCCGAGTGCGAAGAGCGCGGCATGACCTACTCTGCCCCGCTGAAAGTCACCATCCGCCTGAAGATCTACGACAAGGACCCCGAGACGGGTGTCAAGAGCCTCCGCGACATGAAGGAGCAGGAAGTCTTCTTCGGCGACATTCCGCTGATGAGCCAGAACGGCACCTTTATCGTCAACGGCACGGAGCGCGTTATTGTGTCGCAGCTCCACCGTTCGCCCGGCGTCTTCTTCGAGACCGCCAACAACCGCACCTACTTCCTCGGCAAGATCATCCCCTACCGCGGCAGCTGGGTGGAGTTCGAGTACGACCAGAAGAACACCCTTTACGTCCGCATCGATCGCAAACGCAAGTTCCTCGGCACCATCTTCCTGCGCGCGCTCGGCCTGCGTACCGACGAAGAGATTCTCAAGACCTTCTACACCGTCGACGCGATCCATATTAAAGATGGCAAGCTGAGCTGGAAGGTCACCCCCGAAGGCCAATCGACCAACCTGCAGGGAACTCGCCCCGCCCACGCGATCACTGCGAAGGGTGAGGAGCTTGCCCCGGCGACCCGCAAAATTTCCGCCCACTCGATCAAGCTTCTCCGCCAGCACAAGATTGACTCGGTCGAAGTAGAGTCCTCGGAATTCGACGGCGCGATGACCGCATCAGACGTCGTTGACCTCACCACTGGCGAGCTGCTCTATGAGGCCAACCAGGAACTCACTGCCGACAAGCTGCATAAGGTTCTCCAGTCCGGCGTCGCTTCGTTCGAAATATTCTTCCCCGAGCGCGACGACGTGGGCAACATCATCACCAACACCCTCCGCCGCGACTCCGTGCGCAAGCCTGAGGAAGCGCTGATCGAGATCTACCGCAAGCTTCGTCCAGGCGACCCACCGACGCTCGACACCGCCTCTGCGCTCTTTGAAGGCATGTTCTTCGATCCGCGCAAGTATGACTTCTCGCGCGTCGGCCGTCTCAAGTTCAACATCAAGCTTTACGAGAATCAGGATGCCAGCGGCCTCGATAAGCGCACGCTTACCCCCGAGGACTTCTACGGCACCATCCGCTACCTGCTCAAGCTGCGCAAGAACATCGGCTCGGTCGACGACATCGATCATCTTGGCAACCGCCGCGTGCGCGCTGTCGGCGAGTTGATGGAGAACCAGTTCCGCATCGGCCTCGTCCGCATGGAACGCGCCATCAAGGAAAAGATGTCGGTCTACCAGGAGATGTCGACGGCCATGCCGCACGACCTCATCAACGCCAAGCCGGTCATGGCTGCCATCCGTGAGTTCTTCGGCTCCTCGCAGCTCTCGCAGTTCATGGATCAGACTAACCCGCTCTCCGAGATCACCCACAAACGGAGGCTCTCTGCCCTTGGACCTGGGGGTCTATCCCGTGAACGCGCTGGCTTCGAAGTCCGCGACGTTCATCCGACCCACTACGGACGCATCTGCCCGATTGAGACGCCGGAAGGCCCGAACATCGGCCTCATCTCCTCCCTCTCGTGCTTTGCGCGCATCAATGAATACGGCTTCATCGAGTCCCCCTACCGCCGCGTCAAGGACGGTAAGGTACTTGACTTCGTCGCCGTATCCAATGCCGGCGAGAGCGAACTGCGTCAGGGCGATCACCTCGAGATCACCGAAGCGAACAAGCTCAACGCGCAGCTCAAGAAGGACAAGAAGCGAACGATGGAGCTTGAGCCGTTCAGCTTCTATCTTTCCGCATGGGAAGAGGATCGCCACACCATCGCGCAGGCCAACATCGAGCTCGACGCCAAGCTGAACATTGTTCAGAACGTCGTTGACGCGCGTCGTCAAGGCAACTTCGTCCTCGTCAATAAAGCCGACGTGGACTACGTTGATGTCTCGCCAAAGCAGCTTGTCTCGGTCGCCGCATCGCTCGTCCCATTCCTCGAGCATGACGATGCGAACCGCGCTTTGATGGGCGCCAATATGCAGCGTCAGTCCGTCCCACTACTCGTCTCCGAAGCTCCGTATGTCGGCACCGGCATGGAGGGCGTCACCGCCCGCGACTCTGGCGCGGTCATCCTGGCCAAGCGCAACGGTATCGTCGATTCAGTCGATTCCGAGCGCATCATCGTCCGCGTCGAAGGCGAGCATCACCCCACGCAGCTCTCGCGCGAGGTCGGCTCGGACATCTATCAGCTCACCAAGTTCAAGCGCTCCAACCAGAACACCTGCATCAATCAGAAGCCGATTGTTCGTCACGGCGACCGCGTCCTCAAGGGCCAGGTCATTGCCGACGGGCCATGCACGGAGCAGGGCGAACTCGGCCTCGGCCGCAACGTCCTGGTCGCGTTCATGCCATGGCGCGGGTACAACTTCGAAGATGCGATTCTCATCTCCGAGAAGCTCGTTCGCGACGACTACTACACCTCAATCCATATCGAGGAGTTCGAGATCGAAGCGCGCGACACCAAGCTTGGACCAGAAGAGATCACGCGCGATATTCCTAACGTCAGCGAGCACGCCCTGCGCGATCTCGATGAGTCGGGAATCATTCGCATCGGTGCAAAGGTTGGTCATAACGACATCCTGGTCGGCAAGGTCACCCCCAAGGGCGAAACTCAGCTCACTCCCGAAGAGAAGCTCCTTCGAGCCATCTTCGGCGAGAAGGCTGGCGATGTTCGCGACGCCTCGCTGACGTGCCCTCCGGGCATTGAAGGCACCGTGGTCGACGTCCGCATCTTCTCCCGCAAGGGTCAGGAGAAGGACGAGCGCGCCAAGCAGATTGAGCAGGAGCAGATTGAGAAGCTCGAGCGCAACCTCGCCGACGAGATTCGTATTCTCACCGACGAGCGCCTCAAGCGTCTTGAAGGTATCCTTGGCAAGAAAGAAGTTCTCGCCGACCTGCACGACGAGCGCACCAACAAGAAGCTGCTTACCAAGGGCGATCTGCTCGACCGCGACATCATCGAGCTCATCAGCACCCGTAACCTCAAGCGCATTCGCTACGCCGACAAGGATCCCCGGGTCAACGAGCAGATCGATGAGATCGAGGAGATGACCTCACGCCAGATCGATGTTCTGCGCAAGATTACCAACGAAAAGATCGGCAAGATGCAAAAGGGCGACGAGCTCTCCCCCGGCGTCATCAAGATGGTCAAGGTCTACATCGCCATGAAGCGCAAGCTGTCTGTGGGCGATAAGATGGCTGGCCGTCATGGTAACAAGGGCGTCATCGCGCGCATTCTTCCCGAGGAAGACATGCCTTACATGCCCGACGGAACGCCGGTCGAGATCGTTCTCAACCCGCTCGGCGTGCCATCTCGTATGAACGTCGGACAGATTCTCGAAACGCATCTTGGTTGGGCTGCTCATGAACTGGGCGCTCAGATCGCCGCTGCCGCAGCGGAGATGACCGAAGCCAGTGAAATCCGCGAGCTCTTCAAGGCACGTTTTGAAGGAACTGCAGCACTCAACCAGCTTCTTGACCTCGACGACGAGCGGACCATTCGTGTCGCCAAGGGCATGAAGCGTGGCATCTGGTTCGGCACCGCGGTCTTCGACGGCGCGCGAGAGACTGAGATCAAGGCTCTGCTCAAATCTGCCGGTCTGCCCAGCTCGGGTAAGACTCCAATGTTCGACGGCATGACCGGCGAAGAGTTCGAGCAGCCAGTTACGGTTGGCTATATCTACATGCTCAAACTCTCGCATCTTGTCGACGACAAAATCCACGCGCGTTCGATCGGACCGTACTCCCTCATCACTCAGCAGCCGCTCGGTGGGAAGGCTCAGTTCGGCGGACAGCGTTTCGGCGAGATGGAAGTCTGGGCGCTCGAAGCCTACGGCGCAGCCTACATCCTGCAGGAACTCCTTACCGCTAAATCCGACGACGTCTTCGGCCGTACCAAGATCTACGAGGCCATCGTCAAGGGCGAGGCTGCAATCGAGCCAGGTGTGCCCGAATCGTTCAACGTACTTATCCGCGAATTGCAGTCGCTGTGCCTCGACGTCGAGCTGATCAAGCTCGCCGACCAGAAGAAGGTACCGCTACCCGCAATCGCAGCAGCCGACTAACGCACGCAGCCTGAGGAGGCGGGTCTCACCGCCCCCTCCTCAGGATTGTCATTCTGAGCGAAGTGAGAATCACCGTATTTCGCACGGAGCGGCATACAACGAATAGGCACCAAGCATCTGAGATAGGCCCGGACTTTAGTCCGGGCACTAGGGGTAAGAAAGAACGGGGCTTCAGCCCCCGGGACAAGCTACAAGCAACACCACAATCGAATATGAGCAGCTGCACCAGAACTAAAGGCATCGCGATGCGCCTCAAGTCACCGCGTGAAATGTTCTACAACCGCAGCCCCCGCTGCCACAACGGAGACGCAAACTATGTTCCGCTCCAGCCCATTCGAACTTCTCGGACCCATCATCGACTTCGACGCTATCAAGATCCAGCTCGCCTCCCCGGAGAAAATCCGCTCCTGGTCGCATGGTGAGGTCACCAAGCCCGAAACCATCAACTACCGCACCTTCAAGCCGGAACGCGATGGTCTGTTCTGCGCGCGCATCTTTGGACCCATCACCGACTGGGAGTGCCTCTGCGGAAAGTACAAGCGCATGAAGCACCGCGGCGTCATCTGCGATAAATGCGGCGTCGAAGTCACCCTCAGTAAAGTCCGCCGCGAACGCCTCGGACACATCGAGCTGGCCAGCCCCTGCTCGCACGTCTGGTTCTTCAAGGGCCTGCCGTCGCGTATCGGCCACCTGCTCGACATCTCCCTGCGTGAGCTCGAAGCCGTCCTCTACTTCGAGTCCTACGTCGTCGTCGATCCAGGCGACGCGCCCGTCAAGGAGCGCGAAGTAGAGGA
>JANYLK010000158.1 GCA_025357875.1 Granulicella sp.
CAGCACGTCGTGCGTCTCCGGCAGGTTCTCGTTGCTCGTCCCTTCGCGGACGCACAGGTAGGCGACGGCGTCGAGCCGCAGCGCGTCGACGCCCAGATCGAGCCAGAACCGCAGCACGTCGATCACCGCGTCGACGACCGCGGGGTTGTTGTGGTTGAGATCGGGCTGGTGGGAGAAGAAGCGGTGCCAGTAAAACTGTTGCGCAGTCTCGTCCCAGGTCCAGTTCGATTTCTCCGTATCGGTGAAAATGATGCGGACGCCTTCATAGCGCTTGTCGGTGTCGGACCAGACGTACATCTCGCGCTCGGGCGAACCCTTGAGCGCTTTGACTGCGGCCTTGAACCACGGGTGCTGGTCGGAGGTGTGGTTGATGACCAGTTCGATCATGACCTGCATGTTGCGTTCGTGGGCGGCGTCGAGGAACTGCTTGAAGTCGTCGAGGGTGCCGTAAGCGGGATTGACGTCGACGTAGTTGGAGATGTCATAGCCGTCATCGCGGCCGGGCGATGGGGAAAAGGGGAGGAGCCAGAGGCAGGTGACGCCGAGGTCCTGGAGGTAATCGAGCCGGGAGAGCAGGCCGCCGAAGTCGCCTATGCCGTCGCCGTTGGAGTCCTGGAAGGCGCGAACGTGCAACTCATAGATGAGAGCGTCTTTGTACCAAAGAGGATCGGTGGCGCTGCCGGCTTTCTTCACTCGTATCTCCGGATCATATGATGCGCTTTAGCAGCCGTCCTAGGCGTTTGTCGATGCTAAGTGACAGGTCACGCTAGATGGTGCTGATGTCGAGCATGTCGGATGGCGGGGCTTTGCGGGCTACGCGGAAGATGTGGGCGGGCATGACGTTGGGGCGCAGCGCGACGTAGTTGGAACGGTCGTGCCACTGGTAGTGAATGCCGGTGAGAAGGTCTTCGACGTCGAAGGTTTCGTTGTGGGCGATGCCGAGGTGCTTGAGGTCCAAGTCGATCCATCCACCTTGCTCGTTAAGTGGGTCAAGGTTGACCGCGACGAGGATGACGTTGGCCGGCTCAGTGTCGGTGGCCGGCGCAGATTTTGAGTAGGCGATGATTTGCGGATTGTCCACATCGTGGAAGCGGAGCGAGCAATCGCTTTGTAGCGCGGGATTGGTGCGGCGAATTTGATTGAGCCTGGTGATCAGCGGCGCGATGGAGTTGGAGGCGGAGCGATCCCAGTTGCGGATTTGATACTTCTCGCTGTGCAGATACTCCTCGCTGAGGGGTTTGGCGGGAAGATTTTCGCATAGCTCGTAGGCAGGGCCATAGATCCCATAGCTTGCGGCCAGCGTGGTGGCGAGAATGATGCGTTGCATAAACGCTGCGCGGCCGCCGGTCTGTAGTGAAGCGTGCAGTATATCGGGCGTGTTAGGCCAGACATTAGGAGTGAAGAAGTCGGAGATGGGCGGCTTGGTGATCTCTTCGAAATAGGCCTGCAGCTCGGACTTTTCGGTACGCCAGGTGAAGTAGGTGTAGGACTGCGAGAAGCCACCCTTGGCGAGCGAGTACATCACGTGCGGGCGGGTAAAGGCCTCTGCAAGGAAGAGGACTTCGGGCGACTCGGAGTGCAGGTCGGTGATGCACCACTCCCAGAAAGGGAGGGCTTTGGTGTGTGGATTATCGACTCGGAAGACGCGCACGCCGCGGGCGATCCAAAACTGGAAGACGGAGCGGAGTTCATCCCAGAGGCCTTGCCAGTCTGGGGATTCGAAGTTGAGGGGGTAGATGTCCTGATACTTTTTCGGCGGGTTCTCGGCGTACTGGATGGTGCCGTCAGGACGATGGATGAACCAGTCTGGATGCGTTTTGACCCAGGGATGATCGGGCGAGCACTGGAAGGCGATGTCGAGGGCAATCTCCATACCGTTTGCGTGCGCGGACGCGAGCAGATTATCGAAGTCCGCAAAGGTGCCCAGCTTAGGATGGATAGCTTTGTGCCCACCTTCCGCTGAGCCGATGGCCCAGGGACTACCCTCGTCGTCGGGGTCGGCGGTGGTGGTATTGTTGGGGCCTTTACGAAAGGCTAGGCCGATGGGATGGATGGGCGGCATGTAAAGGATGTCGAAGCCCATGGCCGCGATCTCGGGGAGGAGGAGTTCGACATCGGCGAAGGTGCCGTGGCGGGCTGGATCGGGCGAGGTTGAGCGCGGAAACAATTCGTACCAACTTGAGAAGCGTGCGCGCTCGCGGTCGACCCAGAGGCGGAACTCTTTTTCCGTGGCGGATACGTAGTTAAGGTCGGGATAGCGTGCGGCGATTTCTTCAATCGCCGGCGAAACCGGATTTTCGTAGAGGGCAGATTTCTTTTCGGCGAGCAGGCGGAGTGAGGCGGAGGTGGCTTTGAGTTGCCTGGCGTCGGCGCCGGTGGCGCGGGATGCGGTTTGGTCCAACAGGAGCGCGCCGATGGTGAAGGCGAGGGGAATGTCCTGCGGAGGGAGTTTGCGCTTGGCAGGGTCGATACTGGTGGGATCGGGCTGCGCGGCGAGGCGCTTCTTGAGGTCCGCGCACCAGGTCTCGAGGTGATCGACCCAGGCCTCGATGGTGTAGATCCACGTACCCAGTCGATCGACCGTAATGGAGGTGGCCCACATGTCGTTGGTCAGTGCGGTCATGGGTGTGTAACGCCATTCTCGTTCGTTCTCGTGCTTGTAGAGCAGGCGCGCGGAGACGTGGTCGTGACCATCGGAGAAGATGGCGGCGGAGATTTTTACGAGTTCGCCGAGGATACGGCGCGCTGGGTAACGGCCGCAGTCGACCTGGGGCTTGATCTCTTCGATGATGACGCGCTGACGGCCTTCCGCAGGTTTCATTTCGTTCCATTCATCAGGATGCAGTTATTATGTTTCGTTTGCAGGGCGGCTCGCTAGTGGTTTAAGACGCTTGGTGCATCTTACCGAAGAGTTGCATTCTCTGGTTCTCAAACTGGAGAGATGCGCGGTTTGCTCCGTACGGTTGTCGAGCGACCGAACCGAGACGGCGGACGGAGAGCGGGATATGGCACGAGGCAAGGCGACCCAAGGGCAGAGCGGCAATCGTATGCATGCAGCGGCGATTGAGGACTATGCGCTGATCGGGGACTGCGAGACGGGGGCGCTGGTCTCGCGGGAGGGCTCGATCGATTGGCTGTGCTGGCCGTCGTTCTCGTCGCCGGCATGCTTTGCCGCGCTGCTGGGGACGTGCGATCACGGCTTCTGGAAGATCGCGCCCAAGAGCAAGGTGAAGAAGACGCGGCGTCGATATCAGGAAGGCACATTGATTGTCCAGACGGTGTTCGAAACCCCGGGAGGCGAGGTGTGCGTCACTGATTTCATGCCTCCGCGGCGACGGCATTCGCAGGTGGTACGGATGGTGCACGGGGAGCGCGGCAGCGTGCGGATGCGAATGGATCTTGCGATTCGTTTCGACTATGGACGTACGGTGCCGTGGGTTACCTCGTGTGGCGCACTGCGCGCAGTGGCGGGATCGGACATGGTTGTATTGCAGACGAAGGCGCCGTTGATCGGCAAAGACGATACGACAACAAGCGAGTTCACAGTACGCAAGGGCGAGACGATATCGTTTACTCTGACGTACTGTTCATCGTTGGAGAAGATACCGGCGGAGGGTTCTACGGCGAAGGCGCTTGCCGATACGCAGACGTTCTGGAAGCGCTGGGTCGGTCGGAGTACGTATCGCGGTGAGTACGCGGAGGCGGTCTCGCGATCGCTGATGACTTTGAAGGCGCTGACCTACAGACCGACGGGCGGGATTGTGGCCGCGGTGACCACTTCCCTACCGGAAAAGATTGGAGGCGCGCGCAATTGGGATTATCGCTATTGTTGGCTTCGCGATACGGCGTTCATGCTGCTGGTGCTGCTGCGCGGGGGGTATCGCGACGAGGCGATGGCTTGGAGGCGGTGGCTGTTGCGAGCGGTGGCCGGCTCGCCAGACCAGGTGCAGACGATTTACGGGATCTCGGGCGAGCGCGACATCGTTGAGTGGCAGGCGGATTGGCTGCCGGGCTATGCGAATTCGGTTCCAGTGCGGGTTGGTAATGGCGCGGCGCAGCAGTTTCAGCTGGATGTGTTCGGCGAAGTGGCTGCGGCGCTGGCGCGGATGCCGGACGCTGAGGACGACATACGTGTGTCGGCGTGGGCGTTGCAGGCCGCGCTGGCCAATCATCTGTGCAATGTTTGGCAGCTACCGGATGAAGGCATATGGGAAGTGCGTGGAGGAGCGAAGCAGTTTGTTCACTCCAAGGTGATGGCGTGGGTTGCGTTGGATCGTGCGATCCAAATGTCGGAGCAGAACCGCGGACGTGAGGTCGGGAAAACTAAAAAGGAGGCGCGCGAAGGTGATTTAAGGCGTTGGAGGAAGACGCGTGCCGCGATCCACCGCGAGGTATGCGCGAAGGGCTTCAACATAAAGCTGAACAGTTTTGTACAGGCTTACGGTTCCACGGTGCTGGACGCTTCGTGTCTGCGGATTGCGCTGGTGGGATTTTTGCCAGGATCGGACCCACGCATCCGCGGGACGGTCGAGGCTATTGAAAAAAAGCTGATGAAGGACGGGCTTGTGCAGCGGTACAAGACCCGGCAGACTGATGATGGATTGGCGGGCGGCGAAGGCCAGTTTCTGGCGTGCAGCTTCTGGATGGTCTCGAACCTATGGCTGATTGGGCGCAGGGGCGATGCAAGGTCTCTGTTCGAGCGGCTGCTGGAGTTGCGCAATGACGTGGGCCTGCTGTCAGAGGAGTACGACTCGGAAGGCGGCCAGATGGTGGGGAATTTCCCTCAGGCACTATCGCATATTGCGCTGGTACATGCCGCGTTTTCGATGTCCGGAGAGTGGGAGCCGCAACTCGCGGGTAAGGGCGCGTGCGATGATGAGAGGTCGGCGAAACGGCGCGGGACGAATGGCGGCAAGGCCGCGAAGGGTGCAACCAAAGCCCCGAATAAACGATCATAAGATTCATACAACGCAGTTAAAGATTTTGAGCGGCAGCCTCCCCGCAACTCCATATGACTGCGCGAGTTTTCTGATCGGCCACGACAATGCAACGGATTCCGACCTCGACGTACCGTCTGCAACTACATAAGGGATTTACTTTTGACGATGCGGCGTCAATCACGGATTATCTGCGCGAACTTGGCATCTCGCACGTTTACAGTTCGCCTTATTTACAGGCGGAGCCGGGAAGCATGCACGGCTATGACGTCGTCGATCACCAGCGTGTAAACGGGGAGTTGGGCGGCGCGGAGGCGCATGCGCGGTTCTGCACGCGACTGGGTGAGGCGGGCCTTGGCCAGGTGCTCGACATCGTGCCCAACCACATGTCGCTGGGTAAGCAGAATCGCTATTGGTGCGATGTGCTGGAGAATGGCGCGTCGAGCCGGTATGCTTCATTCTTCGATATCGACTGGCAACCATATGAAGAGCGGCTGCGCGACAAGGTGCTAGTTCCTGTTCTGGCGGATCAGTATGGCAAGGTGCTTCAAGCTGGCGATATCAAGGTAGTTCGGCATGGCAACAGCTTTACTGTGGAATGCTCAGAACAGAATTTTCCGGTGGCTCCGCAGTCGCTGACTGCGATTTTAGGAAGGGCAGCAGGAATTGCGAAGTCGGATACGCTGAATTTTCTTGCGGCTTCATTCGGCCGGTTGCCGGCGCCAGAATATGCGGAACGGCAGACAATTCTGGTGCGGCATCGTGACCAGCAGGTGCTGCGAGGACTGCTGTCGCGATTGTGCCTGGAAGAGCCGGCGATTGGCGCTGCGCTGGACCAGGCGGTGGCGGAGTTAAATGAGAATAAGGATGCGCTCGACGAATTCCTAAACCAACAAAACTATCGGTTGGCGTACTGGAAGACGGCGGATCAGCAGCTTGGATACCGGCGATTCTTCGATGTGAACACGCTGATTGGGCTGCGTGTGGAGCGAGAACACGTCTTCGACGAGACCCATGCGCTGGTGCTGGATTGGGTGCGGCGCGGCGTGCTGGATGGGGTGCGGATCGATCATCCGGACGGATTGCGCGATCCAGTGCAGTATCTTCGGCGGTTGCGCGAACGTGCGCCGGATGCGTGGATTGTTGCGGAAAAAATTCTGGAGCCCGGCGAGTTCCTACCTGGAGGTTGGCCGATTGAAGGGACAAGTGGATATGACTTTCTTAACGTTGCGCTCGGGGTGCTGGTTTCGCCGAAGGGGATGACCGAACTGAATGAAATTTATGCGGAATTCACCTCGGAGCCGACTGATTTCCCGTCTATTGCGCACGACAAGAAGATCAATGTGACCCAGGAGGCGCTCGGCAGCGACGTGAATCGTCTGACCACGCTGCTGGTGGATATCTGCGAGGCGAATCGCGACCAGCGCGACTATACGCGAGCCGAAATGCGGCGTGCGATCCGCGAGATCGCTGCGTGCTTTGCGGTCTACCGGAGTTACGTCGATCCTGCGAGGGGCGAGATCACCGACGAGGACCGTAAGGCTGTTGCGCAAGCGATTGAATGCGCGAAGGCGAACAGGCAGGATATCGGCGGGGGGCTTTTCGACTTTCTCGGCGATGTGCTGACACTGAAGGTGAAGGGCAAGCAGGAGTCCGAGTTCCTGATGCGGTTTCAGCAATTCACGCCACCGGTGATGGCGAAGGGCGTGGAGGATACGGCGTTCTATTGCTACAACCGGCTGGTGGCAATGTGCGAGGTGGGTGGGAATCCCGGGTCGAACGGTCTGAGTGTAGCGGAATTTCACGCTTATAACGTGAAGATGCAGGCGACGCATCCGCATACGATGACGACGTTGTCGACGCACGATACCAAGCGAAGCGATGACGTGCGAGCGCGTTTGGCAGTGCTCTCGGAGATGGCGGCGGAGTTTGGCGATGCACTGAACCGGTGGTCGAGGTTGAATAACGATTTGCGGGCGGAGTTGGCACAGGGCGAGTATCCGGATCGCAACACCGAATACCTGTTCTACCAGACACTGATCGGCGCGTGGCCCATAACCGTTGAGCGAGTTCAGGAGTACATGCTGAAGGCGACTCGTGAGGCCAAGCAGAAGACGACTTGGACGGTGAACAATGCGGAGTTCGAGGAAGCGATGCATCAGTTCATTGAGGCGGTGATGCAGAGTCAGCAATTTGTAACGGATCTTGAGCAGTTTGTGGAGAAGCTGAACAAGGCGGGCCAGATCAACTCGCTGGCGCAGACGTTGATGAAGTGCACGGCACCGGGCGTGCCGGATTTGTACCAGGGGGCGGAGGTCTGGGATCTAAGTTTGGTCGATCCGGATAATCGGCGGCCGGTGGACTATCGTCTGCGCGCGAAGCTATTGCACGAGATTAAGCGGATGCCGGCAAACGAGGCTGCAGTCGAAGCCATGCGGCGTGCCGATGAGGGATTGCCTAAGCTGTGGACGATCCATACGGCGCTCTCTCTTCGGTACGAGCGGCCCAGGGACTTCGGAGCGCAGGCGGCCTACACCCCGCTGACGGTGGAAGGATCGAAGGCGGAACACGCGATTGCCTATCTGCGCGGCGAGGACGTGGCGACCGTGGTGCCGAGGCTGGGACACCTGCTTGGAGGCGACTGGCAGAAGACGACGGTGGAACTGCCCGATGGACAGTGGACAAACAGGTTGACCGGAAAATCCTGTCTTGGCGGAAAGGTTGCGGTGGGCGCGCTTCTGAAGGATTTTCCCGTGGCACTTTTAGTGAGGGAACGGCGACGCAAGTCGATACCAAACGACAACGGAGCGAACGATGCATAAGTTTACGTTGTGGGCGCCCAAGGCTAAGAGCGTCTGTGTAAAGGTGGGTGACGACCTGCATGCGCTGGCTGGGCCGGACGCGCGGGGTTGGTGGAAGACCACGGTGGATGATGCGGCGGCGGAGTCGGATTACGGCTATCAGCTTGACGAAGATCCAACGATCTATCCCGACCCAAGGAGTGAATGGCAGCCGAATGGAGTTCACGGCTTGTCGCGGTTGTACGATCAAAAAACGTTTGAATGGCACGATGGGCGATGGAGGGCACCTCCGCTGGCCAGTGCGGTTTTGTACGAGATGCATGTCGGCACGTTCACGTTCGCAGGAACCTTTGACAGCGCGATTGAGCGATTGGACTACTTATTTGAACTGGGCGTGACGCACGTTGAAATGATGCCGGTGGCGGCGTATGCGGGCGACCGCGGATGGGGCTATGACGGAGTTTCGTTGTATGCCGTGACGGAGAACTACGGCGGTCCGGATGGGTTGAAGCGCTTCGTCGACGCGTGCCACGTGCGGGGACTGGCGGTGATGCTGGATGTTGTGTACAACCACTTCGGACCGGTGGGCGCCTACGTGAGCAAGTTTGGGCCGTATCTGACCAGTCGCCACTGCACGCCCTGGGGCGAGGCGGTGAACTTTGAAGGCCGCGGCAGCGATGAGGTGCGGCGCTTCTTCTGCGACAACGCGCTGATGTGGATGCGCGACTTTCATATTGATGGGCTGCGTTTGGACGCGGTGCATGAATTTGTAGACCGATCGGCCGTGCACTTCCTCGAACAACTGTCCGCTGAGGTTGAGGTATTGGCAACGACGCTTGGCGGACGGCTGGTGCTGATTGCGGAGAGTGACCTGAACGATCCGCGCATTGTGAGACCGCGCGAGGCGGGCGGCTACGGCATTGATGCGCAGTGGAGCGACGACTTTCACCATGCATTGTTCACGCTGATGCATGCGGAAGATGGAGTGGGGTATTACAGCGACTTCGGCTCGTTTGAAAAGCTAGTGAAGGCTATGACACGCATCTTCGTTTATGACGGGGAGTATTCGCAGTATCGCCGACGGCATCATGGCCGGCCGGTGGACGGTCTGTCCGCACATCATTTCCTGGGATTCATCGAGAACCACGATCAAGTTGGCAATCGCGCTACGGGAGCGCGGCTGCAGAAAATTGTAGGGATGGATTGCGCGATGGTGGCTGCGGGGATTGTTCTGACGGCTCCATTCGTGCCGATGCTTTTTCAGGGTGAGGAGTATGCGGCTTCGACTCCGTTCCTTTACTTTGCGGATCACGATGATGCGGAGATGGCGAAGGCGGTGTCGGAGGGGCGCAAAAAGGATTTTGCGGCGTTTGGATTCGCCGACAAGGAGGTCCCCGATCCGGAAGCGCGTGAGACTTTTGAGCGTTCGAAATTGGATTGGAAGGAGATTGACGAGAGCGGTCACAAGGAGATGCTGAAGTGGTACCGGTCACTGATTCATCTGCGTCGCCGATCAATCTCGTTGAATGACGGCGATATGGGGCACACGAAAATTCGCTACAGCGAGGAGAAGCGCTGGCTTGCGATGGATCGCGGAGGCGTGCAGGTACTGGTGAATCTTGGGCGCGAGGACGCGAACTTCGATCTGCCGGACGGCTTCCGGATCGTGCTGGCTTCACGCGAAGGACTAAACAGTAATGCGGGGGCAATTTTGCTTCCTCCAAATACGCTGATGGTTCTCTCCGGGGAGCCGGAGTAGTGTTTTGGCCCGATGCGGTCTTGGATGGACATGGCTTCAGGTGCCGTTAATGTTGATTCTTCTATGATGAGAAGACTGGTGCAGTAGCGCCTAACAGCGAGCTTTCTCGAGCTTTGTAATTCGAGGGCAGGTCGCCGTACGATCCTGCGCAGGAGAAGGCTTGATATTCTTCACTGTTCGCTGTAGCGGATGCTGGATTTGACCGGGCAATGATGCGGCACACGAAACTTTTGGGTTGCCGAGTCGTATTCTTAGATAGACAGCACACTTTGCTATCGGGGGGATTCAGTAACTGGGTCCGGCGGTTCGACCTCATAGCCTAGGAGATTTTTTGCGGGTGGCATGGATAAGGATCAGAATGACAATTCGGAATAACTTTCGTAGGTTCAGGAGTGAGCTGAGCCTGGGGCTACTTCTTTCGCTGGCGGGTACCACGGTATTTGGTGTGGCCGCCCAAACACCGACTGCTGCGGCGACTCCGGCGGCGGCGCTTGCGTCAAGTCAACGTGGCACCGTCAAGGCGGTTTCTGGGAATACCATCACCATGACCACGGACAAGGGCCTGACGGTTTCGGTGAGCGTTGCCCCCGGTGCGAAGGTCGTTCAACTGGCCGTGGGCAGCACCGACCTGAAGACAGCGAAGCCGAGTCAGTTGGCGGATGTTGCGGTCGGGGATCGGGCCCTGGTGACAGGCAAGGCTGGGGATACGCCTGAATCGTTTACGGCGGTGCGGGTGATCCTGATGAAGTCGGCGGACATTGCGCAGAAGCAGGCCGATCAACAGGATGACTGGAAGGCACGGGGGACTGGTGGCATCGTGAGCACGGTCGACCCTGCGACAGGAATCATCACCATTACTTCGGGCATCAAGAAGTTGGCAATCAACACCTCAAGCAAGACCGAGTTTCGGCGATTTGCGGGCGATACGGTGAAGTACCAGGATGCCAAGCTGGGGACGCTTGCGCAGATACAGCCGAAGGATCAGTTGCAGGTTCGGGGAACAAAGTCGACCGATGGCACTTCGATGCAGGCGGAAGAGGTCATCAGCGGATCGTTTGAGAACCTGTCAGGAGTGCTACTCAGCGTCGACTCGGCCAGCGGCAAGATTACGCTGAAGGATCTTGCGAGCAAGAAGGTTGTGACCGTGAACGTGACGGCGAACTCCGATCTTCGCGCCATGCCGGCGATGATGGCGACCCGGTTCGCAGCGCAGGCAAATGGTGGAGGCCAGGGTGGCGGCGGCGGGGCTGCACAGAATACTTCGGGTAGCGGCGGGCGGTCTGCGGGCGCTGATCTTTCGCAGATGATTGCGCGCCTTCCTACAATCACGCTGGCGGACCTGCATAAAGGGGATGCGGCGATGATCGTTGCGAGCGAATCCTCTCCCGGCGCGACTACGGTGACCGCGGTGACCGTGCTGACCGGTGTCGATGCGATCCTGACCGCCAATCCCAATGGCGGCATGGACCTGTCGATGAGTGTCAGCAGCGGCGGGCCGGAATGACGCTGGGCACCTTTTGCGCGAAACCAATCTGTTTGAGGAATTTCTTAGGAGTAAGGATGTCTTTTCGTAAATGTCTGGCGATTCTTGTATTTTTTCTCATTGCTTCCCTGCCCTCTGCCGTGATCGCACAACAGACTCCTGCCGCTGGCGGCACTATTCATGGATTAGTTGTAGATCCGGATGATGCTCTGATTCCTGGGGCGACGGCAACACTCACCTCGCCTTCGGGAAAAGCGCTGACAGCGACGTCGAAGAGCGACGGTACTTATACGATTCGTGGTGTGGCGCCCGGCACATACACACTGACGGTGGTTGCGCCTGGGTTCGCCACATTTGTTAAGCGCGCAGTGACAGTTACTGCCAGCGCAAATGTTATGGCGGACGCCAAGATGGCGCTGCAGGACGCGACGCAGACGGTAAATGTGACCACGGATACTGCTCAACTGAGCGTGGATCCTGACACTAATGCAAGCTCAACTGTCATCACCGGCGACGCACTAAATGCGCTCTCAGACGATCCGGATGACCTCGCGTCAGAACTTGCGGCGCTTGCTGGCCCCTCGGCCGGGCCCAATGGCGGCCAGATTTACATTGACGGTTTCACGGGCGGCCAACTACCTCCGAAGTCTTCCATCCTGGCAATCCGCATCAATTCCAATCCGTTTTCGGCGCAGTATGACCAACTCGGTTATGGGCGGGTCGAGATCATCACCAAGCCGGGCACGGATAACTTCCATGGCAACGCCAATGTTCAATTCTCAGACAAAATTTTCAATACTTCAACGCCGTTTCTGGGTGCGGCCAACAACCAGCCGAGCTATCACACCATCTTCGGCAATGGCAACATCACGGGTCCTATTCGAACTGGGATGTCCTTTACCCTGTCGGGCTCGCGCCGCGACATTGCGAACAATAGCATCATCAATCCAGCGGCGATCTATAGCAGCGGCCCCACGTCCACGGTGATGTGTCTCCCGGGCGATAAGACCTGCACCAGCAATCCTTATCCCACGACGGCACGCGCTGCGCCTGCTCCGCAAACACGGTGGGAGATTCAGCCGCGCCTGGACACCATGGTGGGGCCGAAGAACACGCTTACGATTCGTGGTGGATACGAGTCCGGAAACAGCACAAACAACGGCAGCAACAATTCTCTGCCGACGCGCGGGAACACTCACAAAAGCGGAGAGACGACCATTCAGCTGAGCGATACGCAGCTGGTGAGCAACAGCGTCATCAACGAAACCCGGTTTGAGTATCAACGGAGCACAGACACCTCCAGCCCGTTGAATGCGGGTCCCGGAGTATCCGTGCAAGGGAACGTCAACGCATTTGGATCAAACGGCGGAAGCATCAACTCCACCGTCGAGAACCACATTGAATTCCAGAACTATACGTCACTGCAATTGGCAAAGAACTTCGTCCGTCTTGGCGGGCGTCTGCGGACTACGTCACAGAACAATAGCTCAAATGGCGGCTCTGCCGGATCGCTGTCGTATTCCTTTCTCCTGGATCCCTGCACTGATCCAGCGGTAACGAGTAAGCCTACAAATTGCGTGGCTGGCATTACTGTCCCTTGCGATCCGCAGAATCTTGCTGCTGGGAAGAATATCTCCTCTTACCAGTGCGCTGTTCCGTACCAGTTCACCCAGACCACCATTAACAAGTTAACGACCAATGCACGGGAGACAGACGTTGGGCTCTATGCGGAAGACGACTGGAAGGCACGCGATAACCTCACCATCAGTCTTGGTGTCCGGTACGAGGCGCAAAACTTCATCAACAGCTTGCATGACATCGCTCCACGGACATCTTTTGCGTACGGCGTTCCGCGGAAGAGCGGAAAGACGATCACTGTAATCCGGGCCGGGTTTGGCCTCTTCTACAACCGCTATGGACTCGAACAGATTGAAAATCTGAATCAGAACAATCCTGCGAATCAGACCAATACTTTGTATCTCTATCCGGGAACGATAGCCGCGCCATGCACTCTCTCCAGCGACGGTACGAGCGTTACGGCAGGTTGCACTCCAGCGGGTAATGGATCGTCCGGCGGTAAGACCCAGGTTCCAGTGGCTGGACCGGGCTTGCGGGCACCGTACATTCTGGAATCCGCGGCAACCCTGGAACAACAGGTTGGCAAGTACACGAGCGTGTCTGTGACCTACCTGAATGCGAGAGGAGAGCATCAATTCCTAACCAGAGTGTTTCGGACCCAGGACGGAATTTGTCCGAGCCCGTCCTCAACTGTAGGTTACGTTCAGTGTAACCAGTCGGAAGGCGTATTCCGGCAGAACCAGATCAACGCAGGGATCAATGTTCGGACACCAAAGGGTATTAATTTATTTGGCAACTACTCGGCCAACTGGGCCAACTCCAACCTAAGCGGGATCACCAATCCGTTCAGCTCTTCGACGGACTATGGGCGGGCGAACTTCTCGGTCCGGAACCGGTTGGTGATTGGGGGCACCATTCCGCTTCCCTTCCTGATTACAGCGAGCCCGCTGCTGTTTGCGAGCTCCGGTTCTCCCTACGGCATTACTACGGGCGTGGATAATAATTCCGACGGTGTCACCGACGATCGTCCACAGTTTGCTTCGGGCGTGACTGCTGCCAACGCGATTTGCACGGATAGGAACAGCTTCTCCTATCCGACGCCGACAACCAGCTACAACGCAGGAGAAACGTATACCGAGATTCCGGTTAACTTCTGCACTGGACCGGCCAGCGTCTCTTTCAATCTTCGACTTTCGCGGACCTTTGGATTTGGTCCGAAGACTGCTCCGAGGGGTGGTGGACCAGGAGGAGGCGGTCCTGGTGGCGGTGGCCCCGGAGGCGGTCCTGGTGGAGGCGCATTTGGTGGAGGCGGTGGTGGTCGTGGTGGTGGTGGCGGTGGCGGTGGCGGCCGCAGCGGTTCCAACTCTGGGCACAAATACAATCTCAGCATTGGAGCCCAGGCATTCAACCTGTTCAACGAAGTTCCTTATGCGAACCCGGTAAGCACCCTGTCCAGTACGCTGTTCGGTAAGACCACTAGCCTTGCAGGCGGCTTTGGAGGCGGTGGCGGTGGCGGTGGTGGTGGTGGCGGCTCGAACGCGGTGCGCCGAATTGCGCTTCAGGCTAATTTCAGCTTCTAACTTTCGTCCATTCGCAAAGGAGGCGCGGCCGGCTATCTGGTCGCGCCTCTCTCGTTGTTCGCTCGCACGATAAGCGATTGCGGCTTACCATCGCCAGCCGGCACTTGGCATGATCAAGGTTACTTTTCGTGCTTGATCTGGTTTTCAAGGAAATCGCGGAAGAGTAGCGGGCGGTGCTCCACAGAATCGGCGGCCGGAGATTCTTTGGTGTTGTGCTGGATCGCCTCAGGCGTGTGGACCTGGGCAGCTTCGGCTATCACGACGGTCTTGGCGTTGAGGAACTCACGCATCCCCGCGGCGGAGAGTTCGCGGCCGTAGCCCGAATGCTTGACGCCTCCGAAGGGCAGACGCGGATCGCTGGCTACAGGCGCGTTAAAGAAGACCGAGCCACTTTGCAGGCCCGCTGCAAAGCGCCTCTGCTCGGAATAGTCTCGTGTCCACACCGACGCGCCCAGGCCAAATGGAGTGTCGTTTGCAACCGCAATCGCTTCGCCGATATCGCGTACACGAAAGAGCATAGCGACCGGACCGAAGATCTCCTCGCGGTAGACCGTTGAGTCGCGCGGTACGCCGACGAGCACGGTTGGCTCGTAGTAGTTGCCGTCGCCGATCATACGATGTCCGCCAGTCAGCAGACGTGCGCCCGCATGGATTGCGGTCTGCACTTGCGCGTGGAGTTGTTCGGCCTGCGCGGCAGTCGCGAGTGGACCGATCTCGGTGGATTCGAGCGTTGGGTCTCCAATCTTCATGGCATCCATGCCGGCGACAAAGCGGGCTTCAAATGCGTCGTAGATTGAATCTGCGATCAGGAAACGCTTTGCCGCAATACAGGACTGGCCCGTGTTGAGGCAGCGCGCGCGGACAGCGTTGTCGACAGCGGCATCAAGGTCAGCCGAAGGCATCACGATAAACGGATCGCTTCCGCCAAGTTCGAGGACAGATTTCTTGATAAGCCAACCAGCCTGCGCGGCTATAGCGCGACCGGCGGCTTCGCTTCCGGTCAGGGTGACCGCGGCGATGCGCTCGTCAGCTAGTACTGACTCAACTTGGCTAGCCTCGATCAGCAGTGTCTGGAAGGTGCCGCGAGGGAAACCTGCGCGCCGCACAAGAGCTTCAATGGCGAGTCCACATTGGGGAACGTTCGATGCGTGCTTGAGGAGGCCGACATTGCCCGCCATCAACGCAGGCGCGAGAAAGCGGAAGACCTGCCAGAAGGGGAAGTTCCACGGCATCACCGCGAGCACGATGCCGAGCGGATCCCAGCGAACGCAGGCGTCGCTCGATCCCATGTCAACCGGCTCAGGCGCGAGGATGCGGGCTGCGTGATCGGCGTAGTAGCGGCAGACGCTGGCGCATTTGATAATCTCGGCGCGGGCCTGGGTGGTCGGTTTCCCCATCTCCGCGGTGATCAGGGAGGCGAGGTCGGCAGTCTCGTGCTCGAGCAGGTATGCGAGTTTGCGCATGCACAGCGCGCGGTGGCTGAGCGGCACATCCGCATACCCGGCGAACGCAGTTTGGGCAAGGGTAATTTTGCGCAAGAGCGCGTCTTCGCTGAGAGGAGCAAAGCTGCGTAACACGTTGCCGTTGGCGGGATTGACAGATTGGATTGGCATACGACTTTACTCCGAAGCAAGCTTTCCGAGCGTGGCCGCCAGCACGCGTGTGCCCCTGGCGATGTCTGCGGGTGAGGCGTACTCATCGGGCCGATGACTGACGCCGCCGCGGCAAGGGATAAAGATCATGACTATGGGTGAGATGCGCGCCATGAAAAGCGAGTCGTGGTATGCACGGCTGACCATGTGCTTCGCGGTGATGCCATCGCCGCGGCATACATCGTCGATCACGCCGACCAGGTGCGGCGAGCAAGTGGCGGGGTTGTCGGCGTTGACGAGAGCCTCGGAGATACGAACTTCGCGGCAAGTGGCGATGGAGACCACATCCCGGCGGACGGCGTGCATCACGCTTTCGCGGCGCGCAGGATCAGTGTCACGGATGTCGACCTGCAGCGTAACGCGGCTGGGCACGCTATTGACCGCACCAGGATAGACGTCGCATATGCCGACCGTTGCAACGGTGTCGATGGCACCAGTCGCAAGAGTGTGGCTCTCGATGGAAAGGATGATTTCGGCTGCAGCGCAGAGTGCGTCACGCCGGTCCGGCATCAGGAGCGCACCTGCATGGCCGCCGATGCCTTCGATGGTGAACCGGTAGCCTGCTGGTGCAGCGATCGCAGTGACGATGCCCAGGAGAAGGCCTTCGCGCTCGAGCAGAGGGCCTTGTTCGATGTGGAGTTCAACCCATGCATGGTAGTGGCCTTGCGGCAAACGGACGGTTGAAAGTGGGCCCTTGAATCCGGCCGCAGTGCGAACCTGCGCAAGCGTCTCGTCTTCCGAGCCGCGCTGTGCGCCATGAAGTCCGTCGGCGCGATCAGGATTAATGGTGCCGGAGATCAGACGGCTGCCCAGGCAACCAATGCCGAAGCGAGTGGGCTCCTCTGAGGTGAGTAGAACAAGTTCGATGGAGCGGCGTGGGCGGGCGCCGCTGCGTTTGAGAGCGCGTATGGCTTCGAGGCCGCCGAGTACGCCGACGGTGCCATCGTACATTCCAGCGTGAGGGATGGCGTCGATGTGCGAGCCGGTTGCTACAGCGGAAAGATCAGGCTCAGTGCCGACCCAACGGAAGAAGGTGTTGCCCACCGCATCTTCGCGGATGGTGAGGCCTTCGGACCTGGCCAAATCTTTCAGCCATGCACGTGCGCGCATATCGTCGGGGGTGAAGACAATCCGGGTGACGGCTGTGCCTTTGCTCGATGGCTCGATGGAGGTGAAGGTTGAGAGCGTTTGGAGCTCGCTCGTCATGCGTGTCGAATCGATCGCAATTTCAAGCGAGTCTGTGCGGCTCGGAGGAGTTCCTGTCTGGGTCTGCATGTTGCCTCCTGCGCCTGCGGCTGTCAGCCGAGTGGGTGCCGATTCCAATCCTTATAGATTAGATACTTCGCGGGGTGTTTGCCGAGCGCGCCGAACCACTGGGGGCAGAAGGGCGCCATCCAAATAAAATCTCCCGCAGTAACGGGATACCAGGCGTCACCGAGGCGGTAGATGCCGCCGCCTTCGAGCATGAGCAGACCGTGCTCCATAATGTGAATCTCTACCATGCTGAGGGATGCGCCGGGTTGGTAGGTCATGGTGTTGACGGCGAAGTCGAAGCCGGGCTGGTCGGGGAGGAGGCCACGCACTTGAAGGTCGGGGTCGCCCATGAGCTCAGATGATTGGGCGTCAGCTTCTTTGCCGGTAAACATGCTTGGCGCGGCAACTCCTTCGAGTTGCTGATAAGTTTTTTCTATGACAGCGAGGCGCGCGATCCCTTGCGCGGTCAGCGTATGGGGCAGGTCTGCCGGGATATACGCGTAGCTGCCCGCGGTCAGCGACTGAAAGCTGGTGTCCGTGGAGAGATCGGCGGCGCCGCTGAGGACATACACGAAGCGCTGGGCTGATGTGAGGCCGAGCGTTCCACCATGTTCGAGTTCTGCGGTGTATTGCGTGAAGGCCGCACCGATGGCGGGTGAGGCATGGATGATAGCCGCGCAACCTCGCATCCCAGGCAACGGTGTGCGGACGAATGTATCCGGCGTCTGGAGCATATGGTCGCTGCGATATGCACTGCGGGTATGGCCGAGGTTATGCATGAAGGTTTTCACGCTTTCGTCGCAGCGCGCGGCCGGCGATTCGTCCGAGCATCGCTCTATCATCGCGCAAGGTGCGCAGAAACTCCACTCCGGTGGCGAGGGCCGCCTCGACATCGCCGGGAAGGACAGACTCGTCAGGGTGATGACTAAGTCCACCGGGACTGCGCAGGAACAGGATCGCCGCAGGGATTCGGCGCGCAATGATCATGGCGTCGTGGCCAGCGCCGCTGGTGATGTAGGGCGGTTCGCGAAGGGTGGTGCGGCTGGCGGCGGCGCGAAGCAGTGCAGACAGGTCGGAACACATGGGAACGGCCAGTTGATCGATCGATGTTGTGTAATCAACCGTTGTACCGCGCTTTCTGCCAGCGTCTTTTGCATTGTCGATAAAGTGGGCGACGGACGCGCGGCGTACTTCATCGAGCGGATGGCGCACATCGAGCGTGGCCACAAATTTGCCCGCAATAACATTGCCAGCGCGCGAACTGGATTCGACTTTTCCGACGGTGGCGACCAGGCCTGCGCAGTCATTTGCATAACGCTCCACTTCGCCGATCCATTGAGCGGCCGCAGCCAGGGCATCGCGACGCAGACTTCCCATTGGCGTAGTTCCAGCGTGATTGGCCTGCCCGGTAAAGATAAACTCCATGCGCGTCTGTCCGGCGATGGCATCGACGATGCCCAGGGCTTCGCCCTCATCTTCGAGGACCGGACCCTGCTCGATGTGGAACTCGAGGTAGCCGAAGGAGGAGTCGTCTAGAAGAGCTTCGGGAAGTTCAGCGGGCTCGAGACCGAAATTACGAATTGCATCTGCCACACTAACCCCGCTCGCATCGGTGCGCGCGAGCGTATCCGCATCGAGCTGACCAATGACCGCGAGGCTACCAAGGAACGGCTTGGCAAAGCGCACACCTTCCTCCTCAGAGAAACCGATCACTTCAATCGCAAATGGAAGCGACTTCGCAGCGACCGCGGCCGCGCGCGCCTCCCTGACCATCTCCTCTACCAATGCCACGCCGAGGACCACGCCGAGGACGCCGTCAAACGCTCCCGCATTTGCGACCGTGTCCAGATGCGATCCGATCACTAGCCGCGGGGCGTCGGGGTCGGCAGCGGCTAGCACGCCACGCAGATTCCCCGCCGCATCTTCATACATACTCATTCCGGCGGCTCGCATCCAGCTTCCGACAAGGGCGTGGACGCGGTGCATTGCCGACGCCAGAAACGTTCGCGTCGTCTCACCTGGAACCTCCGTCACGAGCGCGAGTTCACGACAGCGGGCGATGATGCGTTGCGCTCGCTCCGCACTTGGGGCCTCGATGGCTTGTTTGTCAGAGCCGATCAAAGCTTGCGCCTTACGCGCGCTTCGATGTGGCCTGCGGGCTCGTCGGTCGGCACGAAGATCTCATTCGGATTGTCCTGCCCGAAGCGTGACAAATCCACGAGCAGGCAGTGCTTGTTTGGCATGGTGATGTTGATCTCGTCTACTTCGGCGACGCGTTCCAAGGCACTCTTGCCCATCTCGTACAGCGTCTCCTGGACTGACTTACTCTTGTGGTTTGCGAAAGTCTTAAGCATGGCTTCGCGCATCGCGGCGCGCATGGCATCGAACGCGAGTGCCTGGACTGTGTAGCTCCACTGGGCCGTCACGGCGGTGCAGAAGAGCCGATCGCTGGTTGGCTTCAGTGTTGTGAGTTCGTCCTGGATGTAGCCTTCGAAACCGGAGTCTGCCGTCTTCATGACAACAAGATTGGTGAAGCCCGAATGAATGATGAAGCCGTCCGTACGCCCGCGCGACACGGCCGTTGTTTGCAGCTCGCCAGATCCGCGCATGAAGCTGGTGGGGTGCGGCTTGCCATCGATGCTCAAGCGCTTCCACATCGTGCCCTCGATCGCGACGGAGACCGATGTTACCTTCGGGTTGCGGGCCAGCAGGAAGTCGACAAGTTCCTTGGCATAGTCCTCCATTGCGATTGCGGAGGATTTGCGTGCGACCGAATACACCGTATTCTTCATCGTGTCCGTGGGCAAAATTTTGCTGTTATCGCCCTCGTAGTGCGCAGAGTCGAAATCGCCTATGAGCAGGACCTGCACGGTCCATTCGCGCAGCTCGTTTCCTTTCGGAGTCCGAGACACCTTCATCAGGCGAATGCGCGATTTTCCGTAGCGATTTTCAGCGAGCTCGATCATGGATTCTCCCAGGTAGGTCAGGTCAACTTCCCCGATACGTTGTGTAACCATTTGCGGTCAGTAATAAAGGGATGTGGAAATGCTGCGATGGATCGGCGATGCAGAAGACAATTTCAATGTAAGGGTAGAGTGAGGGAGTGCGGAGATCGTGGAAGTAGGCCCCGACGTTGAAGTGAAGTTTGTAGTCGGTGGCGACTGGGAGATGGTCGCCAAGCAACGTCTTGCATCGACCGTCGTGGTCGGTGGAAGCCGAGCCGATCTCGTGCCACGAACCGCCTGCGGCGTTATCGCGAAACTCAGAGAGCTTGATAGAAACATTGGCGGCGGGACGGCCAAGATTGGTGTCTAGAATGTGCGTCGAAATACTCATTTAGTCGTTTGCTCCAATCCATCGGCGAAGACGAAGCTGCGTAATCTGGCGCTGCTGTTTGCCCGCTTCGCGCCATTCCACAGTGGGAGTATTATCCATGCGTGCGTTCAGGATTGCGAGGATCTCGGCCGCGCTTTTGCCTGCTGCACACACGATAAAGACGCGGCCGAATCTCTCATCATACTGCCGGTTTCCCTCGGCAAGGGCAAGCTTTACGGCGTCTCCCCGCGATCCAGTTACAGACATCGCGGCGTGCTGCTCCTGCGAAGACAAGGCCAGGGATTCGGCTGTGGCGGCGCGGGCATGTTGCTGACCTATGCGTGGGTGGCTATCAAAAGCTTCACGCCAATCGTCGTCTGTGAGGGCCGCCCACACCCGGTCGGACGCTTCGTACAACTGCTGCGCGTCTGTGTATGGCCTAAGCGCGGCCAGACCTGCGGCCCATGCGCGTGAACCGCAACAAGGAACAACTTCGCGCTCTGCGGTTTGGGCATCGAGTTGGTTCCAGTAGGTGAGGACAGGGTTTAGTGAGGACATCGTCATAAAGGTCCGAATACGTGGCGCAGCTGAGAGGTTTAGATTTTCTAGCATAGCCTGAGTTCGCGACCACGCGCTCCCGCAATGATTTCGCCGGCACGATACACGGGCTTGCCCCGGAGATATGTGGCCTCCACAACGCCACTGAGCGTCTCGCCCATGTACGGTGAAATCGGGTGGCGATAGTGCAGCTTGTCCGGTGTGACGACGAATTGAGCCTCCGGGTCGAAGACGACAAAGCTGGCGTCGCGTCCGGCTTCGAGCGTGCCGATGCGGTTGCCAAATCCGGCGAGAGCGACAGGAGCCGCAGACATCCAACGAGCGATATCCCCCAGTCCGAATCCGCGCTCAGCCGCATCGGTCCAGACCACCGACAGCGCTACGGAGAGGCTCGCAATACCGCCCCATGCAAGATCGAAGCGGCCTTCGTCTAGGCGCTTCATCTCGGGCGGGCAGGGCGAATGGTCGGTCGCGATAAAGTTAATCGAGCCATCGCGCAAACCTTGCCAAAGCGCCTCTCGGTTTGAGCGGCTGCGGATTGGCGGAGTGCATTTGAGCAGGGTCGCGCCGTCCGCTATATCTTCGGCAGCGAAGTGGAGATGATGCGGACAGGCCTCGGCTGTGATGGGGAGGCCCTGCGATCGCGCCGCGTTCAGCAGGTTCAGAGCCTGTGCAGTTGCGAGGTGGACTATGTGGATACGCACGCCATACTGTCGGCAAAGATGAATCATGAGTCGAATGGCGTCAAGCTCCGCTTCATCCGGGCGCGATGCAAGGTAGGTCGAGAATTTGCGCCAGTCGGCATCGCGCAAAGTCTCACATGCGGCGTCGATCGGACCGGCAAGCTCAGCGTGAACGAGCAGCGGAAGGCCGGATTCGGCGATGGCCGGAAGGGCGCGCTCCAACTGCTCGCGGTCGATCATGGTGAAGCCGTCGCAGCCCGGGTAGATGAGGAAGCATTTGTAGCCCGGAACGCCGGCACGAGCCAGCGGCAATAGGTCGGCTTGATTGTCGGCAACGGCTCCGCCCCACGCAGCCCAGTCGATTACACACTGACCTGCGGCTGCAGTGCGCTTCTCTTCCAGAGCGGCAACAGTAGTGGTTTCGGGGAGGCAGTTCAGAGGCATGTCGACCAGCGTGGTATAGCCGCCTGCGGCTGCTGCGCGCGTCGCTGTGGCAAAGCCCTCCCACGTGGTGCGGCCGGGCTCGTTGATGTGGACGTGCGTGTCCACCAGGCCGGGGAGGAGTGCACGCGCGCCGAAGTCTACGAGATCCGTGTTCTCCGGCAGATCGCCTACCTCGCATATGGCGCGAATGACACCCCCAGCGTCATCGGCTGGACCATCCTCGAGCAGCAGCGCGACGCGGCGAATACCCTGCGGAGTTACCACTCGGTCTGCGACGAACGCCTGTGCCATAATCGCTAATATCTGCGGGTATGAGGAATGGGCTGATTCTACGCGGTGTCCTGAGTGGTGTCCACAAAAATGTGGACACCTTACGGGGTGTCCGATTGATGCGGGGTGGGCATGGGGAGTGGGGTTTCGCGGGTGTCCAGCGTCACGGCAGAGTCTGATTGCTCGTGGTAGGTGTCCACTAAGGTAGTCGCGCCGCGCTTCATTCGGCGCGACGGCATGGACACCCGCAAGACTCGAATCAATCCCATACACTTTTCATGGGGTTTTTGCTTTTGCTTTTGTTTGTTCTTTCGTGCCCCCGCGGTGCGCGGGAAGTGGCAGGCGGCGCGGCCCCATCGCGGCGCAGTTGCCACGAGCGCACCCTCTGGGGACGGTGGGCCGTTGCGGTTGCGGTTGCCGTTGCCGTTGTCGTGAGGAACCCGTACCACCGAACCCGCCCATACCGTTTTAGGACAGCCACGGGGCGCGGGGGTGGACACCGCGCGGGGGTGGGGCGCAGCGGTGCCCCGCGCAATGGGAGCGACAGAGCGCAGCGAACCCGGAGCGAGCGCAGCGATGTGGAGGGCGACGACGGCACGGAGGAGGGAGCGAAGGCCCGCCCGCCGCTGCAAGCGGTGCCCGGCGCGGGTGCGCCGATGGGCACGCCGTAGGAAGCAGGGCGGGGGACGCGGGCTTTTTCGCGGCCCCCGACGTGCGCCGGAGGGGCGGGCGGGATGCCGGAGGTGCGGCGCGGAAGGAGGCGAAGCCGACTGAGCACCACACCGACCTACCTAGTATTGCCGTTCACCGCGCCGGGCACCGGGCGCGGCAGGGTGGAGCCACGGATTCAGCGGTGACGACGCGCGGCTTTATCGTGCGGCGGCGGCGCGGCGGGGTCTGGGTTTGGCGGCGTCGCCGGGTGCGAGGTGCGCGGCATCGAGGGCTGCGATTGCTTTGCGGAGGGCGGCTTGCCGTGGGAGATGGGCGGGGTTGTGGGAGAGCATGCGGGCGGCGAGGATGATGGTTGCTTCGAGTTCGGTGAGTTGTGCCATGGGTGAGATTGTAATCAATTTGATCGCTGAGAGGCCCGAGGTGGGGCCGCTGGAATTCTCGGTAGGCTACCCCACCATGAAGAACGGGCCGGGGCGCGACGCCCCGGCCCAAGTCGGACGGTGATACATTCCCATTGTGCCTATCGCTGTGGGTCTATGCCGTTTGGAAGGTGCTCACCCGCCTCGGCTTCGGTGGTGAAAAGTTCCCCGGAGGGCACGGCGGTCGGGGTTGGTTCGGTTGGCATGGCCGCACCAGCCCCGACCTGTTTTTGCTTGGGGGGCGTGGGGTGGCAGTGTTGGTGACCAGCCGAGAGAGCGAGTTTCGTGACGGTGAGGTCGCGGACGGCG
>JANYLK010000072.1 GCA_025357875.1 Granulicella sp.
GAGGATGAGCGATGCGGCGGCGCCGTAGAGGCCAAATCGACGCGCAAGAATGTAGGTGAAGATAACGGTGACGCCTGTGCCTGCGATGTACCAAGCGGCGAGTCTTTGGTGCTGATTGGTAGCCGTCGCCAGCGTGGAACTCGTGGACCAGAGCGCGTAGATAACCACGACAAACAACAGAATGGCCAGCAGAGAACGGCTGGGTGGGACATGGCCACCGGTCCAGTGGGTGAGGAACCATGGGCCCAATGTCATCATGCAGGCGACGATGGCGAACGAGAGGATGAGTGCAGTCTGGCAAGCGCGTCGATGCAGCGAGCGCAGGAGGTCGAAGTTCTTCGCGCCAAATGCGAGCGAGAGTTCCGGCCAGACGGTGTTGTTGACCATCTGAACCATCTGCAGGGCGACTCGGGAGACAGTGCGCGCGCTGGCGAAGACGGCCACCTCGAACGGGCCGAGCGCATAGCCGACGGCCATCAGCGTTCCCTGCATGTTAAACGCGTTGCCGAGCGAGAAACCCATGAAGGCGAAAGAGGGCGCGGCGAGGCGGCGAATCACGGAGAAGCGTGCGTGCTTCCATCCAAACTCGATCCAGGGCAGGTCGTGCAGCACGAAGAGGCCGAAGACGACGGTTCCGATACTGTTGGCGATGGCGTAGACCAGCGCGGCGGTGCGTGGGCCGTGACCGAGGACGACCGGAACCATGGTGGCGGCAAAGGCTGCGAGCGAGATGATGGTCTTAACGAAGGAGCCGTAGGAGTAACGAGCGACGCAGGTGTAGGCAGCGCCCATAAGCTGCTCGAGTTGGCCGAAGAGGATAGAGACGCCGAGGTAGAAGATGATCCACTTGGTGTCGGATGAGCTGATCGAATGGATGTTGAGCAGGTTGGCGACCGGCAGGTAGTAGAGCACGGGCACGAGCAGGAGTCCGATGGACACGCAGATCAGCGAGATCAGCCACCAGCAGCTTTGAAAGACTCCGATGGCAGCTTCGCGGTCGCCTGCTGCAACCAGCATGGTCATTTCGGTGGAAGCGACGTTACCGAAGCCGACGCTGGAAAAGCTGAGCTGCGTGGGGATGGCGGTGACGATGAGCCAGTCGCCGTAAACCGTAGTCGCCCAGAAGTGAAAATAGAGCGGCACCTGGATGAGCTGGACGACCGTGTTGGCCAGCTTGCCGACCCAGTTCATCGCGAAGCCGATCAGGAGGCGGCGCTTGGTCTGCTTATCGATGGCGCTCCTCCGTGCTTGCCGTTCTACTGTATGGATGCGGTTCGTGAGCGAGCTAGGCGCTCTTGCGAATCATTGCGGTGCCGGATTTATCGGGCCACAGCGTGATGTATTCCCCGGTGGCCTTGGTAAACTCATCGATTGCTCGCGGTGCGCCGGCCCAGGAGCCGGAGGAGTAGTCATGCAGGATGAGCATTCCTCCTTTGGGCATTCGTGGGTAGAAGAATGCGAGTGCCGCCTTCATCGGCTCATACAGATCGCAGTCGATGTGCGCCAGGGCGAACTGCCGCTCTCTCACTTCGTCGGTAATGGTGTCCGGAAAAAATCCCTGGAGATAGGTAGTGTGCCCCGGGTTGCCTACCGTCTCGCGCACACCTTCAATCGAAGTGTCGCTGAAGTCACGGTGCTGAATCTGATCGACACCGACTAGATCACGCCGATCGAATCCGGAAAATGTATCAAAGAGGAAGAGCCTCCTGCCCGATTGCGAGGCGAAATGGGCGAGGATCGCTGCGGAGTTACCTTTCCAGACGCCGAGTTCGGCAAAGTCGCCTTCGATGCCATCAGTTTGAAGCTGACGAACATTCAGCATCAACGCCATGAAGCGCATCGCATCTCCGTTATTGTTGGTCTTGTTGCCACGGATCCAGCGGCGATACAAGTCCGTCAGGTCAGGGAACGACCCCATCCCATCGGGATAGTAAGCGTGAAACGCGGGATTGCTTCCCTTGGGAGTCCAGGTCACCAGGCCAAAACGAAGCTTGCAAATCGCCTCCCGGCGGAAGTTGCGAAGGTTCCATCCGAGCGAGGTCAGCATGGCGGCGGGACTCTTGCCGAAAAACTTCTTCACCCGACTCTGCGAGGCGGGTGGCGTGCCGCCGATCTGTGGGTCGGAAAGCTGAGGCGTCTCCATAATTCCGATTTTACTATTCCGCTCACGAGCATCCGGTTAGTGGTTGCGGAGTTGGCGGTCGATGCCGAGCTTTTCCTGGTTGAGCTTGTTGAGCATTTCTGTGTCGCCGCGACGGTCGGCTTCGGCGATCTGGGAGCGGAGTTCGCGCTGGCGGCGTTCGAGGCGGCGATGTTCGAGGGTGTGGAGCGCGCCTTCGACCTGCTCGGTGAGCGAATGGTCGGTGGACTGCGGTGAGTGGTCGAGGGCGAGGACCAGGTGTGCGCGGGACTCTTCGGCATGCGCGGCGTCGAGTGGGTTCGGCGGCGCGGGTGCGTGGGTGAGCGCGTCGAGCAGATCGGCGGTGGCGAGG
>JANYLK010000187.1 GCA_025357875.1 Granulicella sp.
GCATCCCTTCAACAATGGCGGGAACAGTTTTTGTACTCCAAGGATGAGGACTGGATTTTCCCTAGTCTGAAGTTGAAGGGTGCAAAGCCTAGAACGGCCTCCTGTGCGGCTCAGGATTATCTTCGTCCCGCTGCTGTGAAGGCGGGTGTCATCGAGGAGGGGTCTTCCAAGGATTTTGGATGGCATAACCTCCGTCACTCGCTGGCAACATTCTTATCCGGCCACGTTGACCCTTCTGTCACGATGAAGGCTCTCCGGCACAAGCGGTTGGCGACCACGATGGAGATTTACAGCCATCGTGTAAACAGTACACAGATGGTGGCTCAGGGGTTGTATTTGGAAGCGATCAAGAAGGGAAAACCAGCGTCTGAGGCTATCCAATAGCCTATTGCGGGTTGGATAGCGGGTTGAAGTTTCCAACCAGATAGCCGTAACTGTAAGAAAGAAATGGTCGGGACGACTAGATTCGAACTAGCGACCTCACCCACCCCAAGGGTGCGCTCTACCAGGCTGAGCCACGTCCCGACTTTGTGTTGCACGCACCGTCCAGGCGGACAATGTGTGGGGTATCCTGCAGCGTTAAGTGTACACGAGGCGAGTCCGTTCATCGGCATCGACACATCCCACAAAACACATGGGCAAACTTGCGGGTCATTGGCAATACTTCTCGTAAATCGAGCTTGCAACAAGAACTTTCGGACTTCATCCAAGCGTTGAACGTGCCGGCGAACGCACTAATGCGTCGGCGCCACAAATTCCTTCGGCAGAGCCTCTCCCTCGCCAAAAAAGAATCCATTCATCTGCTCCACCAGGAAGTCCTGCGCCTCCCTCGTCCAGGGCTGCAGGCGGTACTCGTTTAGCAGCATCTTCTGCCGCTCCACCCACTCGCCCCATGCTTTTTGCGAAACATTTTTGTAGATCTTCTGGCCGAAGTCGGAGTCGAACGGCGGCTCGTCCAGCCCTTCCAACTCAGCCTTGTACTTCGTGCAAAATACCATGTGCGCCATATCTAGTCTCCTTAATCTTCTAATTGTAACGGGGTTTATTTCCTCTTGCCCTTGGACTTCTTATCGCGAGCGCGGATTTTTGACTTCGTCTTGCCCGCCTTCCCTCGGGACTTGCCCGACCGGTCAGGACTCAGATGACGGGCCTCACCACTATGGAACTCCGCCTCGCCAGCCTTGGCCTTACGAAGACCGCCCAGCGAATCTGCCGCCGCATGCGCGGAAGGCACAAGCGTAAACTGCAGCCGCCTCTGCTGCCGATCGATGCGGTCCAGCAGCACCTGCACCCTTTGCCCCATCTTGAACGTCCGGCCCGTTCGAGTGCTTACAATCTGCTTGTCCGTCTCGCGAAACATGTAACGCTCGTCGTTACCAAATCCGCTCAACGTAGCCAAAGGCACGAGTCCCTCGATAAACAGATCATCCAGCTCTACGAAGAAGCCATATTTCGTGCATGACAGTATGACTCCGCCAAAGTCCTCGCCGACACGATCCTCCATGAACCGCATCTTCTTCCACTCCATCAGCTCGCGTTCAGCGTCATCTGCCCGCCGCTCCGCTTGGCTTGATTCAGCCGCAATCGCCGCTAGCTCCGACTCAGGAATAGGCTCAGAAGCGTACTCCTTTTGTCCTCGCCGAACATCTGTAACCAGACCAATAGCTTGTTTCCAGGGCTGAGGGTCGGTGCTCAGAATCGCCCCACCTTCAGCGTCCGCCCCGGCCCGGATTAACTCGCGAATCAACCGATGCACAATCAAATCCGGATATCGCCGGATGGGCGAAGTGAAGTGCGTATAGCATGGGCTCGCCAGCGCAAAATGCCCCTCATTCTTCTCGCTGTACCGTGCCTGCTTCAAAGAACGCAGCATTAGGTATGCGAGTATCCGCTCCTCTGGTTTGCCCGCAATCTTCGCAGTTAGTCGCTGGTACATCTGCGGCGTCACCGGGATCGATTGCGCCACTTCATGCGTCTTCGCCTCCCGCCCGCGCCCACCGCCGCTATTGCCCTTGCGTACATCGCGCCGATCCGACTTCATCGTCATCTGTTTAATCGGCAGGCTCGCGAACCCCAACGAATAGCCAAATCCACTCGCCGTCTCTTCAAAGTCGAGAATTCGTTTCGGATCCGGCATCTCGTGAATGCGATACAAGCTCGGAATTCCATTCTTCTCAATCCACGTCGCAACGCATTCGTTCGCGGTCAGCATGAACTCTTCAATCAGACGATGCGCCCATCCCCGCTGCGAGCGCACAATCGACTGCATGTTTCCGTCCGGATCGAATTCGATCACCGGCTCCGGTAGATCGAAATCGATCGACCCTCTCCGGTGCCGTTTTTCATTCAACTTCAACGCCAGTTCATACATCTGAACAAAATGAGCTACAAATGGCGCAAACTCCTCGCGCACGGCCCTATCCGTAACGGTCGCTACATCCGTGCCCGAGTCCAGAATCGCCTGCACCTGCGTATAGGTCATGCGTTTGGCGCTACGGATGATCCCCTCGCACACCTCGTACCTCAACACCTCTCCGCGTCCATCGATCTCCATTAAACAGCTCAGGACAAGCCTGTCCTCGTCCGGACGCAGGCTGCACATGCCACTCGATAGCTGCGGCGGAAGCATAGGCACGGCGCGGTCGGGAAAATATACGCTCGTCCCGCGCAATCGCGCCTCAAGATCCAGCGCGGTCCCAGGCCGTACATAATTGCTCACGTCCGCAATGTGTACCTGCAATTGCCAATTTCCGTTCGGCAGCGGTTCCACGAGCACAGCGTCGTCGAAGTCGCGCGCCGTCTCGCCATCAATGGTTACAATTGGCAATCCGCGAAAATCTCGCCGCTGCGCAACCTCGGCCGGCGTCAAAATATTTACCGTATGCGCCGCTGATGCTCTCGCCTCCGCCAGCACATTCGCTGGAAACACATGCGGCAGATGGTGCTTACGAATCACAATCTCAACGTCTACGCCAAATGCGTCGGGCGGCCCCAGCACTTCAATCACACGGCCCTTCGCCGGTCTTCCCGGGGCAGGGAAGTCCGTAATCTCCACATCCACCGCAAGCCCTTCGAGCGGGGTGTGGCCATCCTCCAACTCGCGCGTGCTCCATCGCCGCTGCTGCGTCTGCGCCTCTTCGCCCAGCACGCGGTGCGGCGTCGCCAGCGGCGTTGCGGGAACCTCCGCGCCGTCGGGAATTAGAATCGCACCACCACCCGGCGCACCCGACATCCGCTCATCCAGCGGCGTTACGTAATTGCCCTGCACCACGGGAACATCGTCCCACGCGCCTCTGCTTCGTCGTCCGCGCGCGTAATGAAAAATCCCCACAACCGTAGGATTTCGCCGCGTCAGCACCCGCGCGATCCGCCCTGACCGCCGCCCATCGCGTCCCGGGGGTGCCTCATCCACCAGCACCTCATCGCCCTGCATTGCGCCGTTCAACTCATTCGGTGGGATGAATAAATCCTCATCGCGATTTGTACTTCCATTCAGCCGAACAAAGCCGTAGCCATCGCGATGCAAATCCAGTTTCCCAGCCAACAAGCGATCCCGCGTAGTTCGGAGTTCTTGCCGCTCTCCCTGCAGCCCGGCCCGTGCCGTATTGTCTAACGTAGATCCTGGCAGAGCCCACTGTTCGAACTCAGTCTTCACCAATTCACCGCGCGCAGTAATCCGCGCTAGCTGTTCCAGCAGCAAGCGCCGTTCGCGTCCTCCACCCAGGCCAAGCTCGCGAATCAGTTGTTTGTATCCCGCGCGCCTGCCCGCGGAGCGCTCAATGCGCCGAACTAATTCCCGGTCGGTCTGCGGATAAGGTGTCTTCGCCATCAATCAGAGAATACCGCTTGTTTGTAATTCAGTAGCTGGACGGACGAATTTGCTTTTCGCATGCCGACGCTACTTTGTCGGCCGTCTCAGCATTGCCGCGGCCTGCTCCAGAGTTGTGCCCAGAGGCACCAGGGTGAAGTCCGACTTCACCTCATCCTCCTGGGTCCCAATAGTCTTGAAGAACAAAGCATGGCCGCTGATGTGCACATGCGTTTCGGAGATTTGCCAATATCCCGAGGCGACTTCTCGTCGTTCAATGTCGAACGTGCTGCCTGCCTTGATCCTCGCGAAAATTCCAAAACCAATCGTCACATCGTTCTGAAGTCGCCCCTTGAACGTACGAATGCGGTGAGCAGGGCTGGTCACAACCAGTGTCCCGCTCATTGCTCCCATCACGCGCGCTTCCATGTCGGGTGGGTCGAAGTTCGGGTTCGGCTTGTACAAGAGCGTAATAGTCTCTGGCGTCTCACTCTCGACCTTCCAAACAAACGCCTCCGGCATCAGGTTCAGCAACTCGATCGCGCTCTTGTCATCATGAGCCCCATTCTGCCGCTGCTTTTGCTGCATCCCGGGGTCATGGATGAACTTTTCAATGTTAGCGTCGTCCGCCAACAACGTCTCCGCCGTGGGAGGCTTGCCGTTGTCCGCGATGTGCCGGCTGATTGCACCATGCTCGGTCTCCACCACTACAAGCCTGTCGCCCCCAGCCTCGGTTCGGGTGTAACGCCAATGCGACCGGTCATCACGGTCTGCAGCCAGCTGGTTGTTCACGGCCTGCTGTACGATTTGCTTTGCGTCCGGTAACTGCGCCCCGTACGCCGATGACACCAGTATCAAACTCAGCGCGCCTACCCAGTATTTCGTATCTAGCTGCATCAATCTCCTTAGACGTCGATCGCTGGCCAATGGTAGGGTCCGACATCCAATCCTCTTCATTCGCAATCACTTAACCCATTCCACACGCACACTCTTCTTGCCCAGCCGCAGAACCACCGACTCGCCCACCTTTGCGCCGCTAAGAGTTTTATCCAAATATTTCTCGCCATCCACGCTCACCGCATTCTCCGCAATTTTGCGCGTAGCCTCTCCCGCTGAACTCGCAAGCCCCGCCACCTGCAATAACTTCGGCAGCCTCACAACCGAGGCTTCCGCTACCTGCTCAACCACAAGCCCATCCGAAGCCAGCGAAATCTCAACCACCGGCGCATCGCTCGCAACAGCCCGCTGCTGAAACTGCATCCCCCAATTCTCGCCGGCAACATCCGCATCCGCCGCTGAGTGGAAGTCCCGCACAATCGACCACGCCAGGTTCTTCTTCGCCTGCATTGGATGTAGCGTGCCGCTCTCAACTTCCGCCTTCATCGCATCGATCTCGCTGGCCCTTAAATCGGTCAGGAAAACCCAGTATTTCCACATCAACTCGTCCGAGATCGACATCAGCTTGCCGTACATCTCGCCCGCCGCCTCATGGATGCCAATCGCATTCCCCAGCGACTTCGACATCTTCTGTACGCCGTCCAGCCCTTCCAGGATTGGGGTCATCAGCACAATTTGCGGCGCCTGCCCATCCTTCCGCTGCAGGTCCCGCCCCATCAGCAGGTTGAACCTCTGGTCGGTCCCGCCCAGCTCCACATCGCATCGCAGCATCACCGAGTCGTACCCTTGCACCAGCGGATACATCAACTCATGCACGCCGATCGGCTCATCCGCTTTGAATCGCTTATGAAACTCCTCGCGCTCCAGCATCTGCGACACCGTCGCCTTCGCCGCCAGACCGATCCATCCGGCATACCCCAGCTTATTCAGCCATTCAGAGTTATACCGAACCTCAGTCTTCTCACGATCCAGTATCTTGAAGACCTGCTCCTTGTAGGTCTCCGCATTCCTGTCAATCTCTTCCTGCGTCAGCGGTTTCCGCGTAACATTCCGGCCAGTCGGGTCGCCAATCAGCGCCGTCGAATCACCAATCAGAAAAATCACCGTATGCCCAAGCTGTTGAAAATGCCGTAGTTTGCGAATCAGCACCGTATGCCCCAAATGCAGGTCCGGCGCAGTAGGATCGAAGCCTGCCTTGATCCGCATAGGCACGCCCGTCGCCAACGATTTCGCCACGCGCTCCTTCAGCGCCTCCAGCGGAATAATCTCAGCCGCCCCCTTCATAATCAAATCCAACTGCTCATCCACCGACGCGAACTTAGCCATAAACTTCTAAGTATAAAGACACGCAAAGGTTCTGACCTCGATAATCCGTCGGAGTAGTCTACGAAGTATGCAGCTGCAATTCCCGCAGACCGAGAAACAGCGCAAGCAACTAGAGCACTGGGAAGCTGTGAAAGAGCAGGGGCAGGTGTACTACATCATCAAAACCATCATCATCCTCTTGTGTACGTATGAGTTTGGGTGGGTGACTTGGGGATATATCTATAAACGGGGCTGGTCGCACACGCCCGCTCGATTCTCAATTGAAGACATCATCATTGACATTGTGTGTGGACTCGTCGTGGGCTTGTGGGAGTGGTCTAGTATGCAGCGGAAGTTCGAGCCTCGCGATCCGACCAAAGATCGAACCATGATCTAACCGGGTACCCCAACGTTCGTGCCTTTGCGAAGGAGGGACGTAAACCTCTGGCTTGGCACACACAAAGGCACCGACAATATATCCGCGTCATCAGTGCCAATCGGTATTAGGGCTCTTCGCCCCCTTGGTCTACCCCTTCACAACTTTTCCCGGCAGCGCTTTATCCGAGTTCCACGAAGCCGCGACGGCCTTCCACTTGCCATCCGCCTGCTTCTTCCAGACCGCGAGGTACTTCCCTCCATCTGTGGTCTGCTTGCCCTTGGCCGGTGTAGTGATCAACGTATAGATGCCCACGTCGTACACCATGTCGCCCCCCTTGGAAGACACAATCTTGCCTGCGGTCCACGATAGGTTCGTGCCGGGCGCCAGAATCTCAGACCATGCTTTGCGCTCGGCTCCCTTGTCCTTCGCCATCGTTCCATTTGGAGGCATTACAAGGGCATCATCGCTGTAGAAAGCGATGGTGCCTTCAATGTCATTCGCCGCCGCAGCCTTCGACCACTGCGCATCCGCCGCGCGAACTGCTTCCTCCGACGTCTGCGGATCCACGACGCCTGCTGGCTTGCTGTGGCTGTTTACCCAGTAGGTTCCGCCGGCTGCCAGCGCCAACAGGCACAGGAACCCAACCACGACACCCGCCTTCGAACCCTTCTTTGTGCTCGAAACGACATCTGTATCGGTCCCACTCATAATATCTATCATTTGCTCATTCCTCCTACGCGCAAAACTCTACGCTTTACCCGCCGAGGGTGGCCGTGACAACCGTCACACCGGGAAGCCCCGCCGCACCTTCCCGTTGTCAGCGCGATTTACCGCAACTGTATGCCTCAAAATTCCAGCTTTCATGAACCGTGACGACGGCGAAACGCAACTCTGCATCGAATCTGTTAGCGCATGAAGACAATAAAGTTCAAGTCGCTCGTAAAAGTCCCTGTCTGCGCGGCCCTCCTGCTCGCGTTCCTGGTCGCGGCATCGTCTGCGGCCGTCGCCCAGTCCGCAACCCCAGTCCCCAAACTTGATCCCGCCCGTCTCATCGGAACCTACTACGAGATCGCCCGCTATCCCATCCGGCGCGAAAAATCCTGCTTGGCAAATGAGATGGTTCTCTACGCGCTCGGCGACAAGAAGAACACGCTCCAGATTGTCACCACCTGCGAGGTCAAGGACGGCAACTCAAATTCGTCGAATTACGCCGGCAAATTCGACAAGAGCGGCGATGGCAAAATCAAACTAGGCTGGATCTGGCCCTTCGCAAAGAAATACTGGGTCCTCGACCTGGCACCCGACTACACCTGGGCGCTGGTCGGAACTCCGAACCATAAGTCTCTCTGGATCCTCTCCCGCGCCGTCCCCCTCGCCCCCGAGGTCCTCGTTGAAATCGAAACCAAGGCCACCGCACAGGGCTTCAACGCTGCCAAACTGGTCAAAATCGTCCAGCGATAGGTGATGATTCCCAACTGGGTGCCCCATGTTCGACACAGCATGATCGCGCCGACCATGGGCTTACCATCGCAATCAAATGCCAAACATCCCCTAAGCTTATGCCCCCAACTAACCCAGACCTTGCCCTAGAAACCGCAATTCTTCACCTCCTCGCGGAGCGAGGCCCGGGCAAAACCATCTGCCCTTCCGAAGCTGCCCGTGCCGTCGCGGCATCCGACTCCCACGCAAAGTGGCATCCTCTCATGCAACCCGCCCGCGCCGCCGCCCATCGCCTCGACGCCGCCGGCCGCATCGTCGTCACCCAGCACGGTCGCCGCGTCGACGGTGCCACTGCAAAGGGTCCCATCCGTCTTAAAATTCGTTGACCTTCCCTGCATTAGTTCCATCCAAAACCCTCAAAGCTAGGGCTCCTCCTCGCTACAGCGCTTTCTTGCGCATTGGGGTACCGTGCGAAAGCACGACCGTCTTCTTCCATCTGCCAAATACTCATCTCATTGCCGGCATCCGCGCCCGAACGTGGCAAGCGTCTCATGCGTATGATTACCACTAAAAAATCCTCAGCCCAGCAATCCGCGAAAAAATCCGGCCCCTGCTGGCCCGGATATGAACCTGTCCCCGGAAAGAAGCCCGGAACCAAGGAAAGCTGCAAGCCCAAAGCGAACCAGACCTCGGCCCAGCGTAAGGCCGACTCCAAGGCCGCTGCTGCCTCCAAACTTAAGAAGAAAAGCTAAATTAGCAAGTTCTTCTCTCGAAGGCGCACCTATTACCTTGAACCTAAGGCCTGATCCCTAGTACCTTCCCCCCATGGACGTCGAACGCCTTCGAGCCTTCCTCCTCACGCTCCCCCACGTGGTGGAAACCTTGCAGTGGGGTGAAAACCTCGTCTTCTGGACGGGCGACAAGGCTATCGGCGGCAAGATGTTCGCGCTCATCAACCTCGACGAGACTCACCAGCAACATTCAGCCACCAACAATCAACCACTGCTCCTGTCCTACTCCGCCGGTCCCACCCGCTACTCCGAACTAGTCGAGATCGAAGGCATCGTTCCCGCCCCCTACATGGCCCGTATCCAGTGGGTCGCCGTCGAGCGCTGGAACATCTTCACCACCGCCGAATGGCACCGCGAGCTCCGCGCCGCCTATGATCTCACCCTCGCCAAGCTTCCGAAGAAAGTCCTCTTAACCCTGGCTCTTCCCGCCGCAAAGCAGAAAGCCTTCATCGCCGCGCGCCGCAAGATCATCGCCGCTAATCTACCGAAGAAGTAGCTCTCCCACATCAAGAGTCGTCCCGGCGACTCCGGCAACGTTGACCATTCTCGGCTCCTCCTCGGCCTCTTACACTGATCTTCAGGCCAGCTTAGGCTCAGCCTTGGCTGCCAATATCCCGGCAAACGACGCGCGATACGCGTACACCAAAAACGCCTCCAGAACGCCAACCGCCAGACCCACAGGTAAGCCGGAGGGTTGCAGCGTAATGTGAAACAGCAGAATGTTCACGATCATTCCTGCCAGCAGCGTCAGGCCCAGCGGAACGAACCTCCCCGTAAGCAGCATTAATCCGGCAGCCGACTCCACAAACCCGTAAAAAGTAATCCAGTGGTGCGCAAACATTAAGCCCATCAGCGCTCCCGCATCGCCGGAAGGCATCGTGGCAGGGATGAACGGAACAATCTTGTTGAGTCCGAGGACAAAAAATATCAGTCCTAGAAGAATGCGCGCCACAAGAATCAAAATCTTCATGGTTACTTTCCCGTGTTCAAATCCAACTGCTACGTGGCCGAAAGCCCGGCTTCTACGTCAGGCTGGGCTGCGTCTTACTCGCGAAGATTACAGTAACCGAAGAGAGCGTGAATCACTGCACTGGACCTAATATAGTGCGACACCGGCCTGATGCAATATAGAGGAATGAGGAAAAATCCAAGTTCAATTCCCAGCGCCAAAGCATACTCCACGATGCTCACTCCCGCGCTTGCCCAATCGCAAGGTTTGGTTGCGCACCGACAGAGTAAACCGACACCGGACGCCGGTGTCTCACTCTCCCTCGTCGGCCGCACCGCTCTCGTCACTGGAGGATCGCGCGGCATTGGCGCAGCCACAGTCCGTCTTTTCCGCCAGGCCGGTGCCCGGGTCGCCTTCAGCTATCGTACCGCCGCCGATCAAGCTCATGCCCTCGCCGCAGAATGTGGTGGCCCCGAATTCTGCCGGCCGATCCAGCAAGACCTCGCCACCCCCGAAGACGGAGAGTCGCTCGTCGCCGCCACTCTCGCAGCTTTTAGCGACCTCGACATCCTCGTTGCCAACCACGGCATCTGGCCGCCCGTCGAAACCTCCGTCGCCACCATGACCTCCGCCCAGTGGCGCCTCACCCAGGCCACCAACGTCGACAGCGTCTTTGGCCTGGTCCACGCCGCCGCCGCCCACATGCTGACCCGCCCACGCGCCGCTGGTTCGGGTGAGACCGCGGGATGTGTTCCACTCCAACCCGCCCGCGGACACATCGTCCTCATCGCCTCCTCCGCCGGTCAGCGCGGAGAAGGTGGCCACGCCGACTACGCCACCTCAAAGGGCGCAATCATCGCCCTCACCAAATCTCTATCCTCCGAACTCGCACCCCACGGCATCTACGCCAACTGCGTAGCCCCCGGCTGGACCCACACCGAGATGACCGGCTCCGTCTTTGATACGCCCGACATCGCCGCCCACACCAATCCCACCATCCCCGTCGGCCGCCCGGCCCACGTCACCGAGATCGCCGGCCCCATCCTCTTCCTCTGCACGCCCTTCGCCGGCTTCATCTCCGGCGAGATCTTCAACGTCAACGGAGGCGCCGTCCTTACCGGCTGATTCCACCGGCCCCAGCGACGGAGCATCAAGTGATCTTCAACTC
>JANYLK010000201.1 GCA_025357875.1 Granulicella sp.
GGCCAGATCGTCTTCCAGACCGCTGGCGATACCGGAGCCACACGAGGCCCGAAGACAGAGAACGAGACCGTCGACAAGATGCTCTCGGACTTCAACGGTGAGACCGCCGCAGCCATTCCGCAGTTCTTCTACAACCTCGGCGACATCGTCTATAGCTTCGGCGAACACAAGTACTACTACGACCAGTTCTACGACGCCTACCGCAACTACCCGCGTCCCGTCTTCGCCATCCCCGGCAACCACGACGGCATCGTGCTGCCTCCGCCCGCAGGCACGGGCAATCCATCAGCCACACTCTCCGCCTACCTCAGCAATTTCTGCGCACCCGGCTTCGCCCACTCGCCCGACGCCATCGGCATCTCGCGCACCACGATGATCCAGCCCGGTGTCTACTTCACGCTCGAAGCCCCGCTGATGCGCATCCTCGGCCTCTACTCCAACATGCTGGAGAATCCCGGTGTCATCTCCTCCACCAAAGACCCCGCCACCGGCAAGCCCAAATTCCCCAACCTCTCCAGTGTGCAACTCGACTTCCTCACCGCCGCCCTCACCCGGGTCCAGGCTGAAAAATTTGCAGGCGCGGTTCTTATCGCCGTGCATCATCCTCCGTATAGCTTCGGCAAACATTCGGGCTCGCTGGTGATGCTGAAGGAGATCGACGCCGTATGCAAAGCGACTGGCGTGTGGCCGCACGCGATCCTCTCCGGCCACTCGCACAACTATCAGCGCTACACTCGCCACCTGCCTGTGGGAAATACCACACGCCAGATTCCCTTCATGGTCATCGGCAACGGAGGTCACGGTATTACGGCGCTTTCGTCCGGTCAGACATTGCGAACACCGCAGCCCATGGCCGTCTTCGCCCAGCCCGAGGCGAAGGACACCATCACCTTTGAGAGCTATGACGACAAGAACTACGGCTATTGCCGCATCCTGGTCGATTCCACCCAGCTCCGCATCGAATACCATCCCGCGTCCGACGGTTCCACGATGAAGACCCCGGACGATGCCGTCACCGTCGCGCTCGCCACCGGCACGATCACCACCTACGTTCCCCGGGCCTGACAAATCTCTCCAAACACCGTCAAATCCCCCCAAGGCGTCATTCGCATCCGTCGCACGATGCGGGTGTAGCATTCTGCACGAGATGACAAAGCCTCCGGCCCGTGCACTGAAGTTCTTTCGAAAAGGTCTCTTTCTCTTCGTGGCATCGATCGCGCCTGCCTTCCCGTTGCTACTCGCCAGCCCCCTCATCTTCGCCGCCGCCATCGCCTTCACCCCCATTCTCCCTGCCCAAACCAACCCCACGCCCGCACCCCAGTTCGAAGTAGCAACCATCAAGCCCATCGACCCCACACCCGGCGTGATGCACATGATGGGTGTTAATGTCTATCCCGGCGGCCGCGTCACCATCACCACCTTGCCGCTCAACACCCTCATCTGCACCGCCTTCGACATCAACGGCTGGCAACTGAAGGGCGGCGATGCCTGGACCGAGAAGCAAATGTACGATCTCGAAGCCAAACCGGCTCAGACCGACCCGCCCACCACCTACACCGTGCGTCATTCCAACTTCAGCATCTCCGATGAGCGCCTGCGCCAGATGCTGCAGGCGCTGCTGATTGAGCGCTTTCAGCTTAGATTCCATCGTGACACCTTGACCGGCCAGGTCCTGCTGCTGGAACAGAGCGGCAAGGCCATCGCGATGAAGCCGTCCAAGGAATCGGGCGCGAAGATGTACGGCGAGGGCTTTTCCGGTGACGTGGGCTTCGCCGGCAACTGGTGGAACATGTACAACACTTCCATGCCGCAGCTCGCAACGTTCGCCAGCAACTTCCTGCAAAAGCCTGTGCTCGACCGCACCGGCCTCGATGGCGCCTTCGACCTCCGCTGGATTGTCGAGGACGCCGACCCCAACGATCATGATCGGGACAGTTGGAGGAATACCTACCAGACCACCTTTCCGCTCTTCGTCGAGGCCGCCGGCTTGAAGCTCACCAAGTCCATCGGGCCAGTCGATACCTTTGTCATCGATCGCGCGGAGCCGCCCACACCCAACTAAACCGCCCATCCAATGCTACCCAACCGACCCTTCCACCTTCTCCTTCTCGACTTCCGCGGTCGCAATCTGCACATTCTCGTGTTTGATCTCCAGCCGCAGTCGATTGAACGCGCTCATATATACATTCGCCACCCAAACCAGCGAGAACCACGAGATCAGGTACCCGCGCCACCGTCGTACAGCAGCGTGAAATGCGTCACCACCAGAAAAAATAAGGTCACATAGTGCGAGAAGCAGTACTCGCACGTGAACAGATAGAAAAACTTGCGCGCCACCAGCGGCCTGGACTTTTCCGCCTTCTCCTTACAGAACTCACGAGGCTCGCGGAACACCTCCTCATGCGTCACCGTCCAGCTAACGCACGCCACCGGCAGAGCCAATAACAACAAGAACGCAAATTGATGCGTCAACGCCATCCGACGACCCTCCTACCTTTCCCTCGAATACTCGAACCCAGTACCACGAACCCTGTACCTAAAACCTATATATCAGATGCACGCTACGGGTTTAGCATTAGGTATGGATTGGAAGAGTCGCCGCATCACCGCCCTGCTCGAAGCCGCCCTCCTCGAGGACAAGGTTGCCAACGACATCACTACCGCCCTCACCATCGACCCCGCCCTGCGTGCGACTGGCATTGTGATCGCCAAGGAGAGCTGCGTCGTCTCCGGCATCGGCTGCATATCCGCCTTCCTCACTCTCTTCGCCAAACTTTATCCCAAATCGGTCGGCCGCTTCGACGTCGTCTCCCACCCAGAAATCTTCGATGGTGTCCGCGTGAAAAAGGGTCAGGCCATCGCCGTCGTCCGAGCCAACGCCGCCAGCATCCTCTCCACCGAGCGCGTCATTCTCAACCTGATGCAGCGCATGTCCGGCATCGCCACACTGACCAACGAATACGTCCGCGCCGTCGCAGCCGCCAAGTCGAAGACCAAAATCCTCGACACCCGCAAGACCATTCCCGGCCTGCGCGCGCTGGATAAATACGCCGTCTGCTGCGGCGGAGGCATCAACCATCGCCTCGACCTGCAGGACGGGATTCTCATCAAGAACAATCACATCTCGCTTGGTGGAGGCCTGCCCGCGGTGCTCGAGCGCGCCCTCGCCGGACGCAAGCCCGGCCAGATCGTCCAGGTCGAAGCCCGCACGCCCACCGAACTCGCGCAGGCAATTGCCGGCAACGCTGACTCCATCCTGCTCGACAACATGACGCCCAAAGAGGTCTCCAAAGCCGTCAAGCTAATCCGCCAAGCGCTGCCCAAAGCCACCATCGAAGCCTCCGGCAACATGAATCTGAAGACCGTCGCCGCCTACGCCAAGACAGGAGTCGACTTCATCTCCGTAGGTGCGCTGACCCACTCCGCCACCGCAGTCGACCTGAGCATGCGCATCACCGCCGACCTTCTGTAGTCGCACTCGGGGTTAAAGCTTGTCATCCGGAGCGCAGCGAAGGATCCCCGTATTGGCCTTGCCCCGTGAGCCACCAATGCCATCGCGAACCACGAATCCGGATGATTCTCCCCACTTCGACCTCGCGGCCGTAAAATCCTCCATCGCCGCGACTCAATTCGCCGGCCACCTGCATCACTTTCGCACCACTCCTTCCACCAACGATCTCGCCCTCAAAGCTGCCCAGGCCGGCGCGCGCATCGGCGTCTGGATCGCCGACCAACAGATCGCCGGCCGCGGTCGAGGACTTCACACGTGGCACTCTCCCGCGGGCGCAGGTCTCTACATGACGGCCCTGATCGCGCCGCCCATCCCCATGCAATCCGCGCTCAGCCTATCGCTGCGAGTCGCCGTCGCCGTGCAATCCGCCATCGTATCCACCACAGGTTTCAGCCGTCCCGACCAGATCGACATCCGCTGGCCCAACGACCTTATGCTCAACGGGAAAAAGTGCGGCGGCATCCTCATCGACACTGCCTCAAACCCTGCAACGCCAACCCAACCCGCAACGCTCCGCTACGCCATCGTAGGCATCGGCATCAACATCAATCAAACCGCCTTCCCGGC
>JANYLK010000215.1 GCA_025357875.1 Granulicella sp.
AAAGTTACATGGCAATTTATTTACCGGGAACTGCGGAAGACCAGGCTTTGGCTTTGGATGAGATGACTCCGCGCGAGATTGTGGCGGAGTTGGACAAGTATGTGGTGGGGCAACATGCTGCGAAGCGCGCGGTGGCGATTGCGCTGCGAAATCGCATGCGGCGACAAAAGCTTTCGCCAGAGTTAGCGGAAGAGATCATGCCCAAGAACATCATCATGATCGGGCCTACGGGTGTGGGCAAGACGGAGATTGCGCGTCGTCTGGCGAAGCTGACGAACTCGCCATTCTTGAAGGTAGAGGCGTCGAAGTTTACCGAGGTGGGGTATGTTGGGCGTGACGTGGAGTCGATCGTCCGCGACCTGGTGGAGATTGCCATCGACATGGTGCGCGAAGAGAAGATGGAGGACGTCGAGGACAAGGCCGAGATGAACGCGGAGGACCGCCTTCTCGACTTGCTGTTGCCACCTGCACCAACGCAGGCGGCGGCTTCGGCGAAGACTGCGGGGCCGGCAGCCGTGATGGTGACGCCGACGGGCATGCGTGCGGTGCAGGTGATGCAGGTGACTACTCCCGAGAAGACCATTGAGGCCAGTACGGAAAAGTCTGCAGAGACTGTGGCGGAAGATGCAGCCGCGCAGACCAGCCACGAAAGGACACGGGAGAAGCTGCGGCAGCAGTTCCGCGAAGGCAGGCTGGATGAGCGCATGGTCGAGATTGACGTCCGTGATCGCAATCAGCCGAGTTTCGAATTTCTGTCCGCGCAGGGGCAGGAAGACATGGACATGAACATCAAGGACATGCTTCCAGGGCTGTTTGGGCAGAGGACGAAGAAGCGGAAGATGAAGGTTGCTGAGGCGTTCGAGTACCTGGTGCAGGAGGAAGAGAGCCGCCTGATCGACATGGATCAAGTGACGCGGCTGGCGGTGGAACGGGTCGAGGATTCAGGCATCGTCTTCCTCGACGAGATCGACAAGATTGCCGGGCGAGAAGGTGGGCACGGTCCGGATGTGTCACGCGAGGGTGTGCAGCGCGATATTCTGCCGATCGTTGAAGGTACGACGGTGAGCACGAAATACGGCATGGTATCGACCGACCACATCTTGTTTATTGCTGCGGGCGCGTTCCACGTGTCGAAGCCGAGTGATTTGATTCCGGAGTTGCAGGGGCGTTTCCCGATTCGCGTGGAGCTGCACTCGCTGACGGTGAATGACTTTATTCGGATTTTGACGGAGCCGAAATCATCTCTAGTGAAGCAGTCGACGGCTCTGTTGGAGACCGAGGGATTGAAGCTCGAATTCACGCCGGAGGCTCTGGCGGAGATGGCCCAGTTTGCGTTCCGCGTGAACGAGACGACCGAGAATATCGGCGCGCGGCGGCTGCATACGATTATGGAACGGGTGCTGGATGAGATCAGCTTCCAGGCTCCGGATCTGTTCAAGAGCCCCAGGGCTGAAGCTTCGCAGGAGGGTGTAATCGCGGAGGTGGGTGTGTCAGCGCCTCTGACGAGCGAGCCGCAGAAGGCCTCGCCACCGCTGCCCGTGATCGAGCGGAAAAAGGACGATGGGACCGTGGAAAAGGTGATCGTGGTCGATCCCGAGTATGTGCGCCAGCAAGTCGCAAGCATTGTTAAGGATCAGGATCTGAGCCGATACATTTTGTAAACCATTGATTTGGGTTGCCCCAATTATTAGCGGCAGAGCATCGAAAAACGAAAGCGGCGACCTGTCCAAAGGTCGCCGCGTTTACGTTTGTCCAACATTCGCCTAACGGTCACCGACGGTTTGCTTTTCGCTGATCTCGCTGAGGCGTTTGGCGAGAAGCTTTTCGAGGTCTTCCAGCGCCTTGGTGAAGCCCTCGATGCCTTCCTTTAGCTTGTCATGGGCCATGCGATCTTCGGCGTGCATTTTGTCAAAGGTGGCCTTGTCCATGGGGATCTTTTCGATGTCCATGCTGGCGGCCTTGGCTGGGTCGAGCTTTCTCGGGAGGGCATCTTGCTTGGAGTCGAGTTCGGCAAGCAACTTGGGCGCGATGGTGAGCAGGTCGCAGCCGGCAAGTTCAATGATCTCGCCGATGTTGCGGAAGCTGGCTCCCATGACGACTGTCTTGTAGCCGAATTTTTTGTAGTAGTTGTAGATGGTCGTCACGGATTGCACGCCGGGATCGCCGGCTCCGGTGTAGTCCTTGCCCGTGTCCTTCTTGTACCAGTCGAGGATGCGGCCGACGAATGGCGAGATGAGAGTCACTTGGGCTTCGGCGCTGGCGACGGCCTGGTGCATACCGAAGAGTAAGGTCATGTTGCAATGGATGCCATCTTTTTCCAGGATTTCGGCGGCCTTGATACCTTCCCACGTGGAGGCAAGCTTGATGAGCACGCGATCGCGAGAGACGCCGGCACGCTGGTACTGCGCGATGATCTCCCGGGCGGTGGCGACGGATTGTTCCGTGTCGTAGGAGATGCGAGCGTCAACTTCTGTGGAAACTCGGCCAGGAATGATCTCGAGGATCTTGCATCCAAAGGCGACGGCCAGTTCCTTGAAAGCGAGTGCGGCGACGTCCTTGTCGGAAGCAGAACTGCCCGCCTCCTCGCGTGCCTTCATCAGGACCCCGTCGACGATTGGTGCATAGGCTGGCATCTCCGCCGCAGCGGCGATGAGCGACGGATTAGTGGTGGAGTCAGTCGGCTTGAACACTTTGATGGAGTTAATATCGCCAGAATCGGATACGACTGTGGTCATGCCGCGAAGTTGTTCGAGAAGGGTTGCCATGGATGCTCCTTTTGCGCCTAGCGCGTCGTGCCAATTCTACCAAGATGGCGCGGGATCAGGTAGTTTGATAGGCGTGTGCGAAGGACGGCCCAATAAATGTGTAAGACGAGGAACGCGATGAAATTGATTGTGCTAACCGTGGGATTGAGCGCGGCGCTGGCGGTGGGAGCGATTCCCGCGAAGCAACCCGTCGCGGATGAGCCATGGACGGCGCGGTGGATTCAAGCTGCGTGGAGTACCGTGCGGGATGGCGCGGAACTGGATGGAAGCAAGCCGATGCCGATATTTCGCCGAGAGTTTACGGTGCGAGCTAGGCCTATCAAAGCGACGTTGAGAATCGCTGGGATGGGCCAGTATGAGGCACGGATTGCGAGTAAAAGTGGGATGCATTTGGTGGCTGCGCGGGGGCTGCATCAGGCCTGGACGGACTACAAGACGACGGTCACATTCGAGAGCTACGACGTGACGAAGATGCTGGTGCCAGGACAAGATGTGCTAGGCGTGATGCTGGGCAACGGCATGTATAACGTGCAGCGTACGAAGGGCCGGTATACAAAGTTTGAGGGCAGCTTTGGAGCGACGAAGCTGATTGCAGAGTTGCGGCTGCAGTACGCGGATGGGAAGACGGAGACGATCGAAACCGACATAAAATGGAAAGTTGCGAAAGGCCCTGTGACGTTCAGTTCGACATATGGCGGTGAAGATTTCGACGCGCGGGTGGAACAAGTGGGTTGGGATCGGCCCGGGTTCGACCAGTCCAAGTGGGAATCTGCCAAAGAGGTCGATGGTCCGGGTGGAAAGTTGACAGCTGCGATCGCACCTGAGGTGCTGGAGGGCGCGGCGCATTTGCCGGTAAAGGCCAATCAGGTGGGCGGGAATAGGACGGTGTACGATCTCGGGCAAAATTTTGCTGGCGTGCCCTCCGTCAAGCTGACAGGGCCTGCCGGTGCGGTGTTGAAGCTGACGCCGGGTGAATTGCTGAAGCCGGATGGATCCGTTTCGCAGGCCAGTTCGGGTGGGCCAATGTGGTGGACTTACACGATGCGTGGCGGCTCGGATGTGGAGACGTGGACACCACAGTTTGGGTATTACGGATTTCGCTATCTGCAGGCGGAATGGAGTGCAGGCGCGGGCAAGATCGAATCTGTGTCTGGAGTGGAATGGCATTCGGCGTCTCCTGTAACGGGGAGCTTTGAGAGCTCCGACGAAACGCTAAATGCGATTCACAAGCTGATTGTGAATTCGATGCACAGCAACGAAGCCACCGTGTTCACGGATTGCCCGCACCGTGAGAAGCTGGGGTGGCTCGAGGAGACGCACCTGGTGGGGCCGGGGCTAATGTACAACAACGATTTGCATGGGCTGTATGCGGCGACAGAGAAGAACATCGGCGATGCGCAGCATGCGGACGGCGAAGTGGCGACAATCGCGCCCGAGTACACAGTGTTCGGCTCAGCCGCGAAGCCTTCGGTATTTGACGATTCGCCGGAGTGGGGCTCGGCGAGCGTGCTTGGGCCATGGGCAGCGTATCGGTTTTATGGCGATGCAGGCGAACTGAAGCGAAGCTATCCGGTGATGCAGGCGTACGTAAAGTATCTGGAGGGCAAGGCGAAGGACGGAATCGTCGCTTACGGGCTTGGGGACTGGTATGACATCGGCCCTGGACAGCCGGGAATCTCGAAGAATACTTCATTGGGTGTGACAGGCACGCTGATGTTGTATGAAGACGCGGTGGCGATGAATAAGATTGCAACCCTGCTTGGGCATTTGGACGACGCGGCTTCGTATGCAGCATTGGCCGAGCACGAAAAGGATGTGTTCAATAAGAAATACTGGGACGCGGGCAAGGGCTGGTACGACCGTGGAAGCCAGACTGCGAATGCGATGCCGCTGGCATTGGGCGTTGTTCCGCAGGAGCGGCGAGCGGCCCTGCTGGAGCAGGTGGTGGTGGACATTCAGGCGCATAACAATCACATCACTACAGGAGAGGTCGGCTATCCGTACATGCTGCGCGCACTGATGGAGGGCGGGCGCAACGATGTGGTGCTGGCGATGATGTTGCGAAAAGATCCGCCCAGCTATGGGTCGCAGCTAGCTGCTGGAGCGACGTCGCTGACCGAGGCATGGGATGGAAATCCGCGGAGCAGCCAGGACCACTTCATGCTGGGCGGTGCGGAGGAGTGGTTCTATCGCGGGCTGGGTGGGATTGACTTCGATATGTCGCGGAGTGTGGACGAGCGCATCACGATTCGGCCGCAGATGGTGGACGGATTGAGTTCCGCGAAGAGCAGCTATAACTCGGTGCTCGGCAGGATTACGAGCGAATGGAGTCAGGCAGAAGGGGCGACTTCGATCGACATCGCAATTCCTCCACGCACTCGAGCCACGCTTATCTTGCCGTTGAAGATGGTTGCCGATATTTCGAACATTCACTCGGTGCGGGGGCACGGCCCAGACCTGAAAGAGTTACGGCGGGACGGTGGCAGCGTCGTGTATCTCGCCGCTGCTGGAATTTATCATTTTCGCGAGGCGGAGATAACAAAGTAGCAAAACACAGCACTAGACCGGTCTGCGACTCGCCCGGATTGCCAATGGTAGACCGGTTGGATATAAGGTGAATTGTTTCCAAACTTAGGATTGTGGGTGCGCTGGATGAGATTCATGAATGAGTTTGTGTGTCGTGCTGCGGTGATGCTGCTGGTTGCGGGACTCGCAGGCGCACAGGACCTGCCGTTGAATCAGGTGCTAACGCCCAGCAAAGTTGCGCCGCTGGATCCGACGAAGAATGTTGGTCCACCCGTGTTGGAGAGCAGCACGCACCAGCCGCTAGCGGAGGAGTACATCTGGACGGCAAACGATGCGACGGCGGATGCTCGTGTGCTCTACACTCGGCCGCAAGCGAATGAGCGGATTGAGCCGCATTTTTTTCGTAAAAGCTTCACTGTTGCCGCGGGGACTCACGAAGCCACGCTCTACATCGCAGGACCGCGTAGCGTTAAGGTGTGGCTCAATGGCAAGCTGGCTGAGCAGGTAGAGAGCGATGTGACATCGTCGCTCGGCATGCATGTATTTACGACGAACGCCGCTAAATTTCTGCATCCGGGTGTCAACACGATTGCGATCGAGGCGGTGCGCGGGCGTGGGGTGACGGGATTTGCAAACAGCGCGCTGGTGCGGCAACAGACGTTTGGGCAGGTGCTTGTGGTGAAGCTTCTGTCTGCCGCTGAGGGAACGGATGGACCGACTTTATTGATCAGTGACAAAAAATGGAAGAGTTCGATTGCGGCAACGGGCGGATGGGAGCAAGCTACGTTCGACGATGTGATCTGGCCTCAGGTACAGAGTATCGGTTCGATTGAGAGCTCAGTCGATATGTTCCAGTGGAATGCAGATGCGGGCTTGTACGACTGGCCCGGCTACGATGGCATCTCAGGGTACCTGGCGCATACGCCGATTGGGGCGAGTGGGATATTGGCGCACTTTGCGGGACGCGGTAGTTTGACGAATCTAGACAGTCTGACTGGAAGCACGGGTGAGTTTGGCGTCCGGCTGCCGGTAACGAGGCTGACGGATCAGGAGGCTCCAAGCGTTGTGCTGGACTTCGGTCGCGAGCTGACGGGAAGGGTGGAACTTGTATCGGACTCCGATACGCCCGTGACCGTGACGGTACAGATGGGTGAGTCGGAGTCGGAGACGATGAAGGCGCCCTACCTCGGGGTCAATCAACTGACGATTGCTCCGCATGGTGTTGGACACGGACCGAAAAGTGCGTTCCAGTTTGCAAAAATTAAATTTGTGGATGGCGGGCCGGAAGTTAGATTCAAGACAATTCGCGTCGACGATATTTACTATCCGGTGAAGTACGAGGGATCGTTTGAATCTTCCGATCCGCTGCTGAACCGCATTTGGGAGATGGGTGCGTACACCGCTCACCTATGCATGCAGGATGGTGTTTGGGATGCGAGCAAGCGCGACCGTGGGCGTTGGATGGGCGACACGGACGTAAGCGGACGGGTGATCGAGGACGTCTTCGGCGAGCATCCGCTTATGGAGGACACGCTTGATAGGCTCATTGGGCCGGAGCCAATTGACCAGCATGTAAATGGGATTCCGGGTTACTCGTCCTTCTGGTTTACCGGGGTCGCGGATTACTACCGGCATACGGGGTCAAAGGAGTTCCTGGAACGCGAGCATGCGCGCATGGTTCAGTTGCTGGAGTACGCGGACAAGGAGTTCGACCAGCGCAATGTGTACGCGAATAAGAGCAATGTGTGGCTGTACGTGGATTGGTCGCCGGAGTTGAATGGAGATACACCAGAGACGCGGCGTGCGACGACGCTTGAGTTTTATCGAGCGTATCGCGACGGCGCATGGATGCTGCGCGAACTCGGCGACATGGCGAACGCGGTGAAGTATCAGGCGAGAGCCGCAGAGATCGAGGCGGGTGCGCAGAAGTACCTGGTGGATAGGAATACGGGCGCCTTCGGTCCGCGCTGGCAGACGAATGCTGCCGCGGTGATTGGGGGCGTTGCACAGCCGCAGCAGTACGATGCGATCTGGAAGAACGTGCTGTCTCAGGTAGGGACGCGCGGTACGAGTGGGCTCATCATCTCGCCGTATTACAACTACTATGTGATTCGCGCCATGGCCGAGATGGGACATCGGCAAGAGGCATTGAAGTGGATTCGCCAGTACTGGGGCGGCATGGTTGACGAAGGCGCGACCAGCTTCTGGGAAGCGTACGACCCGAGTTGGTACCACGAAGACTTTCATGCAGCATTGCAATCGGACAACCGCTCGGGCTACTTTGTTAGTCTTGCGCACGGATGGTCTTCTGGACCGACGGCGTGGATGATGGAGCAGATGCTGGGCATTCAGCCGACGGGCGCGGGATTCAGCACGGTGGACATCCGGCCCGACCTGGTGGATTTGCAGTGGGCAAAGGGCGGAGAGCCTACACCACATGGGCTGTTGAAGGTCGATGTTAGAAAGAATGGCGGCGCGCTGATGGTTGCGGTCGATGTGCCTGCTGGAGTAGTGGCTCGCGTTTCAGTGCCCGTGAGTTCGGCGACGGGGCAGCTCACAATGAACGGCAGCGTGGTGAAGGCCACGGCTGCGGAGGGTGGTACCAGGGAAATCGTCACCCTGGACCACGCGGGCCATTATGTGGTGGCTGGACCATGACGATGGCGGCAGTCAGTAAGTGCGTCGATCGTCCCACGCTCGCGCAGGTCCTTATACTTTGCTAATAGCTTCGCGAAATGAGGGAAACCATGAGTGGTATACCCCCAGAAGAGTTTGCCAAAAAGATCGGAGCGGGGTTGCTATCGTTCCCGGTCACTCATTTCACTGATGACTTTGAGTTTGATGAGCGTGGGTATCGCGAGCATATTGACTGGCTACTAGAGTATGAACCGGCGGGTCTGTTTGCAGCAGGGGGGACGGGTAAGTTTTTCTCTCTCACGCTCGAGGAATTTTCGGCAGTTGTCTCGGCGGCAGTGGAGCAGACGAACCATCGTGTGCCAGTCGTTGCAGGTTGCGGCTACGGCACCGCGATGGCGAAGCAATTCGCACAGGCCGGTGAGGCTGCAGGAGCGGATGCAATATTGCTGTTGCCTCCGCATCTGCTGAATGCCGATTCGGCGGGGCTGATTGCGCATGTTGAGGCCGTATGTGCATCGACTCGGCTCGGTGTGACTTTTTATAGTCGTGACAACGCGATCCTCAACGAATTGTGGCTGGAGCGACTCTGCGAACGCTGCCCGAATCTTGTCGGCTCCAAGGATGGATATGGCGACATCGAGCTGATGACGCGGATCTACGCGCGCATGGGCGAAAGGCCCGCGTATATCGGTGGGCTGCCGACGGCGGAGACTTTTGCGCTTCCCTATCTTGAGATGGGGGTAACGACGTACTCGTCAGCGATTTTCAACTTTCTTCCGCAGTTCGCTCAAGGGTTTTATAAAGCAGTTCGCAGGCGCGATTACGCGGGAGTATTAAAGCAGCTACGTGAATTTGTGCTGCCGCACATCGATATCCGCAACCGGCATAAGGGGTATGCTGTGTCAATCGTCAAAGCGGGAATGCGGGCTGTTGGCCGGCCGGCCCTGTTCGCACGCCGCTCACCGATCTCGATGCGAACGAGGTGGATATTTTGACGAATGGTTCGGCATCAGCCAATTGCTCAGGCAGCGAATGCTCATTGGAATCTATTTTGGCTAATTCTGCATCAACACGATCACGTCTGCAGCAACACGATCACGACATTTTTTATTACCTGGTTTCCTATCTACCTTGTGCAGGCCCGACATATGTCGATCCTCAAGGGCGGATTTGCAGTGGCGCTGCCGGCGCTCTGCGGGTCGATTCGAGGCGTACTGGGAGGTGTCCCGTCTGATGCACTTTTGCGTGGTGGACGGTCGCTCACTTTCGCGCGGAAGGCGCCTATCGTGGCGGGAATGCTGCTGTCGGTGACAATCATTGTATGAAATTACACCAACGTCCAGGCGGCGGTGATGTTTCTGATGTCCCTAGCTTTCTTCGGAAAGGGCTTCGGCGCGCTGGGTTGGACGGTAATCCCCGATACGTCTCCGAAAGAGCTGATCGGATTGAACGGCGGCCCCTGTAATTTGTTTGGCAACATCGCCGGCATCACGACTCCGCCCGCAATTGGATACCTGGTGAAGAAGAGCGGCTCGTACAACACGAGGCACTCATCTTCGTCGGTGCTGCGGCGCTGCTGGCGATTTTCAGCTAAGGGGAAATTGTTGGGGAGATCAGACGATTTGAACTTAGTTTTTATCCACTGATCGACACTATCTAGCCCACTGAAAGCGGAGTGGGTTTTGTATTGCCGCCGCACTTACGTACCATGGGTGTAGTTAGAAAGAGGGCTGACGAGATGAAATTGACCGGTGAGATGCTGATTGGCGCACGCGCCGTACGTGGTTCCCAAGGTGTCTTGCGTGCTATGAATCCCGCGACGGGAGCGGATTTGGAACCGGCGTTTGGTGGGGGCTCAGCCGCGGATGTGGATGCCGCATGTTTGCTGGCCGAGGTCGCGTTCGATGCATACCGCGCTGTCAGCCTGGAGAGCCGTGCGCGGTTTCTTGAGGCTATTGCGCAGGGGATCGTAGATCTTGGCGAGGTACTGGTAGAGCGGGTGATGGCCGAATCTGGTCTTCCGCGTGGACGTGTGGAAGGCGAACGTGGGCGCACAGTGGGGCAGCTGCGGCTATTTGCATCGCTTGCTCGCGAGGGCCGCTGGCTGAGCGCTACGGTCGATCGAGCACAGCCTGACCGCAAGCCTGCGCCGCGTGCCGATCTTCGCGCGCAGAAGATTCCGTTGGGTCCGGTCGCTGTGTTCGGCGCGAGCAATTTTCCGCTGGCCTTTTCTGTTGCGGGTGGCGATACAGCATCCGCACTGGCGGCGGGTTGTACCGTGGTTGCGAAGTCTCATCCTTCGCACCTCGGAACGTCTGAACTCGTGGGACGCGTAATCCAGAAAGCAGTGGCGGATTGCCGTTTGCCTGAAGGTGTTTTCTCGCTGGTGTTGGGCGAGGGAAACTCGATTGGTGAGGCGCTGGTGCGGCACCCGGCGATTCAGGCGGTTGGCTTTACTGGATCGCGGCGCGGTGGGAATGCATTGGTGGCAATCGCTGCATCGCGCGACGTTCCTATTCCGGTGTATGCGGAGATGAGCAGTATCAACCCAGTTTTTCTCCTGCCAGCGGCGCTTGCCCAACGGGCTGAGACGATTGCCCATGGACTCATCGATTCGGTCACGCTGGGTACCGGGCAGTTCTGCACCAAGCCTGGCGTCGTCATTGGTATTGCGGGGGCGGACTTCGACCGCTTCCGTGCGGCGGCGAAGGCCAATGTTGAAGCGAAGGCAGCGACTACAATGCTCAACTCCGGCATTCACCGCGCTTATTGTCAGGGTGCTTCGGACCTGGGTAGGGACAGTGGAGTGGAGGCGCTTTCCACCGGCGGTGTATCGGCGGAAGGATCGTATGCGGGTCAGCCCATGCTGTTCGCTACGACCGCGCGGCACTTTATGGAGTCTTCGAAACTGCTGGAGGAAGTGTTTGGTCCGGCGGGGCTGCTGATTGAATGCAGTAATACCAAGGAGCTCATTGCAGTAGCAAAACATCTCAACGGCCAACTGACGGCCACGCTCCACATGGCGAATCAGGATATTGAGTTGGCGCAGGAGCTGCTGCCACTGCTGGAGCGGAAGTCAGGCCGCATTCTGATTAACGGATTTCCAACGGGCGTTGAAGTCGGTTATGCGATGGTGCATGGAGGACCATCACCGTCAACTTCCGATAGCCGCGTCACTTCAGTCGGCGCGATGTCGATTGAACGATTTCTGCGGCCAGTCTGCTATCAGGATTTTCCGACGGAATTGTTACCGGAAGCATTACAGGATTCGAACCCGCTGCATCTTTGGCGGCTGATTGAGGGAAAACTTCAGCAGCAGTAGGAATGAATCGCAACAGCGACGCGAGGAAGATGCATGTCTACGAATACGAAGTTGCGGCCAATGTATGTTCAAGTGAATCCACTGGACACCGTAGCGATAATCGTGAATGAAGGTGGCCTGCAAGCGGGCACGCAGTTCGATTCGGGACTCACGCTGATCGAGGATGTTCCTGAAGCGCACAAAGTTGCACTCGTTGATATTGAGGCCGGAGCACCCATTCTCCGTTACGGCTCGATCATTGGATACGCGCGGGTCGCAATCGAGAAAGGCAGTTGGGTACATGAGGAGCGGGTGCGGCTGCCAGTCGCTCCCGCGCTGGACGATCTTCCGCTCGCCACTGCGGTGCCTCCGCCGATGGCGCCGCTGGAAGGCTTCACCTTCGAAGGCTTCCGCAACGACGATGGGTCGGTGGGGACGAAGAATATTCTCGGCATTACGACCACGGTGCAGTGCGTTGCTGCGACGGTCGACTTCGCAGTCAAGCGTATCAAGGCGGAGATACTGCCGCGCTATCCCAATGTGGACGACGTCATCGCACTCACTCACAACTATGGCTGCGGCGTCGCAATCGATGCGCCTGGTGCAGAGATTCCGATACGCACGCTGCGGAATATCAGCCTGAATCCGAATCTGGGCGGCGCGCCGATGGTGGTAAGCCTGGGATGCGAGAAGTTGCAGCCGGTCATGTTGTTGCCTTCCAATACGCTGCAGATTCTTTCCTCTGCTCCGTATGTGGTTCGTATGCAGGATGAGCAACACCATAGCTTTGGCGAAATTGTCGCGGCAATTATGCAGCTTGCGGAGAAGCGGCTTGCACAACTGAATATGCGGCACCGCGAGACGCGGCCGGCGTCCGATCTGGTAGTCGGAGTGCAGTGTGGTGGAAGCGACGCCTTCTCCGGCGTGACCGCGAATCCCGCGGTAGGCTATGCGACCGACCTGCTGGTACGCGCGGGCGCGACTGTAATGTTCTCCGAGGTTACCGAGGTTCGCGACGCGATCCACTTGCTGACTGCGCGCGCGGCGGATGAGCAGGTGGCTCGCGATTTGATCCGCGAGATGGCTTGGTATGACGCCTATCTCGCTCGCGGTGGAGTAGATCGCAGTGCCAATCCAAGCCCCGGTAACAAAATGGGCGGCTTGACGAATATTGTTGAGAAGACACTGGGTTCGGTGGCGAAGGCGGGAACGGGTGCGATTCACGGCGTCTTCGGGCCCGGAGAGCGCGTGACAAAGAAGGGACTGATTTTTGCGGCGACGCCGGCGGGCGATTTTATCTGCGGCACGCTGCAACTGGCCGCATCGATGAACGTGCACATCTTCACTACGGGACGTGGTACGCCGTATGGCCTTGCGATGGTTCCGGTGATTAAGGTTGCATCGCGGACTTCACTCGCCCAGCGCTGGCCCGATCTCATCGACATGGACGCCGGCACGATTGCGACTGGAGATGCCACGATCGGAGAGGTTGGCACACAACTCTTCCAGATGGTGCTCGATGTCGCGAGTGGGCGCAAACAGACATGGACGGATTACTGGGGTCTCCACAACGATCTGGCGCTCTTCAATCCCTCGCCGGTCACCTAGCGCTAGGTTGTGTATCGGATCAATTGCATGAAGCCGAAGTCCATGTGCAACTGCATGTGGCAGTGCAACAAGGTGTCGCCGGGATTGTCCGCGATAAAGTCGACCGCAACTGTGTCCAGCGGCATTACGTTGATGACGTCTTTCCTGAGACCGCTGATCGATTTGTCGCCAATAGCGATTACCTCGAAGGTGTGGCGGTGCAGGTGCATCGGATGCTGATCGCCGGACGCATTCTGGAAGATGAGGCGGTATCGCTTTCCTCGCTGCACTTTTAGGGGCTCGATGTCGGGCCACGAGGCGCCGTTGATCGCCCACGTATCGAACTTGGCATCTTTCATCGGGCCAAGATCCATCAACGCAAGAGTGAATGTCTCATCGGGCGTGGGCGCAGGTGTGCTGTTGGCAAACTGGGTGTAGTCCCACGCAGTATTCTGTGGGTCTTTCCAGACGGGAACGCCAGTCTTGCCAGCGTACTCGATGACGATGCCGAGGCCCATCAGACGACTCTTCTCCAGTGTTGAACCGAGCACCCAGACACCAGGAGACTTCATCTCAACGATTGCGTCGACGCGCTCAGCTGCTGCCAGAGAGACAACTTCAACTTCTTTCGGATTCGGGACTGGGTTTCCATCCATCGCTATGATTCGAAAAGTGTGCCCAGGCAGCGCGAGAACGACGTTTTCAGTCGCGCTGGCATTAAGCAGCCGCATCAAGACCTTCTGGCCTTGCTTGACGCGGAGAGGCTCCCCTGCACCAAGGCGATGCTGATTGATGGTTGCGTACTTATAGCCCACATCGGAGCCAGAGGTAAGTGGATGGTTCGCGGATTGGGCCTGCATAGTTTCGACCATGGGCACGAAGGACGGCTCCCAGTGATGGACGGCGAGAAATACTTCCTGATCGTAGTGGTTGGGATCGCTAGCTCCTTCGACAAGCAGAAATCCGAACTGACCCGTGTACGCACCAACAGACAGATTCGACCCGGCCATAGTGTGGGTGTGATACCAGCGCAACCCAGCCGGATTCGGTGTGAGGCTATAACGCAGGTGGCCACCGGGCGCGATCATGGGAGAGCCTTCCTCCATGGCGCCGTCGTTCAGCGAGTCGGTAGTAAGGCCGTGCCAATGGACGATCTCAGGATTGTCGGTCCCGTTGGTTACGTCGATGGTAACTGGCACGCCGTGGCGCAAACGCAGGAGAGGTCCGGGGACCTGACCGTTGTAGGCAATCGTCTTGATGTTGACGCCGGGGGAGATTTCGATCGTGCAGGGTTTGATAGTTAGAGAATGATTTGCTGCAGTGAACGACGATTTAAAAGTGGCCTTGGCCGAAGTCTGTTGAGCGAGGAGAAGGCCGGAGGGCGCCGAGATCAATGAATTCAGCAGTGGATGCGCCATGGCTCCGCTTGCCGACGCGAGAAACGATCTACGGTTCATGATTCCCCTTAAGATCACAATTTTTCGCTTTGTTGCTTTGCCGCAATCTGCTCCAACTGGCGTCTCCAATCGAGCTCTTCCACGAAACCGCGGCTGGAGCGCCATTCTTCCTGGACCTTTACGAATAGTTCCAGAAAGACGCGCGTTGCCAGAAGACCCTCAATGTCCTTGCGTGCGGATGTCCCAATCTGTTTTAGCATCGCGCCTTGCTTGCCGATGAGGATTGCCTTCTGTCCCGTCCGTTCGCAATAGATCGCCGCGGCGATCTTCGTCAAAGGCAGGCGCCCATCCTTCATCTTCTTCAAAGATGTTGGTTCCTCAAATCGTTCGATCATCACCGCCGTCGCATACGGAACTTCTTCGCCGGTGAGCATCAGGATTTTTTCACGAATCAGTTCGGCGACGAGGAAGCGTTCTGGCTGATCTGTTACCTGGTCGCGCGGGAAATACCTTTGTCCTTCCGGCAGGATTGCGACCACTTTGTCCAGCAGCAGTTCGAGCCCTTCCTTCTTGCGCGCCGAGATTGGGACTACATCGACGAAGGTGTGTTGTGCACTCCAATGCGCGATAAGGGGCAGCAGCTCTTCTTTCCGCACTGCGTCAATCTTGTTCAGCACCAAAATCACAGGGCAGTCGAGCCGCTTCACTAGCGACAGCGCGAAGTCGTCCTCAGCCGCGCTCATCGCCATGCGGCCTGTAGCTTTGATCTTTGTGCCCGGAACTTCTGCCTTGGCCAGCCTGTGGGTCACGTCGACGATGAACAGCACTGCGTCGCGCGACTCCAGCGCATCCTGCACCTCTTGCATCATACGGCGGTCTAGCTGTGTCTCCGGCTTGTGAACTCCGGGAGTATCGACCAACACCACCTGCGCCGCCGGATGACCAGCCTCACCCTTGATCTTCTTTTTCAGCGGGACTTCAAGCACGCCATGGATGCGGGTGCGAGTAGTTTGCGGCTTGTGCGTGACAATGGCGAGCTTCTGTCCCAGAAGAGCGTTCAGCAACGTTGATTTGCCCGCGTTGGGCCTGCCGATGATGGATACGAATCCTGAGCGAAATGCCATTCCTCATTATCGCCCGCCACGCTCTCGCGTGGACTGAAGATGCAACGGTTCAGCGAAAAGAGCGCCGGCCAAAACGAACATTACAGGAAAATACTCTAACGTGTAGCGGGGTTCGGAGTTGTCCAGCGTAAGCAACAGAGCAGCGCGCAGTAGGATGCTGGCGGCCATTGCTATGGCTAGTTCCCGGAATGCAAACTTCGGAGTGTTGGGCCCCAAGTGCAATATCCATTTGCGGCGCTTCCATGCGAAAAGGCCTGCAAGACCGAGGATGATGTAGGCGAGGTTGAGCGTGGCGTAGGCGGCGGCAAAAGCAGTATGCATGCGATGCTGCCTCCACTTCCACCATTCAAGCGGAATGTTCATCATTTCGGTGCGTGGGCGCAGTGTCATGTTCAGCACACGGGCAACGGGCAGACCGAAGTAATAGAGGACCGGATGCGCTTGAATGCGTTCAGCGGCGAGTTTCGCAAAGCGGGAATCCATTGCCGGGGACACCTCGTTCGAAATGCCCGTGGTGGCGTTATAGTCGGCGAGTAGGGCCGCAGTTCGGCTGCGCAGATCCTCAGTCGTCGAAGCAGAACCGGCCTCGGAGGCGCGCTCCGGCAGGTCAGCGAATCGAATGGGATCGCCGCTGTAGTTCCAGTAGACGTTCTCGGTAGAAGCGAAGTCGATGGCCCAGGTGCGGTACCAGCGGCTGAATCCGAGGGGCGCCAGCTCTCCCGGGTCATTTGCATAACGTGGCGCTAGCGGCTGGAATACATGAAGTGTGCGGGCGTTGCGTATCGTCCAAGGTGTCAGCGACAGAATCACGCAAATTGCTGCCGCGAAGACTGCCGAAGCGGAGTGCAGAGGGCGCGAACTGGAATGTAGATGGGCGAGCGAGGCCCACAGCATCGTCGACAGAATCGCAACAGCGAACAGGATTTGCTCGGGACGCAACTGGATGGAACTGGCGACGGCGGCAATGACGATCCAAAGCCAGCGGTTATATCCGCCGCCTTCCTCCTGCCATCGGCCCAAGCTGTAAAAGGCCAGCGCGATCGATGTAAGCACGAGCGTCTCAGTAAGAGGCACGGCCACGTATCTGGCCGTGAAGGGACACAACACGGCGAGCCACAGAACCACAAGCGCTGGGCGCGAGCCAAATAGGCGCCCTGCGAGAGCGCTTACGAGGCAGCATGTGACAAGATCAGCAATCGCTTGAATGTACATCACAGCGTTGTACTGACCGACACCAAAAATGCGGAAGCAGGCTGCGAGAAACAGCGGATAGCCGGGCAGGCGGATCAGGGTCGGACTTATTCCGAGTGCATCCGGCGGAGTGCTTCCCGAGGTGAAACCGTAGACTCCATGCTGAAGTAAATTTTTGGCGATATCGCCGTACAGACTGCTGTCGCCTGCGACTAATGCCATGTGGCGGATGAACCAAACGCGCAGTAACAAACCGGCCATCAATGCCATGATCGCCCAGAGCCGGATCTGCCGTGTCCCCCACTTCATCTAGCAGCATCATACTGGGTTAGCCTCGCGCGTCGGCGATTGATTGACTATGTTCAAGGTGCTGCATACTCTTACCTAAGACGGTATTTGCGGGAACTTCAACGCCATTCCTCAAAACGAAATGTATGCGCTTCTGCTCATTGGCCAAGCCGCTGTAGAAATCGGCGAAAATTTGATCGTCAAGGAAATATGAACAAGCAGGTCTTCTTCGACCCTCAACGCAAGCGATGGAAGCGACTGCGCCGAATCTTCGACATCGTAGCAGTGATTGGCGTTGTGGTTGGGGTCCTTTTTGTCATCGGACTTTTGCGCATGACTCCGCTGCCTGAACTGCTGCTGGCGACGCCTAAACGCAATCGCACCCCTATACAAAACGTGGCAACCCCAGCTAGGGGTGGGCAGAAACCGAATCGACCAACGCATCGCAAGACCACCGGGAGGCCGTCCGACATCACTTTGAATTCGGGGGAAGGTCTGCGTGCTGCCTACTACGTCGAGGATGACCCAGCCAGTTACTCATCGTTGAAGCAGCACATTCGCCAGATCGACCTTCTGTTTCCAGAGTGGATCCACGTTGTGACGCCCGATGGCAAGCTGACTTCATTCAGTCTGGACAATCGCCCTTTCGATGTCGTGGATGCAACGGGCGTACATGGAGTCGATCACGAGCAGAGAGTCGCCCGCGCCGTTGCGGCGGGGGGTGGGGGTCCTTCGCCCGCGGAGATTTTTCCGCATGTCAATAATTACGATCCGATCACGAACAGTTTCCTTTCTTCGGTCGGCGACTTTCTGGAGAATCCAGAATCGCGCGTACGGTTCATCCAACAGATCAACCAATTCCTGGCAGCGAACCCGACTTACCGCGGTATCTCCCTGGACTTCGAAGAAATTCCAACCGAAGCGCAGCAAAGCTACATGGCCCTGCTGGTGGCGCTCTACCAAGATTTCCAGGCGCACCACCTTAAGCTATACGTCAACGTTCCGGTAGGGGACGACAATTTTGATTTCAAGTTCATAGCAGATCATTCGGACGGTCTGCTGCTGATGAACTATGAGCAGCATTTAATCGGAACCGATCCGGGACCGATCGCAGCGCAGGATTGGTTTATCGACAACCTGAAGAATGCGCTCAAAGTGGCTCCGAAGGAGAAGATAATCTGCTCTATCGGGAGCTACGGCTACGATTGGAAGACTACGATTCCTGTCCCCGCCGGAAAGCGTAAAGGCAGCAAGCCCATCCCGGCGACGTCGATTTCGACGCAAGAGATGACAACTCAGGACGCGTGGCAGGCAGCCGAGGATGCAGGCGCGGAAATCGAACTGGACCCTGACTCGCTGAACGTCCACTTTGCGTACGACGACGACGACGAGCACGTGCGCCACCAGGTCTGGTTCCTCGATGCGGTAACCGTCCTCAACCAGATGCGAGCCGCGCGGGCGCTGGGGATTGAAACGTTCGCACTATGGCGGCTGGGGTCCGAAGACAATTCCTTGTGGAAGGTTTGGGACACTCCAATTCATGCAAATCCAGTGAAGGATCTCGCACAGGTTGCACCTGGATACGACGTGGACACCGAAGGCGATGGGGACATACTAAATATCACGCGCAAGCCGCAAATCGGCCGGCGTGTCTTGACCATGGACGATGACGACTCAGTGCCCGTCGGCTACCGTTCCGTCACAGCGGAAACGATGAATCCGTACCCGCTCTCTTACACGGTTGTACAAACCGGCTACCACGAAAAAGAAGTGGCGCTCAGTTTCGACGATGGCCCCGACCCCACCTGGACTCCGAAGATTCTCAAGATTCTGAAGGATAGCAGTGTGGTGGGGACCTTCTTCATGATTGGCGCCGAGGCCCAAAACAATATCAGTTTGATGAAGCAGGTGTATCGCGAGGGCCATGAGATTGGCAATCACACCTGGCTTCATCCGGACATAAGTGAAATCTCAAGCGCAAACGTGGATCTGGAATTGAACCTGACGGAGCGACTATTTGCGGCGGAATTGGGCGTCCAGCCGCTCTACTTCCGACCTCCGTACTCGATCGATCAGGAGCCAGATACAAACGACCAGGCAGCGCCCGCGGATCGCATCCAGAATCTTGGCTACGTGATTGTCGGCGATAAGATCGATACCGACGACTGGGACGAGCATCCTCGGAAGAGTCCGAAGGAAATCACAGACAGTGTCCTGCAACAGATGGCGGACATGGACGCGCGCCCATGGATGCGCGGCTCAATCATTTTGATGCACGACGGTGGGGGCGATCGCCAAGCCACGGTTGACGCGCTGCCAATGCTCATCCGCACTCTGCGCGAACACGGCTACAAGATTGTTCCAATATCGGAGTTGATGGGAAAAACTCGCGCTGAGGTGATGCCGGCACTCAATCGACGTCAGCTATGGGAGGCGCGCGTCGATTCCATCGCCTTCTTTATCTGGGCCTTCTTTAACCATTTCGTGATCGCTGTCTTCTTCGTCGGCGACATCCTGATGAGCGCGCGTTTGATCATCATTGGAGTGTTCGCCGTGATCGATCGCTTCCGCACGCGGAAAAACTTTGCGGGGCCGGACTATGCGCCCCAGGTCGCTGTCCTAATCCCTGCATACAACGAAGAGAATGTAATCGTGCGGACCATCCGCTCGGTGATGATGTCGAACTATAAGAATATCCGCATCATAGTGATCGACGACGGATCCAAGGACAAGACTTACCAGACAGCGATTGACGCCTACTCAGCAGACATTGCTTCCGGACGACTGACGATTCTGACTAAGCCCAATGGCGGCAAGGCAGACGCATTGAACTTCGCAGTCGATTGGATAACCGAGGAAATTTATGTAGGCATCGATGCCGACGGGGTGATTGCGCACGATGCCATTACCAACCTGGTTTGCCATTTCGCAAATCCGAAGATTGGCGCTGTTGCAGGTAACGCGAAAGTGGGTAATCGTGTGAACCTGTGGACGCGTTGGCAGGCGCTCGAATACATCACCAGCCAAAACTTCGAACGGCGCGCGCTGGATCTGTTCGACGTCGTGATGGTGGTTCCGGGTGCCATCGGCGCATGGCGAACTGACGCGGTACGGGCGGGCGGCGGCTACCATACCAACACTGTTGCTGAAGATGCAGACCTCACCATGAACCTGCTTGAACAGGGCTACTCTGTTATTTATGAAGATCGGGCGCTCGCGTTTACCGAGGCTCCGGTCAACATGGATGGACTGATACGGCAGCGATTCCGCTGGTCCTTCGGAATTCTGCAAGCGATCTTCAAACATCGCGGTGCCATCCGAAACCGTCGGGCAATGGGCTTGTTCGCATTGCCGAACACACTCATCTTCCAGATTCTGCTGCCCCTATTTTCGCCTTTCATTGATCTGATGTTCGTGGCCGGCGTGGTCAACTATGTCATCGACCGGCACTTTCATCCGGAGACCGCATCCGCGGCGAGCTTTGAGAAGCTTCTCGTATTTTTTCTCGCGTTCCTGATCATCGACTTTGCTGCTTCTGCGCTGGCGTTTTCGCTCGAACGAAAACACCCGGCGAGCAAAGGCGACGCGTGGCTGCTGTTCCATATCTGGATCCAGCGGTTCACCTATCGCCAGGTCTTCTCGATTGTCCTGTTCAAGACGATGAAGCGCGCAATCGATGGCAAGCCGTTCAACTGGGACAAGCTGGACCGAACCGCGAAGATGTCAAAGCAAACAGAAAAGCTCACTGAAGGTTGATGGCACACCTCCTGCGCTCTTGACTGCGGCCTAAGACATAAGCTATCGTCTCTCAACGGAGGCGAATAAAAAGCGAAATATGGAGATTCCGCGCAAGTCAGATATGAATAGTCCCTCTTTATTCCCAATACTTCCGATGGGGACGACGGGGCTGGCTAGACTAGCCGCTGAGGCTGAGCATGCGGATGATGGACACCTAATTGAGTTCCGCTCGATGCAGGTTCGCAGCGTATTGAACCGATCGATTTCGAAGCGCCAACTGTGGCTTGCATATAGCATCAACCCATACAGAGGGTGCGAATTCGGATGCCGGTACTGCTATGCGCGATACACCCATGAGTTCTTGGCACCGAAAGACGTTACCGCCGACGGGACCGGCTTTTTGAACGCCACCGTCGACTTCCGACATCCGGATGCCTTTGAGCGGGTAATCTTCCTCAAGCAAAATGCTGCTTGGCTGCTCGAGCAGGACCTGAAACGCATCGACCCCGAACAAGAAATTGCGCTGGGTACAGCGACGGATCCGTATCAGCCGATCGAGCGCAAGGTAGGAATTACCCGCAGCATTCTGGAAGTTTTCGCGCGTAAGCAGGGTTACCATCTCGGCATCGTGACCAAATCAAACCTGATCGAGCGCGATATCGACCTGCTCGTCGAAATCGCGCGCCGGAACAAGCTCGTTGTCCACATCACGATCACTACGCCGGACGCAGAGCTAGCGCGGAAGCTTGAACCACGCGCCCCGCGTCCTGATTTGCGCTTCCAGGCGGTTAAGCGGCTTCGCGCGGCAGGCATAAAAGTTGGAATCCTTTGCTGTCCGGTGCTGCCCGGAATCACGGATTCTGAGGCTGCGTTAGACGAAATGGCTCGTAGGGCGGCTGCAGTCGGAGCCAGCTTCTTCGCGGCAAACCCGCTCTTCCTCAAACCCTGCTCACGCCCGACCTATCTCAGCTTTGTGCGCGAACATTTCCCGTCTTTGGTCAAGGACTACGAGATCAGGTTTGGCTCCGCAGACTTCGCCACGACCGCTTACAGCCGACAACTCGCAACTATAGTTGAGCGCACTTGTATGCGCCACGGACTCCAGCAGAGATCAACCGACGCACTTCTTACCCGTGACTCGGGTCGCGACGGCAGCCCGGGATTAGGACGCGGGCCCGAGTCGAGCGTTGCGGAAAGGCCGCAACAGAGACTGTTCGCCTAACCGCCCTCTTGCTCTAGCTTCGGATACGCCTAAGCGACGACGTCGATGCCCATTGAGCGGGCAGTGCCGCGGATGGTCTTGGCGGCGGCCTCGACGGAATTCGCGTTCATGTCCGGCATCTTCTGCGCAGCGATCGCAAGGATCTGCTTCTCGGTGACCTTGCCCTTCTTCTCCTTGTTCGGAGTGCCCGAGCCCTTCTCAATGCCGGCTGCCTTCAACAGGAGCACTGGCGCAGGAGGCGTCTTAGTGATGAAGCTGAAGCTGCGATCCGCGTACACGGTAATGACGACGGGGATGGTCATGCCGGTCATCTCGGGTGTGGAGGTGCGCGCGTTGAACTGCTTGCAGAACTCCATGATGTTGACCTGCGCCTGGCCGAGTGCAGGGCCTACGGGCGGCGCGGGCGTGGCCTTTCCGCCGGTGATCTGAAGCTTGACATATCCAGTAATTTTCTTCGGTGCCATGTGAATCCTCTGTCAGTTTCTAGCGGCGGGCGCTTGGCCGGCTGCCGATTTGTAATACAAAACTTGTGCAAGTCCAGCCGGATTTATCAGCAGGCTGCGCGACGGGAACTACTCTTCCATCTTGTCGACTTTGGCGAACTCGATCTCAACCGGCGTGGAGCGGCCGAAGATCGAGACCATGACCTTCAGCGTCTGGCGGTCTTCGTTGACGTCGTCCACCGTGCCGTTGAAGTTGGCGAAGGGGCCTTCGTTGATGCGGACCTGCTCGCCCTTCTCGAACTTCACCTTCATGGAAGGCTTGTCCTTGGCAGACTCGGAACGGAAGAGGATTGAGCTGACTTCGGCTTCTGAAAGTGCGACCGGGCTGTCGCCAGTGCCGAGAAAGCCAGTGACGCGCGGCGTGTTCTTGATGACATGCCACAGGTCATTGTCGAGTTCCATTTCAACTAGCACGTAACCGGGCAGGAAGACGCGCTCGATGGTGTACTTCTTGCCATTGCGCAGCTCGGTGACGGGCTCGGTGGGGATCATGATGCGGCCGATGCGGTTCTGCAGGCCGAACGCCTGGATGCGGCTCTCGAGCGACTCGCGCACCTTGCGCTCGAAGCCGGAGTAGGCGTGAATGATGTACCACTTGAAATTTTCGTTGACCGGCGGAGCAAGCTGCTCAGACGGCTGTTCGCCATCAGGCTTCTGTTCGTCCGGATTCTGCTCGTCTGCCGCCATCGTGATTGTGCCTTTTTCGCGCATCGATTTGATTTCTTTTGTTCGTTCTTAGCCGCGGCGAACTTCAGAGCCGTTTGCTAGTGTTTCGTGAGGTGTTGAATCAGCCGGGTAACGCCCTGTCCAAACACATAGTCGGTCACCGTAAAGTAAGCGGCAAAGATGCCTACCGTGATGAGCACGACCAGGGTAGTGGACACAACCTCGGGTCGCGTCGGTGAAACGACCTTGCGCATCTCGCTGCGCACGTCTTTGAGGAACTCCATCAACTCGCGCGGCCGTGCCTTGATCCGCTCTAATCCGTTGCTTTGCTGTTCTTCCACCGCAACCGTTTTTGCCATCTTGTTGCCTCAAATTCTGACGCTAATAAATCTTTTGCTGTGCTGTTTGCCTGCCAGGGCTTCACGGCGGGAATGGTCTTAGCCGGAGAAACTGGCGGGGGAGCTCGGATTCGAACCGAGAAGTTCGGTTTTGGAGACCGACAGTTTAACCGTTGAGCTTACTCCCCCATGGAAACTGTTAGCTTTTAGCTCCTAGCTAAAGGCTAACGGCTAAAAGCTAAGGGCTGCTCGTTACTTCGTCTCTTTGTGGTCCGTATGCTTGCGGCAGGTATTGCAAAACTTCGAAAACTCAAGACGGCCAGTCGTGGTCTTCTTGTTTTTCGTGGTTGAGTAGTTCCTGTTTTTGCAAGCCGGACATTGCAAGGTAATAATTTCGCGCATTTGTTTGTTCTCCTATCGTGGCCAGCCACCTCGGCTGGCAAGCAGCTTGTTCTGTGAATGGCTGTGAGCCGATCCACCTGACACGCCGCGACACAGGGTTTGTGACCCCTGCTGCCAATCCTGAATTGTCCTGCGGAAGAGATGCGGTCAGGCCACGCACCACCTCGTTCATTATCCAACAGAACGGCGGAAAGTGGAAGAGGGCTGGCCAGGTTCGAGGTAACAGGTTCGAGGTTCGAGGTTTCGGGGTGTGGGTCGGAGACAGCGGCGTTGAGCGTGGGGAGGAGTGAGGGGAGCGGTTCGGGAGCGGGCAGGGCGTGTCTGGCTTCTTCGATGACTTCTGGCGGAGCTCCGGCGTTGCGGCGCTCGGTGAGTTCGTGGGCGGGGAAGAGCGCGGTGTTGCAGTTATAGCAGTGGCGCGAGCGCAGGAAGTAGAGCAGGCTCTCCTTGGTGATCTGGATGGTGCGAGGTGGGAGGTGCAGGTTGCTGGTCGTCGGTTGCAGCTTGAGCCGCGGGATGTTGGCAGAATAGAGTGGATGCGGAGCCGGTGGTCGAGAAGCTCGCGGCGGTGGGCTGAGTTTCGGAGACGGATTGTGCGGCGGGCGTCATTTTTGCCGCAGGCGCTGTTTGGCAACGCTGGCCGGGCGGGGGCTCAAGGGCTCGCATGGCGACCTGGAGGCCGTAGATCATCTGACCGGCGCGGCTGGTGTCGATGGTGTTCTCGGCGAGGCGATGGACGACCGCGGCCAGGGCGATGAAGATGCTGGCGCGGTCCTCGATTGGGGGAATCTCCATG